>NZ_JAHLDV010000008.1 GCF_018861865.1 Clostridium frigoris
CGCCAGCTCCACCATATTTAGTAGCAATTGGAATACCCATCATATTGTATTTAGCCATTTTTTCTACAGTTTCGCTAGGAAATCTTTCTGTAACATCTATTTCCGCAGCTAAGGGTTTAACTTCGTTTAATGCGAATTCACTTACCATTTTTTGTACAAATTCTTGTTCTTTTGTCAATGTAAAATTCATGAACCTTCCTCCTCGTTATTCTGTAAAGTAGCTTAGCTAATTGTTTTTTAACTCTTAAAAGAATAGGCAGCTAAGCTACCTATTCTTTTAACATAGTACTTAAATTACTTATTTTTAAAGCATTTTTCGGTTTTTTCAAGAAATGCTGTCATTCCACTGCTTTGGTCCTCAGTCGAGAAACATTCTCCGAATATTTCTGATTCATATGAAAGTGCTGAGTCTATGTCTAATTGCATTCCCTTATTAATTGCTGCTTTACAAAGACTTACAGCAATAGGTGCTTGTCCTGCAATTGTATTTGCAAGTGCTTTAGCTTCTACTAAAAGATCTTCAAGCGCAACTACCTTATTAACAAGTCCAATTCTTAATGCTTCTTCTGCATTAATAATTTTAGCTGTGTATATTAATTCTTTAGCCATTCCAAGTCCTACAAGTCTAGAAAGTCTTTGAGTACCTCCAAAACCAGGAGTTATTCCAAGGCCTACCTCAGGTTGACCAAATTTTGCTTTTACAGATGCTATTCTGATATCGCAAGCCATAGAAAGCTCACAACCTCCACCTAAAGCAAAACCATTTACTGCAGCTATTACGGGTTTTTCTAGTGTTTCTAATTTTCTAAACACTTTATTTCCTAGATTTCCAAATCTTCTACCACCCAATACATCAAGATCCTTCATCTCAGAAATATCAGCACCTGCAACAAATGCTTTTCCAGCTCCTGTTATAATTACTGCGTAAATCTTGTCATCATTAGCAATTTCATCTATTGCTAAGTCTAGCTCTTTTAATGTTTCTGAATTTAATGCATTTAGAGCCTTTGGTCTACTAATTGTAAGTACTGCAACTTTGTCTTCCTTTTGAAGAACAATATTTTTGTATTCCATAACAATCCACTCCTTACGAATTAATCTATAAATCAGCTATTTGTTAATAATATAACAAATAAAACTAAATATACCATGAGGCCATCCACCTCAATTACATTATATATCTTTGAGGTAATTATATCAACAAGAAATAATTGTTTTTTATAAGTAGGTCCTATCATTCATTAAACAACTAAGCGTTAAGAGGCTCTCACTCAAATGTACATTTTCAACAATTATTTCTTTAGGTACATCTAAATCCACAGGTGCGAAATTCCATATACCCTTAACCCCATTTTCTACCATCATGTCACAAACTGTTTGAGCACTGTTTTCTGAAACACAGATTACCCCTATATCTATTGGCGTAGTCTTAAGTAAACCTACTAATTCATCTATGTCGATTACTTCAACGTCTCTAATTTTAAGGCCTATAAGCTTTGGATTAACATCAAAAATAGCCGTCAAATTAAAAGCTAACCTTTCAAAATTGGTATAATTGGCAATAGCCTGCCCAATGTTACCAGCACCTATTATTATCATTTTATATTCTTTTGCTAATCCCAATATGCCATTAATTTCATTTAATAATTCTTTAACATTATAACCGTATCCCTGCTGTCCAAAATCTCCAAAGCAGTTCAAGTCTTGTCTAATTTGAGATGCTGTAAATCCAATTCTCTCACCTAACTCTTTTGAGGATATTCTATCTACATCGGTTCTTAAAAGTTCTTTTAAATATCTATTGTATTTAGGCAATCTTCTAATAACTGCCATCGATATATTCTTTTTTCTTTCCACGACTTACACTCCTCTGTTAATATCATAAATTTCATGAATTTCATATTATCAATTTTAACACACATTATAGGTCAATATCACCTTTTGTTTCAAATTTAATAGATATTATGAAATATTCACCATTTATACTTCTTTTATACTATCACTAAAAATTAATGTTATATATATTTGCTTTTTACTACAATAACTTTAATATAAATAGTACAATAATATATGAAGGTCTTTAATTAATATTTATTAATTTTAAGACTACGCTACAGGGAAGGTGAAAATAATGATAGTTCTAAGTTGCAAAGATATTCACAAAAGTTATGGTATAGATGTTATTTTAGACAAAATAACTTTAAGTATAAATGAAGGTGAAAGAATTGGTTTTATTGGTGCTAATGGAGCTGGCAAGTCTACACTTTTCAAAATACTTACCTCACAATTGGACCATGATGCTGGTGAATTATTTATAGATAAAAATAAAAAGCTAGGTTATTTATCCCAAAATTTATCATTAGATATAACTAATACTATATATGAGGAAACACTTTTAGTATTCGACAATTTGCTAAAGCTCGAAAAAAGTCTTAAAGCTCTAGAAATAAAAATGAGTTTACCTTATGACGCTAGCAAAGAAGATTATCAAAATAAGATAATCAAAGAATATACATTAACTTCTGAACTTTACAATAATCGCGGCGGTTACAGCTATAAAGCTAAGATAAGTAGAGTTCTTAAAGGCCTTGGCTTTTTAGAAGATGATTATGATAAACCAATAAACATATTAAGTGGAGGTCAAAAAACTAGGGTAGCACTTTGTAAATTATTACTTAAAAATCCTGATATACTATTACTCGATGAGCCTACTAACCATTTAGACCTCGATGCTATAGAGTGGCTCGAAGATTACCTTAAATCTTATAAAGGCACTATGTTTATAATTTCTCATGATAGATTCTTTTTAGATACCATTACCAATAAAACTTTTGAACTTATTAATGGACATGTAGATTGTTATAATGGAAGTTATACGAGTTTTATTGAATTAAAAAAGATAAATTATGAAATTCAATTGAAAGCATACCATGTGCAACAATCAGAAATAAAAAGACAAGAAGATATTATAACTAAATATAGATCTTTTAATAGAGAAAAAAGTGTAAGGGCTGCTGATAGCAGACAAAAATCTTTAGACAAAGTTGAACGAATTCACACTCCAGATAAAGATCCGCGCGACACTAGAATTAAATTTGAAACAGAAATTAAAAGTGGAAACGATGTTCTTCATATAGAAGACTTATCAAAACGATTTGGAGACAACCTTTTGTTTGAGCATCTAAATTTAGACATAAAAAGATCAGAAAAATTCGCTCTTATTGGTGAAAATGGACGAGGTAAAACCACACTTTTTAAAATTATAATGGATCAAATCCCCAGTGATACAGGCATAAAAATTTTGGGTAAAAACATATTTGTAGGATATTATGACCAAGAACAGTCAAACTTAAGCCCTAAAAAAACTATAATAGATGAAGTTTGGGATGAGTTCCCAAAACTTACTACCACAGAGGTTCGTACAGCGCTCGCTGCCTTTCTATTCATAGGAGAAGATGTGTTTAAAATTATTGAAACATTAAGTGGTGGCGAACGATGTAGAATTAATCTTTTAAAAATCATGTTATCTAAAGCAAACTTCTTATTATTAGATGAACCAACAAATCACTTAGATATTATGTCCCGTGAAGCCCTAGAAGATTCAATACTAGGATATGATGGCACCGTTGTTGTAATTTCACATGATAGATACTTTTTAAACAAAGTAATTACTAGAATACTTGAATTAAATCAAGACGGCCTCAAAGAGTATTTAGGAAATTATAGTTATTATATAGAAAAAAAGAAAAACCCTTTAAGATTTAAGTTAGAAGAAGAACAAGAAGGAATGTCAAAAACTAAAATTAACTTTGATAAGAAAAAGAAGCGAGAAGAAGATAAACTTGAGAAACAAAAGAAACTTGATTTTAAAGAACTAGAAGATAAAATTGCATCACTAGAAAAAGAAATAGAAAAATTAAACAATGACCTTTGCCTTGAAGAAGTTTATTCAAGTCCAAGTAGAAGTGTTGACACAAATAATCAACTAATAAGTGTAAAAAAAGAACTTGAAGAACTTTACGTAAGCTGGGAAGTCGCTGTATCAAAAGAAGAATAAAACATAATAACTAATGAAAGTTCAGCATGTAGGCCTTAAACAAGTATTAATTGTTTAACCTCCAACATGCTGAACTTTTATGATTACATATAGTGACTAAATCGTTGACCCTTCTAATAATACTTTAATGTTGTCACTATAAATCTTATCAAACTGACTTATTGGAAGAGGGTTTTGTCCAAGTCCAACTTCAATGGTGTAACCTGGTCTTCTAAATTTTTCAATAAACCAGTCTTTATATCCTGCATAGCTCGTAATCCCAGTGGTTTCTCCTAGATTATACCTGCTTAGTTGTGAAAATATTACTGCTATTGCTTTAGCTTCAGGACTTGCTAAATTTTGAAAATTCCAGTATATTATTTCACCTTGAGTATGATATGCTATTACTAATCTAAAGTTATTACTTCTTGTAAAATTCGCTACGGCTTTAGACTCTTTTTCTGATTCTGGCGCCGTACCTGAGTATCTTGTGGGACCTGGTCCATATACTCCATAACTTTCTTCTGCATTCTTTGATTCTTGCCACATAGCATCATAGTTATGATTAAGATCTACGCCTCGAATATTAGCACTCCAATTTTTAGAAAAATCTAAACTTCCATTATTCCACTTAATTAAATCATTATAATACGGATTACTTCTCTCTAGACCATTAAGAACTAAATCTACTCCGTCTGGATTAACCATTGGCATAACATATATAGTACTTTTACGAAATATATCACGAATATTATAACCTTCTATATTCTGGCTCGTTGCATAGGCTTTAGCAAAGTTCTCAATAAATTTCATTAAAAGTACAGAAGTTATCCATTCAATAGCATGGTGAGAGCCATTATAAAATACTTTGTTGGGTCCATTACCTAATTTCGCATAATAAAGTTCTTTTCCAAGCTCACTCCTACCAGCACTCTCAACTTCAATAAATGGATATCTAGCTTTTAATCCTTCTAAATCTTTTTTCATAATTTCATAAGTGTAATCAATATTTGTATAAACCACATCCAGCGAGTATGGAACTATGATTACTTCACCAACTCTCAAACTATTAGCATTTATTTGAGGATTTGCAGTAATTATACTTGTAAGTGGCGTGTAATAACGTTTTGCTATAAGGTATAAAGTGTCACCCGCTTTAATTCTATAAGTATCATAACCTAATAAAAATCTATTCATAAGTTTATAAGTATCAGCATCCACTTCACCTGTAGGTAATAATCCAAAATATTTCTGAAACTTTTTTACTGCACCTGCAGTTTGTGGTCCATAAATCCCATCTATCATTCCAACATCATAACCTAACTTGTTAAGTAATGCTTGTATTTCTGATACCTTCGTTCCTTTTGAACCTATTTTTAGGGTTCCCAAATTTACCCTCCTAAAATTTCTTATGATACCATCCTATTCAATTGAATAGGAGATGTTACAGCTTAACGAGATAAATGTAAAAAATAATAAGCCTAGAGAAATTAATCTCGAGGCTTATTATTAATATATTTTAGTTTTACTATTCTTGTCCTCTTAGATTTCTCTCAAGTCCAACTGGTTCCATCGCCATCTTCTCATTATTTAATAAACCGGCAACTCCTACTCTGTGAACCTTTTTCTTGCCTTCACAAACATCACAGTGACAGCCTGAAGTATAGCTAGTTGGTTGCTCATATGTAGTTATAACTCCTTCAAAGTTTCTAAGTACTACTTTTTCAGGACTTTGAGATATAATATATCCTGGCATTACTGGGATTTTTCCACCACCGCCTGGCGCATCAACAACAAATGTCGGTACACAAAATCCTGAAGTATGACCTCTTAAACCCTCAATTATTTCTATTCCTTTAGATACAGGTGTTCTAAAGTGTTCAAGTCCCATTGAAAGGTCGCATTGATATATGTAATAAGGCCTTACTCTTATTTTAACAAGTTCCTGCACAAGCTCCATCATTATGTGTGTACAGTCATTAACTCCTCTTAGAAGAACTGATTGATTTCCTAAAGGAACTCCTGCATTTGCAAGTCTTTCGCAAGCAATCTTTGATTCCTGTGTAATTTCATTTGGATGATTAAAATGTGTATTTAACCAAATCGGATGATATTTTTTTAACATTTCAACTAATTTAGGAGTAATTCTTTGCGGAAGAACTACGGGTGCTCTTGAACCTATTCTTATTATTTCAACATGCGGAATTTCTCTTAATTTTTTTATTATATATTCTAATTTATCGTCTGTTACGAGTAGAGCATCCCCGCCTGATAATAATACATCTCTAACTTGCACCGTATTTCTTATATACTCAATTGCTTTATCTATTTTTTCAATTGCCATAGAATTATCATTTTGACCTGCAAATCTTCTTCTTGTACAATGCCTACAGTACATTGAGCACATATCAGTTATTAGTAGCAATACTCTGTCTGGGTATCTATGAGTAAGCCCAGGCACTGGAGAATCCGTATCTTCATGCAGTGGATCCAATAAATCAGCATCCGCTTTGTGTAATTCAAGAGCTGTTGGTATAGCTTGTTTCCTTATTGGGTCATATGGGTCATTCGGGTCTATTAACGATAAGTAATATGGAGTAATTGCCATCCTCAATGTTTGAAGACATTTTTTTGCTCCCTCTTCTTCTTCAATAGTTAATGGTATATATTTTTTTAGCTCTTCCACAGTTTCGATTCTGTTTTGAACTTGCCATTCCCAATCATCCCACTCTTTATCTGTTACATTTTTAAATAATTCTAATCTTCTATTTACTTTCACATTTGTACCTCCGCATTGTATTATTTTTAAGAAAAACTTATATCAACATAATTTAGGGTAAAAAAAAGGCGCTGAATTGACAGTGCCATTTTTTACAGACTTATTTTTTTATGTTAAGTTATTAACTTTTTTAATTAATACTTTAATTATAACCCATAAGTGCTTTAAATACAATCTTGTCATCAGCGAATAATAGTTCTTCATAGGTTATTATAATTTTATATGAACAATAATAGCTTATTTTGATAGTTGCTATTTTCTTTTTATTTTATTTACTTCCCTTATTTTACCTACAATATATTCATAACCATTTTCAGAATGTGGTATCAAACAAGATGAACAATCTTTAATTCCATTCACAAATTTTCCATTTCCCCCACACTGCTTAAGAAAATATAAGGGGCAATAGCAAAATAAGCAATTGAATTTTTCATTATTTTCAACCTCATGACAAGGAAAATATTCACATTCTTTATTTCTAAAAAACTTATAATTATTATCCATATTTAATACTCCTTACCCAATTAATTTATAAATACCTTGTCCTAAATAAGTTATTAATATAATTATTAACATTGATAATACCACTTGAAGCGTTCCTTTCTTTAGAGAGAAAGAAAAGTTTATTTTATGTTTTTTGTAAACTATATTTTTTTTACTACCTACTTTATCACCCTTATGTACTACTTTAGGATGAGGATACATAATTTCACTTTTCAAGTATGCAGCTATGCTTATAATTAAGATAAATATTGATAGAATTCTTGTAATAGAGAAAAAGTTCAACTTCATAGCATAGGCTATCAATATAGATATTGGTATAATACAACCTAGTAACATAAGTAATTTACTAACTATTAATTCTGGTATCGTCTTCACATGAATTTTCGTTTTCTGAAGCCTATAAGAATTTTCCTTTTTCATAATAACCCTTCTTCCATAATTTTTCATAAACATAAGGTTATTATACCAAATTTTTAAATATTTGTTAACAAGATTTTAACAAATTTCATAAATAAAAATTATATTTTACTAATTCCTATATTTGTTTTAAGTCCTAAAAAGCTACCATATTATATATATCTATATCTTCTAATACTGTTTGATCTGAAATAGTCTCTTTAGGAAATTGTTTAGCCAAAGTTTGTCTAAACTCTTTAAGTTGAAGCGCCGAAAGTTCTTTTTGCTTTGGCAGCGTATTTCCCTCCTTAATAATCTTTCCATCTTTTAATTTATATATGAATTTTTCATCAATAATACTTAAATTATTTTCATCATCAAATTTTAATTCGCCAGCTATATCACCACTTATAATTATCTTCTTTAGATCGTTTATCTCATTTGTGTTACTACTAATTTTAGCTACGTTAAGATATGAGCTTACTTTACCATTTAAATTCTTTTCACCTGTCACCCCACTTCTAAATGCAATTGTTTTGCCATCTTTAGATATTACACCATCAAATATTTGTTCCTTATCATTATTAATTTCAAAAACTTTCTTACCATTAATATATAAATTAGCTTTTGGTCCTGGGAATATATGGGGTGTGTTGCTATAAACAATGTTTTTTTTACCTAAACTAACATCCCGTATGGTTCCAACGCAGGAAATTAACTCTGCTTTGCTTTTTATATTATATACTGTATAACCTGAAACTGAAGGATTAATGTGCCCTGTAACCAAAATGTTTTCATTATCTATCCATTTAAGCTCGACAATTTGTTGTACATTTTTATTATTAATAACAATATCTGTTAGCTTCTCATCTTTAATGTTATAAATAATTACATGAGGCGGATATATAGGTTGACCTTCATTAAAATACCTAAATACAATTTTCTTTTTATCTGGAGAAAGTTCCAATAAATCCTTTGATTTTGAACTATCTCCAAGTGACTTAATCTGCCTATTTATTTCATCATAAAGATACACACTATTACCTTTTAAAAATGCTATTTTAGTTAACTTGATGTTTTTTATATTTTGATTTGTACCATTAATATCAGTACCTTTATTAGACGTATTATCTTTGTTTTCATTTCTATTTGAATAAGATATCACTGTAAATATGCCTAGAAATAAACAAATTGTCACAATGAGCAGCTTAAATAATTTTTTTGTCATTTTGGGATGGGTTATCATAATATTGCTCCTCGTTTAAATTCGTAAGAATAATCGTTATTTTAAATCATTGAAACTCAGATAATTATACTCTACTTATATTATTGTATCAACTGGCAACATTCACTTTTGTAGTTATTTTCTATAATTATATTTAATTGTTTTACATATATAAATATAAAAAATGGCATCAGATTATTTAACCTAATGCCCTATAATTATTTAAAAACTTTTTTATTTATTAAAAGGTTAACTTACAGCTTTTAAAATCATATCATCAGTTAAGTATGATAATTTCACATGATACTTATAATAATGTTAAAATATAATCTACACAACATTTGATAAATGAATATACTATAATATATCAATATTCAAATGAGGTATTATATGAAAAAACTAGAAGAATACAGCCCTACTGAATTGGCTACAATAGCTACAATCCTAGGAATTATTATTGCATCTAAGTTCGACGTTGACCAACAAAATGTAGTAGCCAATTTTTTATTCAGTGTGGCTCAAAGCATTTTTATAATTGCAGCTCAACTTTCTAATCTTCAAGCAAAAGAAGAAGCTCAAAATGCAAGTAATGTAAATACTGTTTCAAACAGTACAAATAGGGATTTGCAAAAACAGATAGATGAACTTAAGAATCTTATGAAAGACTTTGGAGATAATACCATTCTTTAAGCTATTACGCAAAATGGAGGTGTACATGTAATTTTACAATATTAATAATTCATAAATATTGAAATATATTTATGAATTATTAATATTGTATAATACCAAAGCCCCTATTATTATAATCGCAGCACCCCATATTGCTTTAACACCAACATTTAATGTTAATATTCCGCCTAATAATGCTCCCAATAAAAATGAAGAAACAATTGTAAAAAGACGAATAGTACGAATAGCCGCATCATGATCTTTTTGGGTGAAAGCAATATATGCCTCCCTTGCAGCTGATCGTAAATTACCTGTGGACATAGTTGAGCTATATGGAGAGTCCGCAATTTTAGAAAATGAACATACTTGAATCGAAGCAACAAACGATACTATAACATTTACAATAAGATTAGGAATGGTACTAGGTATAAATCCTATTGCAAAAAGGACTATAATTTCAAAAATTAAAACTGCCCGTGGCCAGTCATTTATAAATAACCGTGATGAATCATTTTTTATTGATTGAACAACAATTACTCCGATTACGAAAGCTACTATAGCTGGAATATTAGCAAACGCTTGCACCCATTCTCCTTTTGCAGCATATATGGCAACAAGTACAATATTACCAGTTTGAGCATTAGCAAAAACTCCTCCTCTTCCTATGAAGGTATAAGAGTCCAAAAATCCTCCTGCAATTGCAAGAAGGATTCCAAATCTAAATGACTCATGTATAACATGTTGTGAATGTAATTTTCTAATTCTTCTTTTCATTATTCTTAAATTAACTTTGATCAAATTTAAAGACTCCTTTTACTATCTTTCACCAAGCTTTAGATTTGGTATTGCATTTAAAGTTAACGGTGAAACTCTTCCTTTTATTAATTCAAAGTAGGCTGCGCTTCCAATCATTGCAGCATTATCAGTGCAGAGTATCATCTCTGGGAACATAACTTTTATATTTTTCTTTTGCCCTTCTTTTAGCATTGTCTCTCTAAGACAAGAGTTTGAAGCTACTCCACCTGCTATTGTTATTTTATCTACCCCTTTAATTTTACATGCCTCAAAGGCGTTTTCTACCAAAACATTAACAACTGCCTTTTGAAAAGATGCAGCCACATCCGGTACACTAATTGGCTCATTTTTCATGTTCATTTTGTTTAAATAATTTAACACCGAAGATTTAACTCCACTAAATGAAAAATCTAAAGTAACATCATGGAATTTAGCTTTTGGAAACTTTATAGCATCTGCATTGCCAGTCTTTGCTATTTTATCTATTTTAGGTCCACCTGGATACCCAAGACCTATTGCACGCGCTACCTTATCGAAGGCTTCTCCCGCTGCATCATCTCTAGTTTGGGCCATAACTTCAAAATCACCATGGTCCTTCATGTATACAATAAATGTATGTCCACCTGAAACTACCAAACACATAAATGGTGGCTCAAGCTCCTTATATTGAATAAAATTAGCACTTATATGCCCTTCTATATGATTAACTCCAATTAGCGGTTTATGAGTTGCATATGCAAGTCCTTTAGCATATTGAACGCCTACAAGCAGTGCCCCAACGAGCCCAGGTCCATAGGTTACTCCTATTGCATCTATATCATCTAATGTAACTTTAGCTTCATCTAGTGCCTCTTGAACCACTGCACTTATTGCTTCTATATGCTTTCTAGATGCTACTTCTGGAACAACACCCCCAAATTTTACATGTGTGTCTATTTGAGATGCAATTATGTTAGATAAAACATCCCTACCATTCATGACAACTGAAGCTGCCGTCTCATCACAACTTGATTCTATTGCAAGTATTTTAATATCCTTTTCCATTGTTTTTACCCACCTTTAACATAGTCTATATGATTTTTTTCAATATATTCATAAAAATATTATAAGAATTTATTTTTCTATTCTAAAAAAGCTAACATCTACTAATAATACATATTAATTATACTTTATTAGCTTTGTCATATCAAATTTATATATACCTATTCTAGTTGTTCACGATTAGACATGTATCATTATATGATATAATTATATGTGAATGTTTATTATAGAAAAAAAAGATTAAAATATATTTAATAATAATCATCTGTTTAATATAGATCCTAGGGGGAACATATGAGTAACACTTATGCAAAAGTCATTATAAAGGGTTCACCTATTTCAAAATCCAATTTTAAACTTTTCAATACAAATGGTCGAGCTATTTTACCCTATAATTCTGGAAAATACCACGATAGATATGCTTTATATGAAGAAGAAATTGCTTATCAATGTAGGAGCCAAAATCCCAGTATTTTTTTAACGGAATCGCTTATTGCCGTTTTAAAGGTATATTATAAAAGTTTCAAAAGACATCCTGATACAAACAACATAACAAAAAGTATTTTTGATGGTATAGAAAAAAGTGGTCTTATAGTTAATGATGCTCAAGTTACAAGACTTATTATTGAGGAATTTTACAGTAAGGAGAATCCCAGATTCGAACTAGAACTTTTTGGTGAAAGTACATATGCAATGAAATATTCAATAGTTGAAAAAGAAGAAAAACAACCACCTATAAATTATGATCCACCATCAAATAAAAAAAATACTATGGGTTCTAAACTAAATAAAACAAAATCTAATAATAAATGTAAAACAACTTTAATTTGTGAAGTATGTGGTAAAGTAGTACAAAGCGATGGCTGTATTTCAGCTAACAAGGGTAAAACCTCTTTATGTAAACAATGCTTTAAGAAATTATTTTAATAAACTTTTTTATTCGTTATAAATTTATTTTGAATTCAATTTATTAAAATACTGATAATATCATTGTTATACATATTATATGTTATAATAGAACTTATATCTTGTATTGTACGAATTTTTACAACATTTAGAATATAATGTCATCTTTCTAATATTGTATAAAATATATTTTAATTATAATACGGTTTTTAAAATAATAGGAGGGATAAATATGAGCACAAATGTTAACATCGATTGGAACAAATTAGGCTTTGCTTATAGCAAAACAGATCTTAGGTACATATCAATATGGAAAAATGGTAAATGGGATGATGGAAAATTAGTTAAAGATAACAATCTTTCTATAAGTGAAGCTTCAACATCTCTTCATTATGGTCAACAGTGTTTCGAAGGTTTAAAAGCTTATCGCACAAAGGACGGTAGCATTCAATTATTTAGACCACTAGAGAATGCAAAACGTTTGAGAAACAGTTGTTCACGTGTTTTAATACCTGAAATTTCAGATGAAAAATTTCTTGATGCATGTTTGCAGGTAGTTAAAGCAAATGAAGCTTTTGTTGCACCATATGGAACTGGGGCGACACTTTATCTAAGACCTTATGTAATAGGAATTGGTGACAACCTCGGAGTAGGACCAGCACCAGAATTTTTATTTGGTCTATTCTGTTGTCCAGTCGGTGCTTATTTTAAATCCGGGCTATCTCCTGTAAACTTTATGACATCAGATGAATATGATAGAGCTGCACCATTTGGTACCGGTGATGTAAAGGTTGGAGGAAACTATGCAGCAAGTCTTCTTGCTCATGAACATGCTGCATCAAAAGGTTTTGCAGACTGTATATACCTTGATCCTGCAACACACACTAAAATTGAAGAGGTTGGTGCTGCAAATTTCTTTGGTATTACAAAAGATAATATATTTGTAACTCCAAAATCACCATCAATACTTCCTAGTATAACTAAAAAGTCATTGATTTATATTGCAAAAGAGTATTTGAAAATGGAAGTACAAGAAAGAGATGTTCCAATAGATAGCCTAACAGACTTTAAAGAAACAGGTGCCTGTGGAACTGCAGCTGTAATTACACCTATTGGTGGCATTGAACATAAAGGTAAACTTCATGTTTTCCACAGTGAAACAGAAGTAGGCCCAGTTACTAAAAAACTTTATGATACTCTTTACGGAATTCAATTTGGAGATGTATCAGCACCAGAAGGTTGGATTATAAAAGTTAAATAAATCAATTGCAAAAATTTTTATATAATAAAAACAACTTCAAAATTTATATTTTGAAGTTGTTTTATTTTCCTTGTATTTATAATTGGTATATAAACTACAATTATTTTATATACATTTTGTTATAGTATTCATCAAGCATTCTCTCAACTGAGAACTCATAACTTGTAGTTCTAATACTCTCTCTCATCATTTCTACCCACTTTTCTCTATTCCCATAATAAGTAGCCATAACTCTATTAATTAAAGTATCATAAAGAGCAAGCGTATCATGTTTATCTAATTCTACTTCTGTTAAATCGTCAAGGCCTACCCCGTCTCCAAATTGCCATCCATTTACACCATCGTTGCAAGCCTCTGGCCACCATCCGTCTAAAATAGAACAGTTTAGTACAGCATTCATCGCAGCTTTCATTCCTGATGTTCCACTAGCCTCAAGAGGTCTTCTAGGATTGTTTAGCCAAATGTCTGAACCTCTGGTTAGCATCCTTCCTATATTCATATCATAATTTTCAAGGAATACTACGCTATTTGGATACTTTTTCATCATTCTTATAAGTTTTGCTACTATTTCTTTTCCTGTATCATCAAGTGGATGAGCTTTTCCAGAGAATACTATTTGAACTTTACCACTTTTAAGTAAAGGTGAAATAATCTCCTCATTCGTAAATATTAAGTCACTTCTCTTATATGGTGCAGCCCTTCTTGAAAATCCAATAAGTAACTTATCGACGCAAAGCGTAGTCCCCGTTCTTTCTTTAATAAAATCTATTAGTTCTTTTTTAATAGTTGTGTGAGTTTCAAAAAGATCTCCATTATTATCGTAAGCCTTCGTCATTCGGTCGTCAACCCAGGTTGGTTTATGAATTCCATTAGTTATACCAATAATTTCAGGTCTTCCAGCAACAGTTTTCCACATTTTATTTGCAGTTTCCATATGAAGTTGTGCCACAGCATTTGCTTTTCTTGATAGCCTAAGCCCCGCTACAGTCATATTAAATGGTTCTCCACCTAGTCTGACCATTTGCTGCCTAGTCAATTCATTAAATGCTCCCATATACTCTAATTTGTCAATAGAATGTGATTCATTACCTTCAACTATTGGAGTATGTGTTGTAAATACTACTTCATCCCGAGTTTTCACCCAGCTATCTTCAAAACTATATCCAGATTGCATTTTTTCTTTTATAAGCTCTGTAGCCGCAAGTATAGCATGGCCTTCATTAAAGTGATATACATCTATTGGTATATTTAAAGCTCTTAAAGCTTTTACACCGCCAATACCTAACACCATTTCTTGAGCAATTCTTTCTTCTCCAAACCAACCATATAATTGTCCTGTTATCCACCTATCACCATTTTCCGGTATATCAGTATCTAAAAGATATATTGGATTATTACCAAACTCTTCTAACTTCCAAACCTTACATACCACTTTTAAATTTCTGATATCAACAGTTACTTTTACCCCTGTATCTTTTAAAAATTCATAATGATAATTATGATATGTATCATATACTTCACCATTTTCATCTATAATCTGTTCAGTATACCCTTGTTTCCATTTAAGCCCTATTCCAATAAGTGGTAAATTTAAATCCTTTGCCCCTTTCAAATGATCGCCTGCAAGTATTCCTAACCCCCCTGCATAAGCTTTAAAATCTGAGCTTAGTCCATACTCCATACAAAAATAAGCAACTCTTGGAAGATTATTAGTATCCAATATATTCCCCTCCTATATTTTTTGTTAATAGAAAATAATTAACAATTGTATTGTTTGATAATTTAAACTTTCACATTTTATTATAATTTCACCTTTTATGTTTATTATACATAATTATCTAGTTTAATGCAAGCGTTTGCACAAACATATTTATCTAAAATTATTTTATTAATATTTGATTAGTAGATAAAAAAGTGCCCGTAAGAAGTGCTTGTACTCAAACAAACACTTCTTACGGACACTTAAATTTTGCTTATTGATTATTAATCTATTTTTTTAATTTTATCCATTATTTTAAGAAGTCCAAAAATAATTGCCTGCGGAGATGGAGGGCAACCTGGAATTACAAGATCTACTGGCAATATATCGTGAAGTGTCCCATAGACCCCATCTCCCTCTTTAAATATTCCGCCATTATAAGCACAACTACCAACAGCTATTACTATTTTAGGTTCGGCCATTGCCTGGTAAGTCTTCTCTAAAGCCTCTTTCATATTTATAGTAACTGGTCCAGTTACCACTAGTCCATCTGCATGTCTTGGAGATGGGGATACATTAATTCCAAATCTTGAAATATCATAAAAAGTATTTGAAAGTGCATTAAGCTCTGACATACAAGCATTGCATGAACCAGTATCGACTACTCTTAGTACAAGCGATCTCCTAAAGGTCTTATATATTTTTTCCCTAAGTTTATCACCTGCAAGTTCCAATTCTGACATTTTATAATTGGATGTCATTTTCAAAACAGATTTTGGACAAATATCAACGCAATCTCTACAATAAATACATTTTTTATCATCTACACTTACTAGATGCTCTGCATTTGTAATAGTATTTATCTTTATGGCATTCACAAGGCATACCTTCATGCACTTTCCACAATTATCACATACATTTTGCTCTGCAACAATTTTCCCATAAGAAAATTCATTATTTTCAAGTGGATCTTTTACTGTTTCTGTTCCATATTTTATTCTATCAATTATATTATTCATTTTAATACTCCCTACTTGTCATTCTCAGAATAAGACATATTAAAGCTTTTATTAATAAGAGGAAAATCAGGAATAATTTCTCCAAGAACCGCTTCACTCATACCTGTCCAATTAGTAAAAGAAGGAGTTTTAAAGTAGATTCTGTCAAACTTATTATCTTTTCCTGTTAACCCATAAACTACAAGTTCTCCCTTTACTGTTTCAACTGAAGTTATTGCCTCTAACCCCTCTTTTAAACAAAATTCCTGTTTTTCTCTTTTTATATCAATATTTATATATGACATTGCTTTTTCTATAAAAGCAAAAGCATCTTTAAGCTCCTGGGCTTTTAATTTATACCTTTCAAAAACTCCGCCCTTTGTTTCTATATTTATATCTCTTTTTATTTCCTTATATAGCTCATACGGGAAGGAAACTCTAACATCATATTTCAAATTACAAGCCCTTGCTACAACGCCTGTCATACATAATTTCTTAGCCATAACGCGACTAACCATCCCTGAATCTTCTACCCTATCTAAAAATGAAACTGAATTTTCACTCATTTTTATTATGCTAAAAACCCTTGATTTAAGACTTTTTAAAGTATCTAAAATATCTTTCTTTTTCTTTTCATCAAAATCTATATTTATTCCGAGAGGAACAATAGAATTTCTAATATACCTGCTTCCACTTATCCTCTCACATAGCTGATGCACTACTTCTGAAAAATAACCAAATTTTTTAGCTACATAACTATAACCTATATCGTTGCCTACTCCACCCAAATCATCCATATAATTATACATTCGTTCAAGCTCTAAAAGAACTACTCTAAACGCTTTTATCTCGATGCTAACATCAGCGCCTAAAAGTTTTTCTACAAGAATAGCATAAACTTCACCATAAGCTACACTTGATTCTCCAGAGATTCGCTCAACCATAAGATTCAATGTATTTGCATTTATATCTTGACATAGATTTTCTATTCCCCTATATTTGTACATAAGTTTTATTTCAAGATTTTCTATTGGTTCTCCCATAACACTAAACCTAAAATGACCCGGTTCAATAATTCCTGCATGTACGGGACCTACTGCAACTTGATATGCACCTGTACCTGATACTTCTTTAATCTTGTAATCATATTCTTTATTAATTTCTCTTTGAAATAATTTGCTTTGATAAATTATATTACTAAGATTAATTGGTTTTTTATCAGTAACATAACTACATATTACATAATAACCTTGCTTACTATTTGAAAATACACAATTTATTGTAGTTTCTTTATCTTTTAATGATGTTTCTTTTTCAACTACAGAAAACTCACAAATATAATTAAATTTATATAAATCAACGCAAATAAGCACAATTTTCCTTATTTGATCTGATTTTACTCTAACATATAACTCATTTTTATTCTTAACTTCATATTTTAAATCAAAATTCAATTCTTGTAAACTATTTATAACATCTGTTATTTTCATATTTTCACTTCCTAATCACATATAATTAAAACTGCATTATTTATCATATTTGACAAATAACCATTCATAGTTAAACTCATAATAACAATTGAAACTAAACATAAAGCGAGTGGCAATATATTTTTTTTATCTTCTTTCATTCTAACATATTTTACGCCAGGTTCCGTGTTGAAAACTATCTTAATGAATACTCGTAGAAACCCTGCGAAAACTAATAGGAGACAAAAAGTATAGAGTGCAGTGACAATGTAATTTCCACTCTCAACAGTTCCTACAATTATATAGTATTCACTAAAAAAAGCTGGGAATGGAGGTGCTCCGGTAATAACAAGCATACCTATAATAAAAAATACTGCATTTATTGGCATAGTCTTTATTAAAGCATCAATCTTGTCTATACGTTTTGTTTTATATGCACTTAATAAATTTCCTGCAGTTAAAAACAACATAGACTTTCCAAAGGCATGTACTAACGAATGAAGTATTGCACCAAACACTGCAATTTTACTTCCAACTCCAAGTCCCAGTGCTATAATACCCATATTTTCAACAGACGAGAATGCAAGCAATCTTTTATAATTAAGTTGTCTTAAAATACTAAATGATGAAATTATAAGTGATACACAACCAAAAACTATAAACAACCACTTGGTATTTTCAAGGCCCGGTATATGTTTTGTTATAATGTAAAATCTTAAAATTACATATAATGCAAGGTTTAAAAGGACACCCGACATCATCGCACTAACTGGTGATGGCGCCTCACTATGAGCATCAGGAAGCCATGTGTGCATAGGCGCAAGGCCTGCTTTGGTACCAATCCCAACAAATATTAATGTAAAAGCTATTTTAATAGCATATGTACTTTGTGGATTTTGGTTATTTACAAGATGAGACCATTTTAGTATTTGGTCAGTATCTTGATTACTATAAGCATTGACGAAAATTAGTATACCGATTAAACCTATACCTATACCAATTGAACAAATAATAATATACTTCCAAGCGGATTCTAAGGAATTTTTATTAATGTTAAATCCAATTAGAAATGCAGTTGTAAGTGTTGTCCCTTCAAGGCCAATCCACATTGCTACAATATTATTAGTTAGTGCGATAAATAGCATGAAAAATACAAAGAAATTAAATAAGAAATAATAAAATTTTCCCATTTTAAGAGTGATTGTTTTCTCCTCTACCTCATCTATGATATACCTATATGAGTAAATACTCACAATTATATTTATACAAGATATAATCAAAAGTTGCACAATACTCAAACTATCAATATAAAAAAATTCATTAAAATAACTAAGGGAATACCCTCCTGAAACCATCGTAATAATTTTTAGTACAATACCCAAAACTAACACAGCTCCAAATATTGTAACAAGTCCAGTGGTTTTTATGTTTTTAAAAAGTAAGGGTGTAACTATTAAAAATAAGAACAAAATACCAAGTACTGTAATATACATTATTTCACCAACTATTCTTTTAGATTTTCAAAAAAGTCTGTATTTATTGAATCAAAAGTTTTATTAATACGGAAAATCATTATACCCATAATAAGTGCAAGCATTAATGTTTCAAAAACTATTCCCGCCTCTATTACAAGAGACATTTTAGATAGAGACGTTTCAAAGAGCACAATACCATTTTCAAATATTAAAAATCCTATCATTTGAGTAATAGCTTTTTTTCTTGCAACCATTAATAAAATGCCTATAATAAATAGTGCAATTCCAGTCTTTAAAAAGTTATCTTGGCTCTTGTTTAAAAGGCCAAAAGCTATCATTATCCCAAGTCCTGTTATAAGATAAGAAACAAAAGCATTTACTATTAACTCCATTTCTCTTTTTATCTTTAATTTTTCTACAGATCTATTTATTATTATTGGTATTATAATAACTTTAGTAACTATTGTTAAAATTCCCAGAATATAATAATCCACTTTTCCGGTCTGATACCCAAGCTTTAAAACTATAAGCCCAATAGCCGCTGACTGAAATATAAATCCTGCTGTAATAAGTTTTATTCTTCTTACTCCAGACATAAATATGCTAGATATTAATATAATTGTAAGTAAAGCTTCTATCATAATCTCTCTCCTTTATAAAATATAAATTAATGTAATTGCGACTATTCCTAGAGATATCATAGCTGGAAACAATTCTGCCCCTTTGAATAACCTAGATTTAGCGAAAGTTGTTTCTATTATAGCGATTCCGAATAAACAAATTAAAAGTTTAAATATAAATGTTACGAGTCCTATAAAAATCGCTGAAACGGTAAGCGTTGTTGCAATTCCAATAGGTATAAAACAATTAATCAAAACAATTAAATATACAATTAGTTTGATATGTGATGATAATTCAACATATGCTAAATCACTACCTGATAAATCCAAAATCATTGCTTCATGCATCATTGTAAGTTCTAAGTGTGTTTCTGGATTATCAAAAGGTATTCGAGCATTTTCAGCAAGTATTGCAATAATAAAAGTTACCATTGTTATAAGGTGTGCAGTATCATAATGTACAATTTTACTATTGATAAATGAAATATGAAATATGTTAAAATCATTTGTTTCTATATATAAAAATATCAACAGAAACAATACTAGTGGTTCTGCCATCATTGAAATAAACGACTCCCGACTTGATCCCATTCCCCCAAAGGTGCTTGAACTATCAAGTCCAATTAGTACTGTAAACATTTTTACTATTCCAAATGAAAACATAAGAATAAATAAATTTCCGACGCTCTGCTCCATGCTCGTATAAAAAACCGGTACAAAAAATGCTGTTGTTATAGTCGCCGCAAGTATTACTATTGGACCAATAGCTGTTATAAATGAGCTTCTATTTGATATTACTTTCCCTTTTTTTAATAACTTACTTAGATCATAATAAGGTTGAACAATAGATGAACCAATATAACCCCTAAGAGTTGCTTTCATCTTTTTTAGAATTCCTATAAATAATGGTGATAAAACTATAATCAATAAACTCTGAATAAAATAAATCAAATTATATTTCAAATGAGAACCTCCTTACACAAATTTTAAGACTAAAACAAGTGCAATTATTACTGATATAAATATATATAAAATATGTATTTGAATTTTTCCATAATTAATCTTTAATATTTTTGTTGTTACGTAATTGACTGCTTTTAAACTTGTTTTATAAAAATAATCCTCTACTACATCACTAGTAGTTTGGCTTATATGAATCTTTTGTTTATAACTAACTTTTTTGTTGTAATTTGAAATAGGTCCGAATATTTTTGCAGCAGGCTGAACAAATCCGCTACCAGTGTACTGTATATAAGGTTCGTCACTCGCGAAGCCGCATGCCCATGTATCATTAATTTCTTGCTTTTTGTTTAATGAATTTATTTTATTAAACATATAAACAATAAATGTGATACTAATTAATATTAAAGTAAACACTATTATCTCTGTTTCATTTTTAAATCCAGGCCCTTTGGTATTAATCTCGAATAACCCATTAGTAAAATATGATATTTTACTTATTATAAATGGTGAAAATATACCCGTAACTATAGCAAGTATAGCAAGTAACCCCTGCCCAATGTTCATTGATAACGGAATACTTTTTATATGTTCTGCTTTTTTAGTTCTTGGTTTTCCAAGAAAAGTGATTCCAAAAGATTTTGCAGTAGCATAAAAAGCCGCTCCACTTGTTATTGCGATAATAACCCCACAACAAAAAATCAATATTATAACCCATATATTGCTTACCTTCGTTATCGCTTCAATGAAACTTCTAAGAATAAGTATCTCACTTGCAAAACCATTAAATGGCGGAACTGCCGATATTGCACAAGTTGCAATAAATGTACAAATTGCAGTAAACTTCATTTCTTTATGTAGTCCACCAAGTTCATTCATATTTTTAGTACCTGTTGCATACAAAACGCTCCCTGCATTTAGAAACAAGAGACTTTTAAAAATTGCATGATTTAAGCAGTGAAGCAATGCTGCAGTTAGCGCTAGTGAAGCTAATACTTTTAAATTATAATTTATAAGTATCATAGACATCCCAAGGGCAGCAAAAATTAGTCCTACATTTTCTGCACTAGAATATGCTAATAGTTTTTTTATATTGTTTTGTAATAAAGCATTTAAAATTGAAAAGATAGCGGTAATAGTTCCAATTATAAGTACTATCACTCCACAATTTAGTGGCGTCACTCCAAGAAAAATAAATATGACCCTGATAAAGCCATATAAAGCAACTTTAAGCATTACCCCTGACATCAAAGCTGACACATTGGATGGCGCTGCTGGATGAGCCTTTGGAAGCCATGCATGAAGTGGGACTATACCCATCTTTGCTCCAAACCCAAATAATGCGAGCATGAATATAATGTACTTTTGTTTTGTAGTAAAATTCGCAGAAACCTTAAGAATCTCACTAAAATCAAAACTACCACTGTATTTATACAAGAACGCAAACATTATCATTAAGAATAATCCACTTATATGTGTCATAATAAAATAAAATATTCCTGATTTCAAACTTTCCTTATGCATATACTCATAAATTACTAAGAAAAATGATGATATAGACATTATCTCCCAAAAAACAAGAAAACTTATAGCATTATTAGAAACTACCACCCCTATCATTGATGCTACGAATAATATTATTAAAAATAACATATAGTTTACCGAGTAATGTTTCTTATATTCCATTATGTAGCCCTTAGTGTAAATTGCTACTGGTATAAATATTAATATTATAATAAATACGAAGTATGCCGAAAGCCAATCGTTTTGAAAATTAATTAATGGTAACACTTGTTATCAACTCCTATTTAGATTTAGTTATCATTCGAATGTTGAAATGTGACACTTTATTATACCTTATTTTTCGAATGATAACAACTGAATTTAATTAATTGTTCGTGTTATGTATTGGTTAACACTCCTAAATTTTGTATTTTTTAAATTATTTATTAATTTATTTTACAAAATATCTTATTAAATATAATTTTTTTACTATATCGCTAAAAACAAAAATCACTCCCTAACCTTATAAATTAAATAAGCTTCGCGAGTGATTTTTTAGTCTGCTAACATAATTAACTACTTTTAATTTTATCAATTATTATATTAATATCCACCTGAGGAACCTCCTCCACTTGAGGAACCTCCTCCAAAACCTCCAGAGCCACCGCCTCCTGATCCTCCAAAACCGCCGCCATTGCCTCCACCACGTCTACCAAGAGAACTCCAAAATAGTAATGTTACCATAAATTTAGTTATTCTTCCTCGATTAAGAATAAAATCGAGCAAAATTAACACAATAAACCCTATTAACACTATACCATTACCCTTTCTAGGAATGTTTTGTGTTTGAACTTGTTTTGGAATATTAACATTCTTATCTAGTTTTACGTTGTATTCTTTAGCTATGCTACCTACAATAACCGAATATGATGCACGAAGTCCTTCTCCGTATTGATTTTGTTTAAATTTCGGCACTGCATAATCATTCATAACTCTTGAGGAGTATATATCAGTAACAGCGCCTTCGAGCCCTGTACCCACCTCTACTCTCCACTGTCTTTCTTTTACCGAAAGTAAAATTAACAGACCATTATTTTTATCCTTTTTACCAATACCCCATTCTCTAAAAATACCAGTGGCATAAGTTTCTATAGGTACATCTTTTAGTGAATTTATAACTACCACTGTAGCCTGAGCTCCTGTTTTAGCCTCTAGTTCCCTGCCAACTGATAAAATATATTGTATTGATTTATTATCTAACACTTTGGCATAATCATTAACATATTTTAGCTGAGTTGGAGCAGGATATATTTTATCAGTTTTTGCATTTACTATATTCGTAGCTATTAATAGACTCAGTAAACCCAGACTTATTATACATACAAATAAAATCCTCATTTTTTTCTTAGTTTTTGTAGATACACCCAATGTAATATTGTAAATTTTTATTTTTCTAATAAAATTAATTAAATAAGTCTTCATATTTTAGCTCCTATTTAGTAAAGTCAACTTTAGGTACTACTTTAGCTGATTCACTAGCCTTATAAAGTGGTTTTTTATCAAACCCAAAAATACCTGAAATGATATTATTAGGAAAACGCTTTATTGTGGTGTTGTACTCTCCAACACTTGTGTTATAGTCCTGTCTTGCAGTACCTATTCTGTTTTCGCTGCCTTCGAGCGCTACTGTTAAATCCTTGAAATTAGCACTAGATTTTAGATCTGGATATTTCTCAACAACTACTAAAAGCCTTGAAACTGCACTTCCAAGTTCACTATCTGCCTTAGCTTTATCTGTTACATTTGTAGCACCTGCAAGTTTTGCTCTAGCCTGTGCTACTTTTATAAAGATGTCTTTTTCTTGAGAAGCATAACCTCTAACCGTTTCTACTAAATTAGGAATTAAGTCAGATCTTCTTTGTAATTGTGTATCTATATTTCCCTCTGTCACAGTTACCTTTTGCTCTAAGCTTACCATCTTATTGTAACCTCCAATAATAGGCATTATTATTACAAGAAATATCGCGACAACAATTGCAATTGTCCTTACTTTTTTGCTCATTTCTATACCACCTTTTTGTTTTATATTTTACTGTATTGATTTTTTTAAATATAATAATCATTAACTACTTAACCATCTAATTATTAGATCAGAATTGTTCCTATATCATAATCTATGAATTTAATCATATTACTATACTAACTTGCTGTTTATTATATAAAATTATGTATTATTTATAAAAAAAGTTTAATAACCATATTAAAAATACGCGTAAAAAAATCCCTATAACTAAATATAAGGACTCTAAACTATATTTTTCAAAGTATAAATCATATCTCTACTCTTTAAATATTTTACTTTTAATAATAACAATAGTTTTTTTTATATATTCTTCTGATTTATAATTTTCGAGTTTATTATTCATCCGTAGCAAGAGAACATTTAAATTTAAAATATCTTCATGGCTAATTTCTTTTAATTCTTTAAATATCAGTAAGGTCTTTTGGTTTTTATTATAATCATCTATTATTAAATTACCACCTCGCTCTGATATATCTAAATAATGGGCATTTTTAATTAAAGCTTTTTCTTTATGAATAAATGATTTACTATATAAGTTTTTTACTATTACATGAACAGTAGAGGGTGACCAAAAACTAATTTCACTCAATTCACGTGATGTTACACCTGGAAATGCTGCAATTATCCACAGAGCTCTAAGTTGGGCATATGTTACATTAAACTCCTTTAGTGGTTCACTGTGACTACTTTTTATCGTTAAAATAAATATTCTTAACAAATTATATAAAGCAATTGTTTTTCTTATAATAACAATTGTGTTAATATCAAAATCAGTTACATTAATTTTTAAATTTAATTCATTTATTTTATCAATGTAATCAAAAATAAATTCTTTTTTTTCTTTTATTATAATTTTCGTGAAAATTTCTATAATAAAATCTAATTCTTCACTTGAAAATAAACCTATTAAATCAAAAAGGTAAACCTTGTTCTCCTTACCTTGTTTATTAACATTAATATACCAATTACCAAGCTCCGTTAATTGGAGTTTATATAGCTTTTTATTAATTGTTTCTTCTTTAAATATTAGTTTTTTATTTATTAGAATTTTGATAATATTGCTAACTGTAGGCGAACTCCAACACCCAATCCTAGCGATGTTACTAAGCGAGATTCCTGGAAACACCTTAATAATCCATAAAACTCGAAGTTGTGGCAGAGTTATACCTGAAGTTTCCACAGTCCTTGCATAATTAGATTCAATTTTTAGGAATGCATATCTTGCTAGATTATATAATGAATGTATACTTAGCAAATAATCATTTTGCTTCATAGAATTTCCCCTTATATGCGGCTTAACTTTTTATAAATTTCAGCTTTCATGTATTTAGACACCATAAAACATTGTACCAAAAATATTATATCAAATCAACAAAAGGATTTTGCCTAATTCTAGATGCATTAATTACTTATAAAACATATTTATAGTTAACCTAATATATGCATAAAATATAACATAGTAAATAATATTTTATTTTTATAATAAAATGTCCTATAATAGTATAATATACTATTATAGGATTATGTTAAACCATTACATCCATAAAATTTATGCAATATAAAGGAGATTCAAAAATGATATTTTCTAGTGAGACACCAATTGAAACTATAGAAAAAGATTTGAGGTATCTTGAATTATTGGCTAGCAAGTATCCTACAATTCCAGATGCTTGTACCGAAATCATAAATTTACAAGCTATCTTAAATCTACCTAAAGGAACTGAACATTTCCTTACAGATATTCATGGTGAGTATGAATCCTTTTCTCATGTTCTTAGGAATGCTTCTGGGGTAATCAAACGAAAGATTAACGATATTTTTGGTAATTCACTTAGAGATATCGAAAAAAAAGAACTCGCAACTATTATATATTATCCAGAGCAAAAGTTAGATATAGCAATTAGAGAAGAAGATGATATAGACGATTGGTACAAAATAACTTTTCATAAACTAATTAAAATTTGTAGAACCATCTCCTCTAAATATACTATATCTAAAGTCCGCAAAGCACTACCACCAGATTTTTCATATATTATAGAGGAATTACTTCATGAACAACAAAGCACATTTAATAAACAAGAATATTACAATGGTATCATTCAAACCATAATTAAAATTGGGAGAGCTAAAGAATTTATAGTTGCTATTTCAAATTTAATTCAAAGGCTTACTATAGATAGGCTTCATATTTTAGGAGATATTTATGATAGAGGTCCAGGAGCACATATAATCTTAGATACACTAATGAACTACCACTCTATTGATATACAGTGGGGTAATCATGATATACTTTGGATGGGCGCTGCATCTGGATGTGAAAGTTCTATTGCTACCGTTCTTAGGATTTCAACAAGATATGCAAATTTAGATACAATTGAAGAAGGTTATGGTATCAACTTATTACCACTAGCAACTTTCGCTCAAGATTTTTATAATAATGACCCATGCACAGCATTTAAGCCTAAAGTTTTTCCAGAAAATAATTATGCAGATAAAGACCTTAATTTAATATCAAAAATGCATAAAGCTATAACTATAATTCAATTTAAACTTGAAGCTGCAATAATAAAAAGGCGTCCCCATTATGAAATGCAGTCTAGGTTACTTCTTAATAAAATAGATTATGAAAAGGGTACTATTAAACTTGATGGTAAAGAATATATTCTAAATGATTTTAATTTCCCAACTATAGATCCCAGTGACCCATATAAATTAAACAAAGATGAAAGACAACTTATAGACAAACTTAAATCTTCTTTCTTAAATAGTGAGAAGCTCCAACAGCATATACGTTTTTTTTACTCTAAAGGTAGTATGTACTTAAAATATAATTCAAATTTGCTTTTTCATGGATGCATTTCACTAAGCGAAGATGGAAGTTTTAAAAAAATGAAAATAGATGACACCATTTACAGTGGAAAGTCCTATATAGATAGAACTGAGCGTTTAGCCAGAGAAGCCTATTTTGGTAAAGAAAATTCGGAATCTAAACTTTACGCACTAGATACAATATGGTATTTGTGGTGCGGTTCAAATTCTCCACTTTTTGGTAAAGATAAAATGACTACTTTTGAAAGATATTTTATAGATGATAAGAGTACTCATAAAGAAGTTAAAAATTCATATTATAAATATAGGGATGATAAAACAACTTGCAATAAAATACTATCTGAATTTGGATTAAATACTAACGATTCACACATTATAAATGGTCATGTTCCGGTAAAGACTAAACAAGGTGAGAGCCCTATAAAAGCTGATGGCAAACTATTGGTTATTGACGGTGGTTTTTCTAAGGCGTATCAGCCAGAAACAGGAATAGCTGGATATACTCTTATTTATAACTCCTATGGACTACTCTTAGCATCCCATGCACCATTTGAATCTACCCAAAAGGCAATAGATGAAGGAAAGGATATTATATCCTCTACTATTGTTTTAGAAAAATCTACAAATCGTATACGTGTTGTAGATACTGATATAGGCTTTGATATTAAAGATCAAATTAAAAATTTAGAGTCGCTTCTTACAGCATATAGAAAGGGCTTCATTAAAGAGCAACGCTAATCTTATAAAAATCATTTTAAAAAGGATTTAAGACCATTTGGCGCCCAATGTACCAAGTGACCTTAAATCCTTTAATATATAAGAATATTAAGCATAATATTGGTTATGATTAACTTAATTACCGCAGCCTTAATCTACTACGTAGCTATTGTCTGCTACGGTCTGCTACGCAGTTTTTACCTACTTTCTGTCATATACACTTAACAATTCTTGTAGTTTATGAGCCTGCATTGCTGATTGCTCTGCAAATTCCCTAAATGTATTACTAACTGTCTCTTCTGATACTTCTCCTGCAAATGATTGATAATCCCTAGTATCTTCTTGTGCATCTAATAATTTTTTCATAATAGTATCTCTAGTATTCATTTCCATTTTTATCACTCCTTCAAAAGTATTTTCCCACTAAAGATATTTTTTATGTATTTTAAATTCGAAATATATTAATAAATAAAGGAGATTAAGAATTGTACAATTCTTAATCTCCTTTATTATATACGTCTAATTTATACAGAAAGTGTTATATTTATTTTTATGGTCTTTCCATTTCTCACGAGTTCTATTTTAACTACATCACCAGCTTTATGTGTAGCTTTAATCTTATTTATTTCTGCGACAGTTTTAATCTCTTTACCATCAAATTTTATGATTACATCTCCGGATGTTATACCTCCTTTTTCTGCTGAACTAAACTCTTTCACCTGCGAAATATACACTCCTACTGGAATATTATATTGTTTTGAAATATCAGCGGTTATATCTCTGCAAGATATACCAATGTTTAGAATTGGTTTTATTAAATTCTCCATTTTAGGATTTACTGTATTAATTGGTATTGCAAAGCCTAATCCTTCTACCCCTGTTTCACCTATTTTAGCAGTGTTTATTCCTATAACTTGACCCTTAGAATTTACTAACGGCCCACCACTATTGCCCGGATTAATAGCTGCATCTGTTTGAATAAATTTGAGATTTTTATCTTCAATACTTACTTGCCTATTAAGTGCACTTACAACCCCTGTAGTAACAGACCCTATAAATTCTGTTCCTAGAGGATTTCCTATTGCAACAACCGATTCTCCCACCTCAAGCGCATCCGAATCTCCAAATACAGCTACACCTGGCACTACAGTATTTGCAGCTAACTTAATAACGGCTACGTCCGCTGCTGCATCATAATTAATTACTTTAGCAGAAACTTCCTTTCCATTATTTAAGGTGACTTTAATATTTTGAGATCCACTTATAACATGATAATTCGTCAATACATATCCATCTTTATTGAAAATTATACCAGTGCCTACTCCTTCTTGCTCAGCAGTATCCCCCCTAACATCACTACTTACAGCAGTTGTTTTGGTAGAAATTGCAACTACAGAAGAGCTTACCTTCTTTACAATTTCTGGTACAGTTAAAATATCTGTACTGGTACTTGTAATAAGTTTTGCTTTTGCGGTGCTAGCAACCTTTGTATCAGATACTTTAGGTGTTGTAGCAGTACTTGTATCTTTCATCATATTCATTGTCACAATAGCTGATCCGATACCCCCAAGTGTAGAACATATTACACCTACTATTACGTAGGCAACTATTCTTTTTCTCATACCGCCTTTATTCTTTTTCACTTTTTCATTATTTATATTTGAGTAATTAGTATTTTCTAATATAAGTGGAATATCTTTACTTCCTTTTTCTTTATAATCTTCACTAGGAACTTGCATTTCCATTGTAAGATCTTTATCATTGTCTTTCTTAATATTTTCATTTGTATTATTGCTTTCACTACCGATTATATTATCATTTGTATCATTTGTTTCATTCGTATCATTATTATTTGAATCATCATTCATACTTTTTTCCTCCTTATTTATTTTCCAGGGCATATCAGTAACTAACTGTTATTATCGTATAAAATATGATTTATTTATATCTTTTTACAGACCAAATTATGTTTTATCTTTAATTATATTTTAAAACATTTATATTGCAATTTGGTGACAAATTTGTGAACAAACTTTTAACTAATCGATATTTTCCCTAATATTCACTTATATTATTTGCAAGCGTACAATTCAACTATTTTTAATATTACATCAACAGCCTTTTCCATAGCAAATGTAGGTATAAATTCATATTTACCGTGGAAATTATGGCCACCAGCAAATATATTAGGTGTAGGCAGCCCCATAAATGAAAGCCTTGCGCCATCTGTGCCACCTCTTATAGGTTGCATTATAGGATTTACCCCCACTTCCTTTAAAGCCAAAAACGCCGTGTCTACTATATGCTTTACTGGTTCTATTTTTTCTTTCATATTAAAATATTGATCCTTAATTTCTAATTCAATCGTTCCACTACTGTATTTATCATTTAATTTATCAACTATATTTTTAATAAATATCTTTCTATTTTCAAAATTTTCACTATCAAAATCTCTTATAATATATTGAAGTTTTGTTTCCTCAACCTCACCATTAATACTGATCAAGTGATAGAATCCTTCGTAACCCTCTGTAGTAGCTGGAGTCTCATTACGAGGCATTAAGTTTATAAACTCATTAGCAATAAGAGATGAATGAATCATTTTTCCCTTTGCGGATCCTGGATGAACGTTTCTTCCATGAATAGAAATTTTTACTCCTGCAGCATTAAAATTTTCATACTCTAGTTCACCAATAGGTCCACCATCTAAAGTATATGCAAAGTCTGCACCGAATTTTTTCACATCAAAGATATCCGCACCACGACCAACTTCTTCATCTGGTGTAAATCCAATACGAATTGTACCATGCTTAATGTTAGGATTCTGCATTAAATACTGCGCAGCTGCCATTATCTCTGCAATTCCTGCTTTATCATCAGCCCCTAAAAGGGTTGTTCCATCTGTTGTAATAATAGTTTTCCCTATGTAGTTTTTTAATTCAGGGAAATCTTTTGGAGATAATACTATATTATTTTCTTTATTTAATATAATATCTTTACCATCATAATTGTAAACAAATTTAGGCTTAACGTCTTTACCAGAAATATCTGGCGCAGTATCCATATGAGATATAAATCCTATAGTTGGTACATTTTTCTCTACATTAGATTCAATAGTAGCCATTACGTATCCATTCTCATCTACGCTCGCCTTACTTAGTCCCATTGTTTTTAATTCTGCTACTAATTCTTTAGCAAGTACCATTTGTCCAATTGTACTTGGAACAGTTATTGATTCCTCATCAGACTTAGTATCATAACTTATATATTTTAGAAAATTTTCTACAACTTTTGACATATTGACATCTCCTCATTTTTTAATGATTTGTTATTGTTTTTTTAAAAAATTATCAATTAATTTTTCCGCCATTCTCTTTTGCATATTTGCTTTATTAGTAAGTAACAGGATCATTAATATTAATTCTATTAACTCTCCATCTTCTTTTCCCATTTCTTTGATTTTCTCTTTTATAAATTTAGCATCTTTATCCGTATCACGTGCAAACTCTTTATTTTGGACCTCTTTTATATCCAAAAAATCATTATATAAATCACCTAATGGTATATTTATGCTTTGTGGTGCTTTTATATCAATAATAGGATCAAATAACGTATAAATATCACTAATTGATATTGTTTGCTTTAGATTATAAATAAGCGTAAGTAAAATAATATGCTCATTAGTATATTTTTTATTTTTAGCTGGCATCAAAACCTTACCTTTAGTGTAGTTATTGATCATTGTTTTTGTAAGGATTTTATCCTCTTCATTTCGTTTAAGACTACCAAGCTTTTCATTAAAAAAAGTTGTAACTTGATCCATATATAAATCTACACATGGTATTTCTACTAAACTAATATCTTTTGCTCCTATAATTTCTTCAACTAATTTATTTAAAGTTTCCTCGTTATAATTCATTCATTCCACCTCACACTCATTATATAGCATTAATTACATTGAATCTATAATTACCAGTATTATTAAAAATATAATTATATAAAAAGAAAGCACATATTAGTATAAATGCATAAATCTTTGATAAAAGATTTTAATGCTTTTTAACCAACATACACTTTCTTTATATATTCTTAGATTTACCATTTAAAAATTCGCAATAAGGTGCTATAGGGCACACCTCACAATTAGGTTTCCTTGCCTTACATATTTCTCGTCCATGCCATATAATAAAATGATGAGCATCACTCCACATTTCCCTTGGAATGTTTTTCATAAGTTGCTGTTCTACAATCTCAACATTTTTCCCGTTGGCAAACCCAATTCTTTTTGAAACTCTAAAAACATGAGTGTCTACAGCAATAGCGGGAATTCCAAAAGCATTAGACAATACTACATTAGCGGTCTTTCTACCAACTCCTGGAAGCTCTGTTAACTCTTCCATGGTACTTGGCACTACGCCCCCATATTTTTCTAATAAAAGTTTTGTAGCGCCCAATATATTTTTGCTTTTATTATTATAAAACCCACAACTCTTAATTTTTTCGCCTAATTCATCACTTGATAATGTAATCATAGCCTCTGGTGTATTGTATTGTGCATATAACTTCTTTGCAACAATATTAACCCTTACATCTGTACATTGAGCCGATAATATTGTTGATACTAAAAGCTCATAATGATTTGTAAAATCAAGTCCACACTTTACACCTGCATATGTTTCGCTAAGAATTTTAAGAACACTCTTAATTGTTTTTTTATTTATATTAATCACCTACTTCTTACTAATTAAATTATATAAAGTTATTACTATCTATTTATTTTGGAATATACTCCTCTATACTGTTCAGGAAGTAGCACTGCTACACCCGACATTATTTCATTCATAACTCTGTCATAATATTCATCACGAGCTTCGTCTTTATCCTTAGCTTGTAGCATAATAGGATCACCAATGCTAATATTTACATCAGCATGATGAAATTTTTCTAATGCCATATCTTTTTCGCTAATTGGCAACAATTTCTCTGTTCCCCAAATACCCATTGGAAGAATTGTTGCTTTTGATAATTTAGCCATTAATATAATGCCTCTCTTGCCCTCTATCATCTTTCCACTTCTACTTCTTGTCCCTTCTGGAAACATCATAATATTATTGCCTTGTTTTAGCGTACTTACTATCTTAGATATAGCGTCTTTATCAGGCGAATTAGGATGCACTTGTATAGTTTTCGCTACAAAAAAACCTAACTTAGTAAGCCTATTATCTGTTAGCTTTACCCCTGCTAAAAAAGTTACATTATCATCCTTTAATAACTTGTTAAGAATTATACCATCCGCATTACTTAAATGATTGCATATGAAAATTATAGGCGACTTTATATCCTTAATTTTCTCCATTCCCTGGGTTTTAATGTTTGCATATTTGTTAATGTATGAATCTAATAATCTTTTTGCTATAAATGAAACAACTCTATCTGGTAAAACGTTTATTATTCCTAACGCAGATTTCGAAAGCATCTGAATTCCACCTTTCATAAATAATGACTATAAAAATATTATAATTTGAAATACTTTAAAAGTCTATAATAATAATCTCTTATATAAGGTGATGTATCCTTCTCTACAGTTATAATTTTAACCTTTTCAATAAAAAGCGAATTAATAATTGCATTCCTTTTAATAATATTTTTACCTCTCCACCCACAAGAAGTTATTTTATAATTATCTTTAAACAATTTATTATCAATATTCATTAATTCTTTCAAATTAGGTGTTCTCATATGTTCATATGGTTTAAATTCTTTAATAACACTTAATTCAACTTCTTTATTGTAGGGACAAACTCTCTGACAAGTATCACAGCCAAATAACCTACCATCTAATTTATCAAACCAGAAATCCTCTATATCTTTTTTCTGAGTTATATAGGATAAACATATATTAGAATTATTATTTATTCCAAACTTCCCTTTAACTATAGCACTTGTAGGACATGATGACAGACATATTTCACAATTACCACATTTTTGCGTAACGCTTTTATCAGGGTCTATCACTAAATCTGTTATAATTTCTCCTAAAAAAACATATGAGCCATACCTTTGAGTTATTAACATATTATTTTTGCCTATAAATCCCACTCCACTTAGACTTGCAATATATCTCTCAGGCAATGCATTACTATCTACAAAATACATAGCTTTTGCACCCATACCCTCAATAAATGTGCAAATTTTTTTCATATATTCAATTAATACAAGGTGATAATCTCTTCCCCTAGTGTAATTCGAGAAATATAATTTTTTATTAATATCGTTATCATACAGGTATGGAAATGCAATAGAAATTATAGTTTTCCCATCTTTCATATATATAAACGGATTTATCTTTTTATTTAAATCTCTTTCTTCAAACTCATTTTCTAAACCTAGTTTTTTTCTCTTATCAAAATAAGGATTTAGCTCATGAAAAATTCTACATTCGCTAAACCCTATTGTATCTAAACCATTTATGCTGCAAAATTTAATTATGTCATCTTTAACACTCATATCCACAGTCCCTTTATATAACCATATCATTGTATATTCTTTTAGTATTTCCTGCATAATCTTTAATCTCAATTATTGTTAATTCATTTACAAAAATCACTCTAGCAGGTATCCCTACAGCAGTGGCCTTTGGTAATACATCTTTTAAAACTACAGCATTTGCACCAACTTTGCTACCCGTACCTATTTTAATGGGACCAAGAATCTTTGCACCAGCACCTACAATAACATCATTTCCTAAAGTAGGATGTCTCTTACCAATATCTTTACCTGTTCCCCCTAGAGTAACCCCTTGATACAAAGTTACATTATTACCAATTTCTGTAGTCTCTCCAATGACAACTCCCGTTCCATGATCTATAAAAAATCCTTTCCCTATTTTAGCCCCTGGGTGAATTTCAATTCCAGTAAAAAATCTGGCTGTTTGAGATATAGCTCTGGCTAGAAAAAATATTTTATGATTATATAATATATGGGCTATTCTATATATTATTACAGCATGAATACAAGGATATAACAATATTACTTCAGCCCAATTTTTAGCTGCTGGATCCTTTTCTAATATATTATTTATATCATATCGCAATGTTTTAAACATACATTAATTCCTCCTATAGAATTATAGTTTGTAAACATACAAATTCATATTTTAAAATATGAATTTGTATGTTCTTAAACCCTCACATTAATCTATTTCTATGTGCTTTTTTATCTATAGAGTAGAAATAAATGTTTAGATTTTCCCTTAATTAGTCATAAATACCCATGGAAATATACTTTTCTCCTCCGTCTGGAGCAACTGTAACAACTTTTTTGCCTTTACCTAATTTTTTAGCAATTTTTATTGCTGCTGCAACATTAGCTCCTGTTGAAATCCCTACTAATATGCCTTCTTCTTTAGCAAGCCTCTTTGCTATATCAAAAGCCTCTTCATCAGATATTTGCATTATTTCATCAATTACACTGCTATCATAAATATCTGGTGTAAAGCCTGCGCCTATACCTTGTATTTTATGTGGTCCGGGTTCTCCACCAGATAATACTGGCGATTTTGCTGGCTCAACTGCAACAATTTTAATTTCCTTATTAAATTCTTTTAATTTTTTGCCTACTCCAGTAATTGTTCCACCAGTTCCGACTCCTGCTACAAAAACATCTACATCTGCTATATCACTAAAAATTTCTTCTGCAGTAGTTTCATAATGTTTTTCTGGATTTGCTATATTAATAAATTGTTGTGGTAAAAAGAATTTAGAATCTCCATTTGATATTTCTTTTGCTTTATTTATAGCACCCTTCATTCCCTTTGAACCATCTGTAAGAACGAGTTTTGCACCATATGCTTTTATTAAGCTACGTCTTTCAACACTCATACTATCTGGCATTACAATAATTACATCATATCCCTTGATTCTACCAATCATTGCCAAGGCTATTCCCATATTTCCACTAGTTGGTTCAACTATCGTAAAACCTTCCTTTAGTAATCCTAATTTTTCAGCTTTTTCTATCATACCAAGAGCTGCCCTATCTTTTATACTTCCAGCTGGATTATATTTTTCTAATTTCACATATACATCAGCTACGTCATCACTAACTAATCTATTCAACTTTAGAACTGGTGTTCCACCTATCATATCTAAAACATTGTTATACATCATATTAATACCCCTCCAATTTAAAATAAGTAATTTTCCTTTAAAAGTTATCCATATTTTTGCATTTGTATAATCTCATAATATGAAAAAGCGACACATATATGTTTATTTTTGTAATTTTCTATATGATTTTGGGTACAAAAAAAACTTCCTCTACTATTAGAGACGAAGTTTTACTTCGTGGTCCCACTCTAAGTTATAATCACCAAAATGATTATAACGCCACTTTTTCAAGCACAACGTTATGCTCTATCACTATAACGGGTGAATCCCGATGCAGCCTACCAGAGGCAAACAATAATAAATAACAACAATATGTTTTACTTGTTATATACTATCACATGACTAGTTCGGTGCATAACTCCAAAGGGCACTTCATATAATTTTCCTATAAGAGTCTTCTCAGCTTTGGACTCTCTCTCTGTATATTCTTCCTATATTACTTTCCTTCTTCTTAGTATTTCCTAGTATTTCAGTATGAATTGCTTTTCTTTATTATATTCTTAACATTAAAATATGTCAATAGTATTTCTTTTCTTTTATTAAATTTCAAAATTGTTTGCATATACTGATGCACTTGCACCTATAGTATAGCTTTGTTTTACCACACTTTCATGAAAATCATACCCCTGAACTACCCCTCCACACGCAAACACACCGTCTATATTTGTTTGTGATTTTGAATTCAATTTAATTTGTCCTGTTGATGAATTAACTATTATCCCAGCCTGTTTTGCCAGTTCATTATCAGGATATAAGTCTACTGATAAAAGTAATGCATCACAAGAAATACGTTCCTCACTACCATTTATAACTTCATTATTACTATCAAGTTTTACTAAAGTAATACCTTCGATTCTACTTTTCCCTTGAATATCAACAACCCTATACATCATTTTTAATGGTATGTTGAACTCCTTTAGTGAATCACACAATTTTTTATCAACTGCATCAATAACATTTTTACTTCCAATTACCGCCTTAACATTACCACCTTCAATTAATAGTCTTCTTGCGACTATTAATGCAATATCTCCTGTGCCTAATATAACTATTTCTTTTCCTGGCATATAGCCTTCAATATTCACAAATTTCTGTGCACATCCTACCGTATAAATACCTGCACATCTACTACCTGGTAGATTTGAAAATCCTCTTGGCCTCTCTCTACACCCTGTTGCAATTATTATAGTTTTTGCGCTAATTTTGAAAGTCCCAACCTCAGAGTTCACTGCATTAATTTCTTTAGTATCACTTAAATTTAAAACAGTAGTATTTAATTTATATGAAATATCTAGTTTTTTAATTTTATCTATTAACTTCTGTACAAATTCTGGTCCCGTCAAATCCTCACTAAAAACATTCTTACCAAATCCATTATGAATACACTGGTTTAAAATTCCACCTAATTGTTTTTCTCTTTCTAAAATCAAAATCTTACCTTCATAATGTTCTTTAGCTGAAATAGCAGCTGCAAGGCCTGCTGGACCTCCTCCAATTACCACTATGTCATATTGTTGCATTATATACCTCCAGTTGCAGGCATCTTAACCTGTTTCTTATTTTTTGAAATACTTAATATTAAATTTAATACTTTATTATAATAAAACGTAAAAACCCGTGAAAATAATTTCACAGGTTTTATTTGGCAGGGGTAGTAGGACTCGAACCTACAACCAATGGTTTTGGAGACCACTACTCTACCAATTGAGCCATACCCCTTTATTAATTTTTAAGACGAAAATATAAAACATAAAATGTAAAAATGGCAGGGGTAGTAGGGCTCGAACCTACAACCAATGGTTTTGGAGACCACTACTCTACCAACTGAGCTATACCCCTAAAATACATTCAAATCATATCATGTCTTGTAATAAAATGCAAGAGTTTTTATATATTTAACCTATTTAAAACATAAAATAAATATATCATGTATTATTTATATGTTACTAATGTTGCTATATTAATAACAAATTACTCAGCTTTAAAGCAAGAACCCTTTTCTTTTTTTATAATTTAGGATAAAATATTTAATGAGGTGAAACTTATGGAATACATAGTAACTACAGTTGACGAAACTTATAAAATAGGAGAATTAATAGGCTCCCTTGTGAATTCAGGTGACATAATTTGCTTAATTGGTGACTTAGGCACTGGTAAAACTCATTTAACTAAGGGAATTGCAAAAGGATTAGATATTAAAGACAATATTACAAGTCCTACTTTTACTATTGTAAATGAATATACTGGCAGATTAAAATTATATCATTTTGATGTCTACAGAGTAAATGACCCCGATGAAATAGAAGCTATAGGCTTTGATGAGTATATATTTAGTGATGGAGTTAGTGTTATTGAATGGGCTAATTACATTGAAGAAATAATTCCACCCAATAAATTAACCATAACTATAGAAAAGCTCCCTACTCTTGGCGATAATTATAGAAAAATTAATATAGAGTATTCTGATAAAAGATATGACTATATAAAGGAGGTAATACTATGAAAATTTTAAGTCTAGATTCTGCTACGCAATCTGCCACTTGTGCAATCCTCGACAATAGCAAAGTACTTGGTGAAATAACTTTTAATTACAAAAAACAACATTCCCAAATACTCATGCCCATAATCGATGAATTATTTAAGAATACGCAAATGAGCATAGATGATATTGATGCTTTTGTAGCCTCTAAGGGACCAGGTTCTTTTACAGGTCTTAGAATAGGTATGGCTACCATAAAAGGATTAAGCCAAGGTACAAATAAGCCCTTTGTGACCGTATCTACCTTGGATTCTTTAGCATATAATTTAGCATATACAAATGGAATCATTTGCCCCATACTAGATGCCTTAAGAGATAATGTTTATACTGCCCTTTATACCTTTGAGGATTGCGAGCTTAATCGTATTAGTGACTACATTAATATATCAATTGATGAATTGATAACTATGCTTAAAGATAAAAATTGTAACATATCCTTTGTAGGAGATGGAACCACAAAATTCAAAGAAAAACTTATAGCTAATTTACCCAATGTAAGTTTTGCACCTGATCATTTAAATCTAGCGAAGGCTTCATCTCTCGGAGAATTAGGACTTAAGCTTTTAGCAAATGGAATAACCGATGACATCTATTCATCAGTTCCTATTTATCTACGGAAACCTCAAGCTGAGCGTGAGTATGAAGAAAAGATGAGGCAAAAGAAAAATGAATAACGACTTTAAAATTTACCCAATGGATGAATCATCTATTAAATCCATACTCAATATTAGTGAGTTAAGCTTTCCTATTTCTTGGAGTTTAGACTCACTCCAAAGTGAACTAGATAATAAGTTTGCTAAATACGTTGTATTAAAAAAAGGCAATACAATAGTAGGCTATGGAGGAATGTGGGTAATTATAGATGAAGCTCATGTAACTAATATTGCAGTTCACCCCGAGGCTCGTGGAATTGGTGCTGGCAATATTATTGTGGAGGCATTATTTAGAATTTGTAGAAAACATAAAGTTACAGCAATAACTCTCGAGGTTAGAAGTTCAAATTTTATCGCTATAAACTTATATGAAAAATATGGTTTTGAACAAGAAGGTTTAAGACGCCATTATTACGAAGATAACGGTGAGGATGCTGTGATCATGTGGAATAGGAACCTATAGAATAAAAAAGAGTGCATCCGTATGAAGTTTCTCCTACGTGACGTGAAATAAGAACTTGAAACATGAAATCCCATTAAGGAATTCAATTGTTTCTGTGCTTCTTATTTCACGTCACTTCCGGAGAACTTCATACTGCTATTTATTTACATAAGGAAAATGTTAAATCTCAATAACCCCCACAAAAAAATCTTTTAGCCGGTAGGTTGCAGATATGTTACATATGCTTTAGTTTAGAAATTGAATATTCATTATTAAAAGCTGAAAACGCCATTGTGATTTTCCAACGTAAAATGCAATCATATTTATATTTTTCATAAGACTTTATAAATTCTTTAACAACGAAACTTTCTTTATTAATATCATTATAAAAACATAAGAAACCTATCGCGTCAACAACTATAATAAAATACAAAAGACTAGCAAATAAATGCTAGTCTTTTGTATTTCTATTAATAATTTTGTTGTTTACTTTTGTATTCGCTCTCCATATTTTCTTTATGAAGTATCGGAGAAACACTCTTATATAAAGCTAAGGTCATTGCTGATAGTACAATTCCCTTAAGAATATTAAAAGGAATTATCATCCAAATTATAAATGAATTTAAATCATTTATGTTATGATTTATTTTTGACCCCATTGCTACAACCGCAGTTATTGGGAATCCTAATACTGTCTCGTATAACGGTAGAACAACAAAATAGTTTAATACGCCTGCAAAAACTGACATAATAATTACTCCTGTTAATAATCCAACAATAGCTCCACCCTTACTTTTACGAACCTTATATATATATCCAGATACCAATACTAAACATGAACCTACTAGGAAATTTGCGAATTCTCCCACTAGTCCAGTACTACCTGCAAACACTCCATGTAATATATTCTTAACAAGTTCAATAATAACTCCTGCTATTGGTCCTAATGCAAATGCCCCTAAAAGTGCTGGCAAATCACTGATGTCAATTTTTAAGAATGAAGGAAATATAGGTATAGGCAATTCAATATACATTAAAAGAAAAGCTATAACAGCTAAAAGTGAAATTTTAATCATTTTAATAAGTTTTTCGTCTCTCATTTTATACCCCCTATTTAAACATATCTTTAAGGGATGGATATAATAAAAACCCTGATATAATAACTATATCAGGGCAAATTTACATATATCACATCTTCTTTTATCCAGACTTTACTGTCGGCTTCGGAATCTAATCAGCACTTAAAGGTGCTGTGTTAATGTCTTTGGAATCAAAAACGCATTCCAAAATGTCATTAAACCGAATCTGCCTTACGGCTCGCGGGCTTTACCGCCGGTGGGGAACTTCGCCCCGCCCTGAAGATTATTAAATTTTATTTTATAACTTGATTATATACACGTTTTATAAAAAAAGCAAGATATTCATTATTGATTTTTCATTGATAATGATATTCTTTTTCTTTTCTCATCAACTTCAATTACACTAACTTCAACTATATCTCCAACACTAACCACATCTAATGGATGTTTTACAAATTTGTCTGATAATTGGCTTATATGTACTAGTCCATCTTGATGAACTCCAATATCAACAAAAGCACCAAAATCAGATACATTCCTAACTGTCCCCATAAGTTTCATGCCTGGTTTAAGGTCCTTCATTTGAACTACACCTGTCTTTAATATTGGTTTTGGTAATTCTTCTCTTGGATCTCTACCTGGCTTTTTAATTTCTTTAATAATATCCCTAAGAGTTGGAGCACCTGTTTCTAGTTTTAATGCAAGTTCATTAAAATTAATATCTTTTATTCTCTCATCCATATCCTTGAAATTTAAAGATTTAAGATCATCTTTTGTATAGTTTAAAAAATCCAATAATTTTTTAGTAGCACTATATGACTCAGGGTGAATTGAAGTGTTGTCTAGAAATTCCTTACTCTCCATAACTCTTAAAAAACCTGCACATTGTTCATATGCCTTTGCCCCAAGTCTTTTAACCTTTAACAATTCTTTTCTAGCCTTGAATTTACCATTTTCTTCTCTATACGCTACAATATTCTGAGCTATAGTAGCATTTATTCCTGATATGTATGAAAGAAGCGCTGGCGTTGCAATATTAAGATCAACACCAACAGCATTAACACAATCCTCAACAACTCCTTTTAAAGATTCATCAAGTTTCTTAGGTGCCACATCATGTTGATATTGTCCAACGCCGATAGCTTTAGGATCGATTTTCACAAGCTCCACTAGTGGATCTTGAAGCCTTCTCCCAATGGAAATAGCTCCACGAATTGATACATCTATATCTGGATATTCTTTAGATGCAAGTTCAGAGGCTGAATATACAGATGCTCCCGCTTCTGACACTATAACATAGTACAAATCTCTTGAGCATTCTTGCTTAAGTTCTGTAATAATTTGGGCTAATATTTCTTCTGACTCACGACTAGCCGTTCCATTACCCAGTGACACCACTTCTACATTATCTTTAATTACTAAATCTTTAATAATAGCTATCGATTTTTTAACGCCATCCTGACTTCCTGCAGTAGCATATACCGTAGCTATATCTAAAACCTTACCCGTGTCATCAAGCACCGCTATTTTGCACCCAGTTCTAAATCCAGGGTCAAAACCTAACACTACTTTTCCTTTTATAGGTGACTGCATTAGCAAAGCTTTCAAATTAGCTTTGAAGATATCTATTGCTCCAATTTCACCTTTCTCAGTTAATTCAGACCTTATTTCTCTCTCAATCGATGGGAATATAAGTCTTTTTACTGAATCAGTTATACTTAGTTCAATAAATTTGTCTGTTTCACTATTACCCTTTAAGCATTTATTTCTTAAATACTCAATAATCTTATCATTATCAGCCTTAATTTTCACAGAAAGTATCTTACTTTTCTCTCCTCTATTAATAGCAAGAATTCTATGTGGTGGTATAGTTCTAATTCCTTCTTTATACTCATAATACATTTCAAATGGAGTAGTGTCCTCAGAGCTACCCTTAGTCTCTACACTTCCAAAGTTATGTACCTGCCCTCTAATCCACTTTCTATAATCAGCTTCATCTGAAATCATTTCACTTATAATATCGCAAGCGCCCGCAAGTGCATCTTGAGAATTACTCACTAATTTATCATCGCTCACAAATCCCTGTGCATACTCATTTATATCGCCTTTAAATTCACCACTAAAAATAGTTTCAGCTAGTGGCTTAAGCCCTTTTTCTATTGCAATTATAGCTCTCGTTCTTTTTTTAGGCTTATAGGGTCTATATATATCCTCAATTTCTGTAAGGGTTTCACATTTATTTATTGATTTTTCAATTTCCTGCGTTAATTTTTCTTGCTCACCTATAAGACGTATTACATCTGTTTTTCTTTCCTCTAAATTTCTAAGATAAATTAATCTCTCTGTGAAATTTCTAAGTATTATATCGTCAAGTCCACCAGTTCTCTCTTTTCTATATCTAGCTATAAAAGGAACTGTATTCCCTTCATCTAATAATTGAATTACACTTTCCGCCTGCTCCATAGTTATTGCAAACTCTTTAATTAATCTACTATTTATATTCTCCATATTTTTGGGCTACCTACAATCCTCATAAACAAAATAAATACCAGTATCTTAGTTTATTTATTCTCTTATAATTAGCAGCCAATCCTCCTCACATAATTTATATTTTTAAGTTTAAATAACAAAATTTAACTTGTTTAATCATACCACGCTTTCTACCAACATATCTATATGTAATATAGAAATTTTTAGGAGAGATGTATGAAAAAGCTAATGAGTTCAATTTCTTTAATATTTTGTCTTTTATTATTATTTTATAGCGTCCATATGTATTATACCTTATATAGGTTCAATCCTACAAATGTCTACCAAAATATAAAGTATATCTCATCTGATCAATTTAAAGGAAGACTTCCTGGCACTTTAGAAAATCAGGAAATCGCTACATACATTAATACTGAATTAAAAAAGATCGGTTTAAAACCTTATAAAGGCAAAGAATTTCAAAACTTTAAAATAAAGTATCCTAAAATAATTAAAGGTAGTCCCTATTTAAAAGTATCAGGCAAAGACGGAAGCTTAATAAAAGATTTTGTTTATAGTAAAGATTTCAAAGAAGATATGGTAAACTTTCGAACAAATCATTTGACCTTTAACAAAAGTAATGTTACAGCAATAAATAAAGACTACATAAAAGTAAGTACCACGGTTGGACCATTCATATTGTTCGTTCCTCCTAATAATAATTTATCTTTTAGAAGCTCTTTTATTAATGGAGCAAAGTACAACATGTATATTATGGTTACTAAGGACGCCCTTGCAGGTCTTAAAACTTTAATAGCTAATAACAATACAGTAGATTGTTTTATTCCTTATGAGGTCTCAGAAACTAATATAAATAATGTTATGGGCTATTTAGAAGGTAGCGATACCTCTAGTCCACCAATAATTGCTTCTGCGCACTTTGATCATATAGGTACAGACTTAAATGGTACTATATATAACGGTGCTCTAGACAATGCATCGGGCATCTCATTTATACTAGAAATGAGCAAGTACCTAACTTCACTTGGCAAACCAAATCGCAGCATTCTTTTCATAGGCTTTAATGCAGAAGAATTCGGTTGTTTAGGTTCAACCCAATTCATCACAAAATATAAAACTGATATAGCAAAGAGTAAAGTTTTTAATTTTGACATGATTGGGAGTAATAATAACATCCCCCTTTGCATAATGGGTGCAAAAAAAGATACCGCTAAAACGCCTTTTATAAAATCAATTTCAAACACATGCAAAAGCGAAAATATCTTTTTCAATTATCTTTTTGAAGATGCAAGCGACCACGAAGGCTTTAGAAAACAAAACATTGACGCTATAACCTTTTGTGATAATGATATGACGCGTATACACACACCAAAAGATACTTATGATCATATAAGTCTAACTGCCATAGAAAGATGTTATGATGTAGCATCTAAAGCGATAGTTAAATGTACTTTTAAGGACGACTTCATTATCTTATATTATAAAAAATGTTTTCTTATTTCTATAATTGGGATTTTAATATTCTCATTGCTTTATAAACGAAGTAATAAAAACCTTTAATAGATATTAAAGATAATCATGAATTGTTTCTTGACATATTATTATTTTTATTCTATGATTAATTTTAAAGTGCCCTATTATTAGAGGTGAATGTACCCAATAGAAAGAAAAGTATTAATAAAGAGTAAATCTTTTCTTAGCTATTTTTTTATATCAACTAGGGTGGTGCCGTAGGTAATACTCGGTCCCTTTTCGGGATGCGGGTTTTTTTGTATTTATATTAAATTTTTTATTAAATAGGAGGAAAGTAATTATGGCAAAAGGAAAGAAATTTGTAGAATCTATTACCTCTATGGAAGAAGATTTTGCAAAATGGTATACCGATATTGTAAAAAAAGCGGAACTTGCTGATTATGCAAGCGTTAGAGGTTGCATGGTAATACGGCCTTATGGTTATGCAATATGGGAAAATATCCAGAAAATATTAGATCAGATGTTTAAAGATACAGGCCATGAAAATGTATATATGCCAATGTTCATTCCTGAGAGTTTACTTGAAAAGGAAAAGAACCATGTTAAAGGCTTTGCTCCAGAGGTTGCTTGGGTAACACACGGAGGAAATGAGCTACTCGCAGAAAGACTTTGCGTAAGACCTACTTCTGAAACATTGTTTTGTGATCATTATTCAAAGATAATTCAGTCATATAATGATCTTCCTAAATTATATAATCAATGGTGCTCAGTAGTGCGTTGGGAAAAAACCACAAGACCTTTTCTTAGAAGTTCAGAATTTTTATGGCAAGAAGGCCATACTGCACATGCAACTGAGGCTGAAGCAAAAGAAGAGACTCTTAAAATGCTTAATATATATGCTAAGTTTTGTGAGGAAACCCTTGCTATTCCAGTTATAAAAGGTAAAAAAACAGAAAAAGAAAAATTTGCTGGAGCAAATGAGACTTACACAATTGAAAGTTTAATGCACGATGGTAAAGCACTACAATGCGGAACCTCTCATAATTTTGGAGATGGTTTTGCAAAAGCCTTTAACATACAGTATTCAGATAAAACTGGTAAACTTGCTTACGTACACCAAACTTCTTGGGGCATGTCTACAAGACTTATAGGTGCTTTAATTATGGTTCATGGTGACGATAACGGACTAATACTTCCACCAGCTATAGCTCCAATTCAACTTATGGTTGTGCCCGTTGCACAACATAAAGAAGGTGTAATTGAAAAAGCAACAGAACTTAAGAATATGTTATCAAAAGTTGCTAGAGTAAAAATAGATATTAGCGATAAAATGCCTGGCTGGAAATTCAGCGAATATGAAATGAAAGGTGTTCCACTTAGGCTTGAAGTTGGACCAAAAGATATAGAAAAAAATCAAGTAGTATTAGTAAGGCGAGATACCCGTGAAAAATTATTTGTCCCTATGGATGAATTAGAATCAAAAATTCCAGAACTTTTAATTGATATTCAAAAATCTCTTTTTGAAAAAGCTAGAGATGCACAAAATATTAGAACTTTTAGTGCAAAAACTGTTGAGGAATTAAAAGAAATTCTTGATAAAACTTTAGGTTTTGTTAATGCTCCATGGTGTGGAGACCTTGCTTGCGAGGAAAAAGTTAAAGAAGTTGCTGGCGCATCTTCTAGATGTATGCCATTCGAACAGCCAGCGGACTCTGGCATTTGCTTATGTTGTGGTAAACCAGCTAAAGCGAACGTTATTTGGGGAAGAGCTTATTAGAAATAACTTATAAATTTAAAAAACGTCTCACTTTTTAATAAGTGAGACGTTTTTTAAATGAGTTCCATTTTTGTTGAATGCTAGTATTGATTTTGTTATAATAATATTAGTAAAAGTTAATATTATTATTTACTTTTATTAATACATATGTTTGTAGGTGATAATAATGTCGGAATCACAAATAACAAAAAAAGCTCTTGCACTATCAATTAAGAAATTAATGGAGACAATTCCACTGGCAAAAATTTCAATTCGCCAAATTGCTGATAATTGTGGCGTCAACAGACAAACCTTTTACTATCACTTCAAAGATAAATTTGATCTTGTAAACTGGATTTATTATACTGAGGCCATAGAGAATTTAGCCGGTGGCACAAACTATGCACATTGGACTGATGCCATGTATAAAACTTTAACATATTTAGTAAACAATAAATCATTTTATACTAACGCTCTTAATACACCTGGTCAAAATGCATTTGATGGTTATCTTTTTAAGGAAACCTATGATCTTATTATGGGAGTAGTAAACGACATTTCCTCTGGCATAAAAGTTTCAACTACTGATAAAAGTTTTATTGCAGATTTTTATACTCATGCTTTTGTAGGCATAACAGTACAATGGATAAAAAATAGCATGAAAGAATCTCCAAAAATAATGGTAGATAAATTAAATGATGTAGTAGAAGGAAGTATGCTTGGCGCTTTAACCAGATACACTATTTCATCCCTGTAAATATAATTGCTTTATATACAAAAGGTTGTGTCAATTTATTTTGATACAACCTTTTATAATGAAAAACCATAATACACTTACCAAATACGGTTCCTTTTCTATTTCTTGCTTTGCCTTAAATACTCTTCAATGAAAATATCAATATCCCCATCCATAACTGCATCTACATTTCCTACTTCAATATTAGTTCTATGATCCTTAACCATACTATATGGATGAAAAACATATGATCTAATTTGACTTCCCCATCCATTCTCTTTCAAGTCTCCGGCTAAGTCTTCTATCCTATCCTTTTTCTCTCTTTCTTTTAAAATCAAAAGTTTTGCCATAAGCATTTTCATTGCAGTTTGTCTATTGCTATGCTGGCTTCTCTCATTTTGACATTGCACTACAATGCCCGTAGGAATATGCGTAATCCTTATAGCTGAGTCAGTTTTATTTACATGTTGACCTCCTGCACCTCCGGACCTATATGTGTCTACTCTAAGGTCATCAGGCTTAATATCAATATCTTGCTCCTGCGTAAGTTCAGGAAGAACTTCACAAGATGCAAATGAAGTTTGCCTCTTGCCATTTGCATTAAAAGGTGAAATTCTTACTAGTCTGTGCACGCCCTTTTCAGCCATTAAATATCCGTAGGCATACTCTCCCGTTATTTTTAATGTGACTGCTTTAATGCCTGCCTCATCAGATGATTGATAGTCTAAAACTTCAACTTTATATCCTTTTTTTTCACACCATCTTGAGTACATTCTATAAAGCATTTCTGTCCAATCTTGAGCATCACTTCCACCCGCACCGGTATGAAGTGTTAAAATAGCATTATTTTTATCATATGTTCCAGATAATAAAATTTCTAACCTAAACTGATCAGCAATATGTACTAAATCTTTTAATTCAACTTTTATTTCTTCTAAAGCTGAATCATCTTCTTCCTCGGAGCTTAACTGGGTTAGCATTTCTAAGTCTTCTATTTTACTAATCAATAGATTATATCTATCAATTCTATCCTTAATTCCCTTAGCCAACTTAGTAATTTGTTGAGCTTTTGTAATATCTTCCCAAAAACTAGATTCTTGCATTTTAAACTCATATTCCTTTAGCTCTTTTTCCATAGATGTTACGTCAAAGAGACACCCTTATTTCTTCGACATTGCCCTTTAATATATTTAAATCACTCCATATTTCTTCAACTAATATTACCAATATTAACACCTCTTCTATTATATTAATCATCTCCTTGGTCGCTGCAACAGCTTAGAAGAAGATGAATTGATGACTTCAGAAGGAGATTTGTACTCGCACTTATATAAGTGGAGGACTTTCCTTCTGAAATGTCATTAAAAAGAGGCATGCAACGTAAATTGTATGCCTCTTTTTTAACTTCTAATTAAATCCTAATGTTATATCTATTATCTACCACAACAGTTTTTATACTTTTTCCCTGAACCACAAGGGCATTCATCATTTCTTCCTGTTTTAGCTTCTTTTATAGTTGGTTCTTGTTTAACAGAATCATCATGATTGGTTGATGTAATTTGTGCAACCATTTCTCTTTCTGGTGCTCTTTCTATTTGAACATGGAATAAGTATTTAATAGTTTCTGTCTTTATGTTATATATCATTTCAGCAAACATGTCGCTACCTTCCATTTGGTACGCTTGTGTTGGATCTTGCTGCTTATACGCTCTAAGTCCAATACCTTGCTTTAAATGTTCCATATCATCAATATGATCCATCCATTTGCTATCTACTACTCTTAGAAGAATAACTCTTTCAACTTCTCTTATTTGTTCATCACCAAAGTCTTCTCCTCTTTGAGCGTAGATTCTCTTAGCAATTCCTAAAAGCTTTTCTTTAATTTCTTCATTAGTTAATTTACCAAGTTCATCTACTGTAACCATATCTTTTGGAAGGAATATTTCCTCAAAATAGTTAATTAATTTAGCTAATTCTGCGTCAAGTTCCTCTTCAACATCAGTGATATGTGAATCAACTGTTGTAAAAATAATATCTTTTAACATATCTTCAATTTGTTCTTTAGTATTTTCGCCTTGAAGAACTTCCGTTCTTTGTCTATAAATTATTTCTCTTTGTTGATTCATTACATCATCATATTGAACAACATTTTTTCTTATATCAAAATTATTTCCTTCAACCTTCTTTTGAGCACTTTCTATAGCACCACTTACCATTTTGCTTTCAATAGCATCTTCATCTGTTAGTCCTAACTTACCTACAACACCTTGAAGTCTTTCTGAACCAAATATTCTCATTAAGTCATCTTCTAGTGATATATAAAATCTTGTACTTCCTGGATCCCCTTGACGACCAGCACGGCCTCTAAGCTGATTATCAATACGTCTAGATTCATGTCTTTCAGTTCCGATTATCTTGAGTCCACCGACTTCAATAACACCATCGAAAAGTTTAATATCCGTACCACGACCAGCCATGTTAGTTGCTATAGTAACCATCCCAAGTGACCCTGCATGAGCTATTATATCTGCTTCTTTTTCATGATATTTAGCATTAAGCACTTGATGAGGCACTCCTTTTCTTTTAAGCATTTCAGATAATAATTCTGATTTCTCTATACTTACAGTACCTACAAGCACAGGTTGATTTATTTTATGAGTTTCAACTATTTCATCTATTATAGCCTTATATTTTCCTTTAACAGTTTTAAAAACTAAATCTGCATTATCAATTCTTGCTAGAGGCTTATTTGTAGGTATTACTAATACATCAAGTCCATATATTTCTCTAAACTCATTTTCTTCTGTAAGCGCAGTACCAGTCATGCCTGCAATCTTTGTATACATTCTAAAATAGTTTTGAAATGTAATTGTTGCAAGAGTTTTTGACTCTTTCTCAATTTTTACGCTCTCTTTTGCTTCAATTGCTTGGTGAAGTCCATCACTATATCTTCTACCTTCCATAAGTCTTCCAGTAAATTCATCTACAATAACAATTTCTCCATCTTTATCCATATAATCTTTGTCTTTTCTCATAATAAAGTTTGCTTTTAGAGCTTGAACTACATGATGCTGTATATTCATATTTTCTGCATCAGCATAATTGTCTAAACTGAAAAACTTTTCAGCTTTATCTATACCCTCATCAGACATTATAACAGCACTAGCCTTTTCATCTATAGTGTAATCTTCTTCTTTTACTAATGTCTTTACAAAATGATCTGCTACTTTATAAAAATCTGTAGATTTTTCTCCTTCTCCAGATATTATAAGTGGTGTTCTAGCTTCATCTATTAATATAGAATCAACCTCATCCACGATTACAAAATTTAGCTTTCTTTGAACTCTTTCTTCTTTATAAACAACCATATTATCCCTTAGATAATCAAATCCAAATTCATTATTTGTACCATATGTTATATCAGCATTATAGGCCTCTTGCCTTTGATTTTGATCTATATCATGAATAATTACGCCCACTGTCAGACCTAAGAACTCATGTATTCTACCCATCTCTTCTTTATCTCTTTTTGCAAGATAGTCATTAACTGTAATTACGTGAACGCCTTCTCCTGTTAGCGCATTTAAATATGATGGGAGAGTAGCTACAAGCGTCTTACCTTCACCAGTCTTCATCTCTGTTATTCTTCCTTGATGAAGTATTATTCCACCAATTAGTTGCACTCTAAAGTGTTTCATATTAAGAACTCTCCATGAAGCTTCTCTAACTACGGCAAACGCTTCAGGCAAAATATCTTCTAAAGTCTTCCCATTACTTAAACTAGTTTTAAATTCTTCTGTTTTTGCTTTAAGCTCTTCATCACTTAAACTAGTCATTGCCTGATCTAATTCTTCTATTTTATCAACTGTTGAAATTATTCTTTTTATCTCTCTATCACTATAACTACCAAATACTTTAGTAAAAAATTTCATATTTTTCATCCTCACAATTCGTTTTAATACTTCCAAAATACACACTTATAGAATTATAACACTTAATTTACTTCTATTCAACTTATACAATTTCATAATTTATGTTAATTTTTTATTATTAATTTTTTATTATTAATTTTATGTTTTACTAGTTTCAAAGTTAAAAAAGGATTAAAGTAAATATAATTACTTTAATCCTTTAATCCTTAAAATTGTGGTTCTATTAAACCATAATTTCCATCTTTTCTTTTATACACTACATTTACTTCTGAATTACCATTTACCTCTGAACTGCCATCGCTCATATATACAAAGAAACTATGACCAACTAGTTCCATTTGAAGTACTGCTTCTTCAGCTGACATAGGTTTAAATGCAAACTTCTTCGTCTTCACTATTTTAGGTTCTAACCCACCATCTTCAGTATTATCATATTGTGGTATACCCTGAAATTTAAGAGATGTTCCTTTGTTTCTCTTTTCTAATTTTGTTTTATTTTTCCTTATTTGTCTTTCTAATTTGTCTACAACAAGATCTAAAGACGTATACATATCATCATTTACTTCTTCTGATCTCAAAACGACCCCATTAAACGGTATTGTAATTTCTATAGTATGTCTGTTCTTATGGACACTCATGGTTGTCTGAGCTTCCACATCTGGATTAAAATACTTATCCAATCTAGATACTTTCTTGTCTATCATATTTTTTAAAGCTTCCGTTACTTCCATGTTTTTTCCTACTACTTTAATTTTCATACGTACAACCCCTTTCTAATATCCACATAATGCTTTATATACAAGCATGCTATATGTTTTGTAACTCAATTCTATTACAATTAATACTAAATAGCAACTATAAAATCAGAATTTACTTAATATTAAAGCAATTTAAATTACAATCCCTTAATATTCCTAATTGTTACTCTATTTATTTATATTAATTGTGTATTGACTATACTCAGCTTTTATTTTTTAATCGTTTACACGTTAAATAAAAATAAGAACTCCTAATATAATATTAGGAGTTCTTATATAGTAAGTTAGTTGACCTGGTCTTTGCCCCCACACTCGCCTGCTGGAGCTTTTGCTACCCAGAATTACCTTCTCACTACTAACACTCTCGCCCGTTAAAACGGCAGGACTAACCTCTAAGCCGCACCATGCTCACTAAACTTTGTTTAACTTACGTGGATCGTTTCGCCTGCGACTGGCCTCGACTTTCAACCACAAACCTAACTTACTACAATAAGTATTATACATTACTTTTGGCGATAGTCAATATAAAAATATTAGTTGCACCACTCTCTTTTAGCATATGTGCGCAATGAAATGCTGTAGCTCCAGTAGTTATAACATCATCTACAAGTAAAATATTTTTATTTTTTATAAACTCGTTTCCTTTAATTTTAAAGCATTTTTTCATATTATCCCATCTTTGGTCGCCACTTAGACCTATTTGATCTTTAGTATCTTCTATTTTAACCAAGTTACAAATAACTGGAACGCTTAAAAATTGTGATAAATATTTTGCAAAAAACTCGCTTTGATTATACCCTCTACTTTTCAAAGCTTTTTTTGTCATAGGTACATAAGCTATTAAATCAAATTCTAATTCATTATTTTTAACAGATTCTAGCATATACTTAGCCATAATTTCACCACATATAAAATCATTTTTATATTTAAGTCTAATAATTAGTTCTTTAACTATGTTGGAATAATAAAACACTGACCTTGCAATATACTCTTCCGCGCAACGTCCTATATAAAAACTTTCCTCAGAGCGTCTAAGTTTCTTCCTACACACAGTGCAAAGTGCTTCACTTTCCTCACTATATCCGTTGCATATCACGCATGACTCATCACCAGAATATATAATTTGAACTAAACAGTAAAGTATCTTTTTTATATATTTAATAATCCTCTTTCCCACGCTTTCTCATTAAATTTACTAGCCATACTTTTCGCTTTATCCATTTGAACAGTTTGGTCATTGGCTAAAAATATAGCCTCTCCCCTTTGTATATTTTCAAATCTTCCAACTTTACTCGATAAGAAAAACAATTGTTTATAGTCAAATTTAACATCATCAGCAAAGTAAACAATAACATCAACAGAATGGAATTCTAAATAGTTTTCTTCAAAGTCATTTGTTACGAGTATTCCCTTATCTTTATTCATAAAGTTTATTTTAATACTATAATCACTTCTACTTTTAACAAATAAAACTATATTTTCACTTAACTTTTTTTTAAAATTGCTTAGGTACGCAAATACTGACATAGCATTTTGTGCATCTGGTATAAATATTATTACCTTTCTGTTAGATATTATTGACCAATTTAAATATTCATAAACCACTAAAGGTATATCCAAACTAAGATTTATTCTAGTAGTTATAATTCTTGGTTCAATAATTGGGATATTAGCATTTTTAAGCGGAAACATAATAGCGTTAGTCTCACTTAAAACATTTTCTACGCAGTATGCTATAGCCAAGCCCTCTTTTGTTCTCATTTTCAGTAAAATATTTTTTATTTGTTCTTTATTAAACTTTGGGAAACTTCGGATATCATTATAAATAACAAGATTAAATTTACCTTGTAATTTTAATGCATTATCATGACTACATATATACAAATGCCCGTTTTCACCATTATAATTTGTTGAAGTTGAATACACATATTGGCCTAAATTAGTAAATTTATTAATATAATAAAGAATATCAATGTTACGTTCATCTTCATTAGTTATATATAATATATTTTTGTTTTCATTTGCATATGCTACTATTGTTTTTAAGAATATATCAGAGGAATTGTAAAACACAGATACAACGTCAGTATTATTTTTACCATTTATATAAGAATTAAAAATTTCCTTACTAATTTTATCTTTTTCCTCACTAAGGTTTAGTTTTTCATAATAAACCATATAAAATCCCCTTTATAATTAAATATATTTTTATAAAACTAAGTTAATTTTAATCTAGACTCATATTTGCATCTACTATTTGTTTTATTCTAAAGCCCAGTGCAGAATACCGCTCGAAGCTTCTGTTATTATCTTTCATGAAACTGATAGCTTTTCTCTCGCCTACTAAGACAACCATATTTTTCGCTCTAGTTATACCTGTATAAAGCAAATTTCTGTTCATTAAAAGTGGCGGTCCCATAAACATAGGCATAATTACAACTTCAAACTCACTTCCTTGACTTTTATGTATCGTTATAGCATAAGCGAGCATTAGTTCATCTAAATTTACACCTTCATATTCTACACGCTTATCATCATCAAAAATAACAACAACATTTTCATTATCTTCATTAATATCTTCTACATACCCTACATCACCATTAAAGATTCCAGTGCCGTCTTCTGCTTTTGCACTCATTTTATGCCATTTCATAGAGTAATTATTTTTTATTTGCATAACCTTGTCACCAACCCTAAATATGGTATTTCTATATTCCTTTTCTTTTTTACCCTTAATTTTAGGATTTAATATTTTTTGGAGCTCAATATTTAAATTTTCTATGCCGAGTATTCCTTTCCTCATAGGTGACAATATTTGAATATTCTTCATTTTATCCCATTCTTTATTAAAATTAGGCAGTCTTGTATTTATTAAAGTTATTATACTATTTAAAATTTTCTCTGGTTCATTGTTTTCAATAAAATAAAAATCTTTACCCTTTTTATTTAGAAGAGGCATCTCACCATTGTTAATCTTATGGGCATTGACAATAATCATACTTTCTTGTGCTTGCCTAAAAATCTCCTTAAGTTTAACCACCTTAACACTTTTACTATCAATAAGGTCTCTCAGAACATTACCCGGACCCACCGATGGCAACTGATCAACGTCACCAACTATTATAAGTCTAGTCCCTATGGTAATAGCATTTAGCAAACTATTCATAAGCATTATATCTATCATAGATGCTTCGTCAACAATTAATACATCACAATCGAGTGGAGATTCCTCACTTTTGGTAAACTGCGAACTATCATCTCCACCTATCCCTAGTTCTAATAACCTATGTATTGTTTTCGCTTCCCGTCCAGTAGCTTCAGTCATTCTTTTCGCAGCACGTCCTGTAGGTGCAGCCATGTACACTTTAAGTCCCGCTTTTTCAAACATCTCTATAATACAATTAATTATAGTGGTTTTACCTGTTCCTGGCCCTCCTGTTATAATCTCAATACTATTTTCCATAGCACCGCAAATTGCAGTCTTTTGAGAGGACGCAAATTGTATTTTTTTCTGTTTTTCGAAGTTATTAATTTTTTCTTCTATATCTATTTCTAATTCTTCATATTGTTCTATTGATAAGGTTATGATCTTTTTAGTTATACTTAATTCACAATAATAAAAAGGCATAGTAAAAACGCAGTCTTCTTCATCTATATTCTCAATTTTTAATTTTCCATTCAATACATTATCATAAATATTTTTCTCAATTTCCTCATCAGTAACTCCAAGAATGTTTTTAGATTGCTTATACAATTTTAAAAGAGGCATATATGTATTTCCCATAGAACAAAATTCGTTAACCACATAATTAATTCCACTTTGTATTCTAAAAGGAGATTCTTTATCAATACCTAAACTTCGCGCTATCTTATCTGCAATTTTAAATCCTACACCAGAAATGGTCTCAGTTAACACATAAGGATTATCTTGAACTACTTTTATAGAGTCTGCTCCATATTTTTTATATATTTTTACGCATTGACTAGGAGTTACTCCGTATGTTTGAAGAAATATCATAATATTTTTAACTTCTCGTTGCTTTGCATAAGATTCAAATATTAATTGAATTTTTTTTTGCCCTATACCATCAATTTCTTTTAATTTTTCTATTTCGTTATCTAATATATTCATAGTATCTTCGCCAAAGCGCTGCACAATTTTTTTAGCAGTTACAGGTCCAATTCCCTGAATAACTCCTGAAGATAAATATTTTTCTATACCTATAAGTGAACTAGGTATAATTTCTTCACATTCAATTATCTTAAATTGCTTTCCAAATTGAGGATGGTTAACCCACTCTCCATTTAGCTTTAAATTCTGACCTTCACTTATGTATGGCACAATGCCAACCACTGTTATTTGTTTTTTATTATCATTTAAATGAGCAATTATATATCCATTGTCTTCATTATGAAATACTATATCTTCGATTGTTCCTTGTATTTCTGACATAAAATCTCCCCTATTTATAAATTTATATAATAATATTATTATATCATATGTGTTATACAACTTTTATCAATAGTATACCCCTATCTTAACTTTTATCAAAATACAAATAATTAAACTGTATATAAATAAAATTTAATACTCATATTATTACAATTATTTTACTTAATAATTAATAATTATATACGCAAAATAAGGATAACAATTATTAATTGTTATCCTTATTTTTACTATTATATATATTTTTTTATTTCGTCTACTTTATTTAATCTTTCCCAAGTTAAATCTAAATCAGCTCTTCCAAAATGTCCATAAGCTGCTACTTGTTTGTAAATAGGTTTTCTAAGATCTAGCTCTCTTATAATAACTGCCGGTCTTAAATCAAATACTTTTTCAATTATTGCAACTATTTTATCATCAGAAATTTTTCCTGTTCCAAAAGTTTCTGCTTCTATAGATACTGGTTTAGCTACACCTATAGCATAAGCTAACTGAATTTCTAATTTATCTGAAACCCCTGCTGCTACTAAGTTTTTAGCAACCCATCTTGCAGCATAAGCAGCTGATCTATCAACCTTCGTTGGATCTTTTCCTGAGAAACATCCACCGCCATGTCTACCATATCCTCCATAAGTATCAACTATTATTTTTCTTCCTGTTAAACCAGAGTCCCCTTGTGGTCCTCCGATTACAAATCTACCTGTAGGATTTATATAATATTTCGTATTTTCATCTAATAATTCACTTGGAACTATTGGTTTTATTACATTCTCTATTAAATCTTTTTCAATTTGATCATGAACTACATCTTTTCCATGTTGAGTTGAAATAACAATAGTATCTATTCTCACTGGTTTATTGTCTTCATACTCTACAGTTACTTGAGTTTTTCCATCTGGTCTCAAGTATTTTAATGTACCATCTTTTCTTACTTCGCTTAATCTTCTTGCTAATCTATGTGCCATAGATATTGGAAGAGGCATATACTCTGGTGTCTCATTAGTGGCAAACCCAAACATCATGCCTTGATCTCCAGCACCTATTGAATCAACCTTTGATGCACGGCCTTCCTTAGACTCTAAATCTTCATCAACACCCATAGCTATATCTTGCGATTGTTCATTAATAGATGTAATTACTGCGCATGTACTAGCATCAAACCCATATTTTGCTCTAGTATATCCTATACCTTCAATAGTATTTCTAACAACTTTAGGAACATCTACATAACAATTAGTCGTTATCTCTCCCATAACTAATACCATTCCAGTAGTAACTGCAGTTTCGCAAGCAACTCTAGCATAAGGATCTTGTTCTAATATAGCATCAAGTACAGCATCTGAAATTTGGTCACAAATTTTATCTGGATGCCCTTCTGTAACTGATTCTGATGTGAATAATCTTTTCATTTTAATTCTCCTTTCTAATGTTAAATAATATTTTTTTATAAAAATAAAACCTCTTCCAAAAATAAGAAGAGGTGTACAAAACATCTCCCTTATCTTGCAGATTATAACTGCAGGAATTGGCACCATGGCGCATAGCACCGGTTGCCGGGTTTCATAGGGCCTTTTTCCCTCCACCTCTCTTGATAAGAGTTATCAATATTAACTTTTCATCATACTACCATATGCAATCATCAGTGTCAACATAGCCTAATCATTTTTAAATTAAATAAGTAAAAAAAGACATCTATTGATGTCTTTTGGTGGAGGAGGATGGATTCGAACCATCGAAACATTACGTAACAGATTTACAGTCTGCCCCCTTTGGCCACTCGGGAACTCCTCCATATTTGGAGCTAGCAATAGGAATTGAACCTACAACCTGCTGATTACAAGTCAGCTGCTCTACCGTTGAGCCATGCTAGCATATACTTATTCGATTATAAAAAATATTGTTATGGTGGGAACAACAGGGTTCGAACCTGTGACCCTCTGCTTGTAAGGCAGATGCTCTCCCAGCTGAGCTATGCTCCCAGAATTAAATAAAATACAATAAATGGTGGAGGAGGATGGATTCGAACCATCGAAACATTACGTAACAGATTTACAGTCTGCCCCCTTTGGCCACTCGGGAACTCCTCCATATGTGGAGCTAGCAATAGGAATTGAACCTACAACCTGCTGATTACAAGTCAGCTGCTCTACCGTTGAGCCATGCTAGCGCATTTTGTTAATACAGTTTTACCGTGTCAACAAGAATTATTATACAACTTAAAATAATTAATTTCAAATTTATTTTCTTTAAATATACGACTCCTTCTCTACATTACTATATCATTCTCATATTTGCTCAGTATTAAACACTAGTTTAACTTTTTTATTTATGAGGTTAATAATCTTTTTTATAACTTACCTAAATATAGTTAGTCCAGTTCTTCTGCCAAGTTCATATCTATAAACCTTCCAGCTAATTTTCGAACTTTGTCATATTCTTTTTCTGATAAATCTTTTTTTAATAATTTAAGTGCTTTCAGAACTCCATCCTCTGCATCCTTAGCATATAAATATCCTTGCACTTTCTTATACTCCTCTTTATTAAGCTTCATACTTATACATAGTAACTTGATTTTATCAGAAGAAGTTAACTTTTCTTTTATTTTAGATGCAGATACTTTAAAAACCGATTTTTCATTTTTTTCTATATAGTTATAATAATTCTCTAGACTATTCTTATCCCCATCATTTTTTTTAATATCAACATCCGATGAAATTATGTTTGAATTACTACCATATCCCTTTTTATCTTCACTTTTATAATTATTGCTCAATTTTTTATCCTGCCTATTATCCTTTATCATAACTTTAACTGCATTATTATTAGTTATTCTTGAATTAGAAAGTTCCTTATACTCAGCCACTTCAGATTTATGCAAATTATTAACATAGTAATCACTTGAAACCATGATAATCACACTTACTAAAGTAGAGAATATAATAATGAATAATGAATTTATTCTTTTCATTACAATATCACCTCAAATTATTATTATATATAGATTACTTGCCAATTAATAATTTTTTTATTCTTTATCATAATAATATTCGGAATTTATTCATATAAATGATTCATAGGTAACTAAATAAAAATTGTTTTTCAAAGGTAGAAATACAAGGAGGTATATTTCTTGAGTAAAGCTAAAACCCATTATAAAGATCCTTTAGCATACTATACAATTTCTAATTTTTTAAAAGACTATATTGACGAAAATACTCTAATTGTTTGCATAGGTACCGATAGATGTATAGGTGACTGCCTCGGACCTTTGGTTGGTACCTTTTTAAAAAACAGCTCCTTTCCATTGCCCGTTTATGGCACTATAGATAATCCAATTCACGCCTTAAACATAGATAGTAAATTATCTGAAATAAATGCAAAACACCCAAACTGCACTATAATAGGCGTTGATGCATGTCTTGGAGATATTTCAAACATTGGTGAACTCCAAGCTAGAAATTATCCAATTCATCCTGGTAAAGGCGTAGGTAAAAATCTTCCTAAAGTAGGAAGTGTTTCATTAATTGGCATAGTAGATTCAAGTGATAATAGTGAATTATTCACTAATAGAAACATAAGGCTTAGTCTAGTAATGGAAATTGCCAATGTTTTAAGCCGTTCCCTTATACATTCATATTATTTATATTCACTTAACAATGATCAAAATAATTTAATTCCCATTACTACACTCTAATTAATGACATAGTATTATTGGTATTCTCTTTGATTTTTATTTTAAAAATATAAAAAATAAGCAATACAATTATTGAAATAATTGTATTGCTTATTTTTATAGCTTGTTTACACTTTTTACTTTGATAAATAATTATTATATCCACTAGCTGAATTTTCTAATTTATCCATATATTCCAATACTTTACCTGTTCCCAGTGCTACACATGATATCGGATCCTCAGCCAAATATACTGGAACTTTAGTAACTTCTTGTATTAGCTTGTCGAGTCCCTTTAGCAATGAACCTCCACCAGTCATAACTATACCTTTATCTGCTATATCAGCTGATAACTCAGGTGGTGTTTTTTCTAACACCGAATGTGCACATCCCGCTATTTGTGATACTGCCTCTTTTAAAGCTTCTCTCATTTCTTCGGATGTTACTGCGAGATTTTTCGGAAGTCCTGTAACTAAGTCCCTCCCTCTTATCTCCATACTTTCTTCTTCATCTTGTCTATAGGCACAACCTATATTGATTTTTAAGTCCTCTGCGGTTCTCTCACCAATCATTAATTTATGCTTTTTCCTAATGTATTTTATGATATTTTCATCAAATTTATCTCCAGCTACTTTAATGGACTCACGTACAACCATGCCCCCTAAAGAAATAACTGCAATATCAGTAGTCCCTCCACCAATATCAATAACCATATTACCACTCGCTTTACCAATGTCGAGTCCTGCTCCTATTGCTGCCGCTAAAGGTTCTTCTATAAGTTGAACTTTTTTAGCTCCTGCATTTCTTGCTGCATCTTCAACCGCTCTTCTTTCCACTTCAGTTGACTCACAAGGGACGCAAATCACAACCTTTGGGGCGGATATTCTTCTTTTACCACAAGCCTTCTTTATAAAGTGCTTTAACATTTTCTCAGTTATATCATAATCTGAAATAACCCCGTCCCTCATAGGACGTATTGCCACAATGTTTCCTGGCGTTCTTCCTATCATTTGCCTAGCTTCTTCTCCAACTGCTAGTACCCTATTGCTATTTCTATCTATGGCAACAACAGAAGGTTCTTTTAAAATAACGCCTTTTCCTTTTATATATACAAGTACTGTTGCTGTTCCTAAATCAATTCCCATGTCTGTTCCCATTTTTAAAAAAAACATCTCAAAACTCACTCCTGCTCTTTAGTATATTAGATAATTAAATTATACTAAACTCTATTACATAAATCCATAAAAATATCCTTTTTTACCAATAATATTTTTTTGTAGTTATAATTTGAAATGTTTTACCCTTCAATTGCCTTATATTTAAGTCTAGTTGCCCTTCCACCCCTGATATGTCTTTCAGCTTTATTTAAATCTAAAATTGTTTTTGCCTGACTAGCAATTTTAGGATTTAATGTCGGTAATCTCTCCGTCATATCCTTGTGTATAGTACTCTTGCTAACCCCAAACACCTTTGCGGTTCTTCTTATTGTAGATTTTGACTCAATAATATACTTAGCAACTTCTAATACTCGGTCTTCAATATAGTCTTTCAAAGTGTTACCTCCTAAACCCTTCTATATTAATAAATATGCAATACCTTGCTTTTAAATTCCATTCCAATTAGTCATCTGACCATATATTTCGGAAAAACAACTAATTGAGATGGTTATTGGTTTTTATTTTGTTTTTCCAGGTTGGTATTTATCATATTTTACATATTTCGCAGGATCGATATTCGAATTGTTTTGCAAAACTTCAAAATGTAAATGAGAACCATATACTTCTTTATATGAATTTAAACTAGTGTTTCCCACTGTACCAATTTGCTGTTTGCTGCTTACTTTATCACCCTTTTTTACTAATATTTCTTCATTTAAACTAGTATATTTAGTAACCAGGCCATTTTGATGATCTATTACAACCATCTTTCCATTTTGACCTGCAACATCAGTACCAACTTCTTTAACTATTCCGTCCATTACCGCAACTACAGGTTCACCTGTTTTAGCTTGGATATCAATTCCTAAATTTGTTCTATAGCTTGCATCAGTCTTGAACACTACTGAATCAATTTCTTTTGAATATGCTCTTGCGAGTAGCCCATTAGCTACTGGATTTGCAAATTGAGCATTAACTGAACTAGAAACTGCAGCGGTTGCTACATTTTTCGTGTTAGGTACCGGTTTAAGTTCTTTAGTCTTAGCTATATTTTCTTTTTTCACTTGAAGAGCACCATCATATTCCTTTTGGTTCACTTTAGCTACATTACTTGCATTAGCTTGTTCTTTTTGTACTGCTTCCTGAGTACTTGTAATTTTCTTGTTGTTATTTGCTGTTATAGATGCCACTGTAGCTACTATACATAAACATACAAATAAAATTACGTAGAAGCCCTCCTTCTTGAAAAAGTTTAACGCCTTATTGTTTGAGTTTTTATCCATACAAACACCTCCATTTGTATTTTTGTCCATAATTTAATAAAACATACATTTTTTATTAAATTATTTTACTTTTATTTAATATTTTAGATGTTTAATCCTTTTATAAATCAAGATATTACCATTTCCTGATTTAAATATTTAAAATTTTATTTAAATATGTGGATTTATCCACATAAAATTTTAGGCCGGTTAAACCTCTATATAGGATAACCAGCCTTATTTATATGATTTTTTATTTAGATATGGCAGTGCCTTGATAATAATGAGTTAAAATATCAATATAATTTTCTCCTTTTTTCGCCATAGCATCTGCGCCATATTGACTCATTCCCACATCATGACCGTATCCACTACAATCTATTTCTAAACTACTTGAATTAAACTTTATTATAAAATTTGATGATTTTAAACCAAGCATTGTTCTAAATTTACTTCCTGTCATAGTTATGCTTCCTACCTTAATGTTCTTAACACTTCCAGCCTGAGTTCTATCAATTATTATTACCTGATTTCTAATGTTAGAAGCGTATACTCTCGCATTGTAGTAATTGTTGTTTATAATTTGACTTAACTCTTTATAATTAAAAGTTTTGCTACTTTTAGTATTTTTTAATTTTTCTTCGCCCGGGCTTTCTACACTCCTTAAATAAGGCACACTCGTAGTGAATACATCCTCAGAATTTTCTGTTTTACCACTACTTGTAGAAAAATAATATGGCTCCATTACCAAGTTATCATTATATGTTAAAACTTCACCTGCCGTTGCTTCAACTGCATTCTTAATCTTATTCCAATATCCCTCACCTTTAACTCTTCCCCATACTTTTATACGTTCATTTTTGGTCATATAAACTTGGCAGTGAACTGTATCACATACATCAGCTCCTTTTCCGTTTTTACATCCTGCTCCACCTAATTGAGCAACATGAGCTAAAGCATAAGTTCTCGCAGCCACTGCTTGAGCTTTTATTGCTTCTATCTCAAAACCAACAGGCATTTCCGATGCTACAACCCCAGTGACATAATCTTCTAAATTAACTTCTTTTATAGTGTTTTCCTTTGTAATAAACACCTTAACTTTAGTAACCTTTGGCATTAAATCATATTTTATAACGCTTTTATTATCTACTGATTTAATTACAGTGCTTTTATTTTCATCTTTGTGTATATTTATATTTTTATTATTTCCAACCCCCACTATTAACAAAGAAGTTATAATTATAAACGCAATAAATGCAATGATTAATATAAAAATATTTTTTAAATGTATTGTACTAAAAACTTTTCTCATTTTTTTCTCCCTCTCGTTATAAACAAGTTTTACTCTATACATATTAAATAAATACAAAAAGTATTACTTTTTAAATCCGTTGAACCTAGATCGGATAATAAACCTTATAGAATTTTAAATAACATTATAAAAAAATCGGAATATATGGTTATCTTATATACTCCAATTCTCCTATTTTAAACTAAAATTTTTTTCATATTTGTTATTTATTTAAACTTCAAATTTCACTAAACTTATATTATTTATTAAAATGCACTCTTTCTATATCTGCGCCTAAGCCTCTTAATTTCTTTTCAATTGAGACATACCCTCTATCAATATGATATATATCCTTTATCGTAGTCGTGCCCTCTGCTGTGAGCCCTGCAAGTATCAATGCTGCCCCAGCTCTCAAATCTGTAGCTGTAACCTCTGAGCCTGTAAATGTGTCTATACCTTCAATTACCGCACTTCTACCATCTATTTTTATATTTGCTCCCATTCTCTTAAGCTCTACAGCATGCATGAACCTATTTTCAAAAATGGTTTCTGTAATTATACTTGTACCTTTTACTGTACATAATAAACTCATCATCTGCGCTTGCATATCAGTTGGAAATCCGGGATATGGCATTGTTTTTAAATCTATAGGATTTAACATTTGCCTGCCATCAACTATTACACTATTTTTATTAATTTCTATCGCTACTCCCATTTCTGTGAGCTTTGCTATTATTGGCTTTGAATGGATTTCATCAACCCCATTAATTTTAATTACGCTTTTTGTTATTGCTGCAATTATCATAAATGTACCTGCCTCTATTCTGTCATATATCGGCTTATGAACAACTTCTTTAAAATCTTTTACTCCTATTATCCTTATAGTATCTGTTCCTTCTCCATCAATTTTCGCTCCCATCGCCCTTAAAAATATTGCTAAATCAACAATTTCTGGTTCCTCTGCTGCATTTCCTATTATTGTTTCACCCTGAGCAAGTGTCGCTGCCATCATTATATTTTCCGTAGCACCAACTGATGGGTAATCTAAATAAATATTACTTCCTATTAGTTTTTTTGATTTTGCTTCTACATATCCATGGCCTACCGACACTTCTGCACCTAATGCAGATAATCCCTTTAAATGAAGATCAATTGGCCTAGTTCCAATATTACATCCACCAGGAAGAGAAATTTTAAAACTTCCAAATCGCCCAAGCATTGGACCCATTATTAAGAAAGATGCTCTCATCTTCCTTACTAATTCGTCGTTAGCTCCGTTATCAAATATATTAGCAGTATTTATTTTAACCCTTTTATTAATTTTGTCTATACTAATATCAGCCTTAAGAGATTTTAAAACATCACAAATTACAAATACATCTTCTAGCATTGGCGTATTTTCAATAGTACAATTATTACCATTTAATATAGTTGCTGCAAGTATAGGAAGGACAGAATTTTTAGCTGCACTTATATTTACTTCACCTGCTAATTTTTTTCCACCTTTTATAATCAATCTATCCATTCATTTCCTCCATATTATTGATAATTTTTAATAAGTTGTAATTATTTCAGGTGTACCTATAATAATGTACTTTCCTGATGAATAACTACATACAGCATAATTAAAATCAATTAACTTGTTATTAATTACCTTCTCATCATATCTTGCTGTATATGCCATAGTACTTAATCCATTATTTAAGCTAACAGTCTCAATATTTTCAGTCCCATGAGATTTAAGAATTTTTATTATTTTTTGATTAATAGCTTTAATATTATTTATTTCTACATTTTTAGTGTTTTCTTCAATTTTAGCCTTTAAGTATTGAAAATATTTAACATTTTTACCTCTATAGCCAATGCTATCACCAACTTTATTTTTAAGAGATACCAATCCATTTTCACTACTTACGTTACTTATGTTTATCGTTATAAGACTCTTGTTTTTGAATTTCAAAGCCTCCACGTATCCATTTGAACTTTCACTTGAGAAATATACACAGTATGAATCTTTATTATCAGATGTACTTAATATTATTTTTTTATTATTAAGATTTAATGCTGAAATTAAATAGTTACAAATCTCCTTCGGATCCTCTTGAGTTTCGAAACATGTTTTTAGACCATATTCTACAGTTTTACTTTTAGTTTGGATTAATATTTCATCAAATAAATTAAGATTTTCATGTGCATTAGTGAGTCTAACATTAATTTGCAAAATAATCATACTTAGTACTATACACAAAAGCGTTATACCTTTTTTTCTCATTTTAGTCCCCCTACCCTTTAATTTAAATTACTATCAATACTCAAATTCTTGACAATAATTTACTTTTTTATTCTATAACTAATTGTTTTTATTTTTCATCCAATTAATAAAATTATCCCCCAGCACAAGTGCAAAGAGGGCTATTTTATTTAAAATATAGGTAGGGTGTATAACGTTAATTAAACTTTATATATATCTTTTCTTTATACTACTAATATATATAATTTCAATTAAAATGTGCTTAAAATAATTTGATCTTAACCGCTTAAATCATTTGAAAATTTCTATCAAATCAACTTTAGTTTATTTTTAAGCATAAAAAAATGAAGATAAATTAATATCTTCATTTTTTTAGTTTCTAATTTTTTGTCTTAAGTCTCATAATCGACCTTAAAACAGCACCCTCTGCTCGTTTTAAATTAATTTCTTGACTATCATCATTCAATCTTTTCTCTGCTCTTTTTTTAGCCTCATTTGCTCTTTGAGCATCTATATCTTCTGGCCACTCACAGGCACTACATAACATTTCTACTTGGCCTTTGAGAACTCTTAAAACACCAGTTGATGTAAAAGCTTTCAACTCTTTACCATCAACCTGTGTGAATGTTGTAACAGTTGGTTTTAATTGAGATATCATAGGGATATGATTCGCAAGAATTCCAAATACACCTTCATCACTTTGCGAGTTAAGGACCACAACATCACCACTATAAAACTCCTTTTCAGGAGTAATCATAGTAAGCTTTATATGATTTTTCATAAAATAACACCGACCTTCCTATGTACATATTCTTAAAGATTAATTAATAATTTTTACTAGTTATCTTAAATGAAATAAGTAACATAATGGCTAATTGCTTACCAAAAAACATTATTGATTAGCCAAAGTCTTCGCTTTCTCTACTGCCTCTTCTATAGAACCAACAAACATAAATGCAGCTTCAGGTAATTTATCATGTTTTCCTTCAAGAATTTCTTTAAAACCTCTCACGGTTTCTTTTACTGGTACAAATTTACCTTTCATTCCAGTAAACTGTTCAGCTACTGTAAATGGTTGAGATAAGAATCTTTGTACTTTTCTTGCTCTTGTTACTACTAATTTATCTTCTTCAGATAATTCATCCATACCAAGTATTGCAATAATATCTTGAAGTTCTTTATATCTTTCAAGTATATGCTTAACCTCTATCGTAACATCATAATGTTCCCTACCAACTATTCTAGGATCAAGCATCGTTGATGTCGATTCTAATGGATCTACTGCCGGGTATATACCAAGTTCAACTATTCCTCTCGAGAGTACTGTAGTAGCATCAAGATGTGTAAATGTAGTTGCCGGAGCAGGATCTGTAAAATCATCTGCTGGTACATACACTGCCTGAACAGATGTAATTGAACCTTGCTTTGTAGATGTGATTCTCTCTTGTAATTGTCCCATTTCTGTAGCAAGTGTTGGTTGGTAACCAACAGCACTTGGTATTCTTCCAAGTAGTGCAGAAACCTCCGAACCAGCTTGCGTAAATCTAAAAATATTATCTATAAACAATAATACATCCTTACCTTGATCTCTAAAATTTTCGCACATAGTAAGACCAGTTAACGCAACTCTCATCCTAGCGCCAGGTGGTTCATTCATTTGACCAAAAACCAAAGCAGTTTTTGAAATAACCCCTGACTCCTTCATTTCATTATAAAGATCGTTTCCTTCTCTTGTTCTCTCACCAACACCAGTAAATACCGAAAGACCATTATGCTCTTTTGCAATATTATTCATAAGTTCTTGTATGAGAACAGTTTTGCCAACTCCTGCACCACCCAAAAGGCCAATTTTTCCACCTTTTTGATATGGCGCTATAAGATCTATTACCTTAATTCCTGTTTCAAATACTTCTGGTTCAACCGATTGCTCTGCAAATGTTGGAGCTAACCTATGAATAGGCATATACTTATCTACCTTAACTTCACCCATTTCATCCACAGGTTTTCCAAGAACATTAAATAACCTTCCAAGAACCACATCTCCAACTGGCACCATTATTGGGTGCTCTGTATCAATAGCATCTAGTCCTCGTCTTAAGCCTTCTGTACCTTCCATAGCTATCGCTCTTACAATATCATCACCGATATGTTGTTCAACCTCAGCTACAATTACTCTATCTTTCATCTGAATTTCAATACTATTATAAATGTTAGGAAGACTGTCTGAGTCAAACTTTATATCTATAACCGGTCCTATTACTTGAACTACTTTGCCTATATGTCCTGCCATTAATCTCGCTCCTTTCTACTTTAGAGCCTCCGCTCCTCCGACTATTTCTGAAATTTCTTGCGTAATTGAATATTGTCTACTTCTATTATATTTCAGATTAAGTTTATCAAGTATGTCATTAGCATTTTCAGTGGCTGATCCCATAGATTCCATTCTAGATTTGTGCTCACTTGCTTTTGAATGTAACATTGAATTTAGTGTTTTACCACCTAAAAATAAGGTCGTTATTTCATATAATGCTTTTTCATCTATTGCTTCAATATTTACATACTCTTTATTCGTATTTTCTTCATCTTCAAAATTTAGAGGAAGTAACTTTTCAATTTTAACTTCATTTTTCAGTGCTGTTATAAGTTTTTTATAAACAATATAAACCTCACCTATTTCATTATTATTGTACATGTTGAACGCATGATTAATAATGGTAGTGGCTTCTTTTTGAGTAGGAACATCTGAAATATCGACATATTCAGCCACAGTTTCAATATTGAGCTTTTTAAATATAACTCTTCCCTTATGACCTACTACAATTATGCTGTGTTCTTCCTTATTACTCTCTAATTTACTTGTCAATTCATTTACTATTGCCCAATTAAAGCCGCCACAAAGACCTGTATCCGAAGTCAAAACAACATACATTTTCTTACTACTTTTGTTCCCTTTTATATAGATACTATCCTCGCCATAATTACCTTTAACTTGTTTCATAACTTCCTCAAGCTTATCTACATAATTATTATTAGCATCCAATTTTTTTCTTATCTTTTGGTATTTAGATGTCGAAACTAATCCCATTGCTTTTGTAATTTTCGTAGTATTTGTTATAGATCTTATTCTTCGTTTAATTGCAACAAGCCCTGCACCTGCCATGTTTCACCTCTCTTTAGTCTTGACTATATATTATCAATGCCATTTAGCTCTGATAATATATAGTCAAGACTAATTAATTATAGCTTAAAAGTGCTATATTAATTGATTACTTATATTTTTTTAATTAAATTCTTCTCTTTACTTATCTTTATAGATTAAACTCTTCGCTTTACTTATCATCAATAGAGAATGTTTCTTTAAATTCATCTATAGCCTCAGTAAGTTGTTGTTTTAATTTATCATCTAATACTTTGTTTGTAATTATTGTTTTACCTATTTCTCCATGATGTGTATCCATAAACTCAAAAAATTCTTTTTCAAATCGTGTTATTTGAGATACTGGAATATCTGCAAGATGGTTACTAGATCCCGCAAAGAAAATCATAACTTGTTTTTCTACCGGTACTGGCGAATATTGATCTTGCCTTAATATCTCCATTAATCTTTTACCCTTTTCCAGCCTCATTTTAGCATCTTTATCAAGATCCGTTCCAAATTGAGCAAAAGCCGCAAGTTCTCTATATTGAGCAAGCTCAAGTCTTAAAGTTCCTGTAACTTGTTTCATCGCTTTAATTTGTGCATTCCCACCAACTCTTGATACAGATATTCCAGCATTAATTGCTGGTCTTTGCCCTGAATGGAACAATTCAGCTTCAAGGAATATTTGTCCATCTGTTATAGAGATAACATTTGTTGGTATGTATGCAGTAACATCCCCTGCAAGTGTTTCTATTATGGGAAGTGCAGTTAATGAACCTCCACCTAATTTATCTGAAAGTTTTGCAGCTCTTTCTAACAATCTTGAATGGATATAAAATATGTCTCCAGGATATGCTTCTCTACCTGGTGGTCTACGAAGTAATAATGACATAGCTCTATAAGCTACAGCATGTTTAGATAAATCATCATAAACTATTAATACATTCTTACCATTATGCATAAAGAATTCGCCCATTGTACATCCAGCATAAGGTGCCAAATATTGAAGTGGCGCTGAATGCGAAGCTGTAGATGCTACAACTATTGTATAATCCATAGCTCCCATTTCAGATAGTGTATTAACAATATGCGCAACTGTAGATTGTTTTTGACCAATGGCAACATATATACATATAACATCTTTGCCCTTTTGATTTATAATAGTATCTGTAGTTAAAGCAGTTTTACCTGTTTGTCTATCTCCAATTATAAGTTCTCTTTGTCCTCTTCCAATTGGCACCATAGAGTCTATTGCTTTAATTCCAGTTTGAAGCGGTTCTTTAACTGATTGTCTTGAAATAACTCCAGGTGCTATTACCTCAACTGGTCTTGTCTCTGTAGTTTTAATTGGTCCTTTACCATCTATTGGTACACCTAATGCATCAACAACTCTCCCTATTAAAGCATCACCTACAGGAACTTCTACAACCTTACCAGTTCTTTTTACTATGTCACCTTCTTTGATTCCCTCTTCTGGTCCTAAAAGCACACATCCTACGTTATCTTGTTCCAAATTCAATGCCATACCAAATACGCCACTAGGGAACTCTAAAAGTTCATTTTCCATACATTCATCTAATCCATAAACTCTTGCAATTCCATCACCTATCTGAATTATTGTTCCAGAATCGACAGTTTCAATTGTTTTTTTATAACCTTCGATTTCTTTTTTTATTATGGATGTTATTTCTTCTGGTTTTATATTCATAAACTCACCTCTTTTCCTATTTAAACATTAATTTTTTCATTTCATCTAATTTGCTCTGTATTGTACCATCAATAACGTCATCGCCGATTCTTATATATAATCCACCAATAACTTTTTTATCTAATTTTTCATCGAAAATAATTTTTTTATTATACATCTTTGCTAGTTTAAGTCTCAAATTTTCCCTTTCAGTTTCTATAAGAGGAATCACTGTTTTAACTTCTGCGAGTAGTGTATTGGTACGCTCTAGATGTATTTTTTCCATTTCTTTAAGGTTTGCATCAAGAAACAATATTCTATCTTTTTCTATAAGTATAAGCAAAAATGATAACAAACCATCATCGATTTTACCTTTGAAAATTTTAGTGAACATTTCCTTTTTTTTAGATGTGCCTATCTTAGGATGTTTAATAACATTTAGGAAATCAACATCATTTTTAATAAGTGAAACAATTTGCCGCATATTATCTAAATATTCTTCTACTTTACCTTTTTCCTGTGCAACTTCATATAGTGCTAATGCATATCTTTTATATAAGTATTCATACATTTTAGCTACCTACCTTAACAATAAAATCTTCTATTAATTTTCTATGCTCTTTTTCATCAATATGCTTTTCAAGAGCTTTTTCAGATAATATTAAAGATAAATCTATAACTTGCTTTTGAATTTCACTTATTGCCTTTTCTTTTTCTCTTTCTATTTCAATTCTAGACCTCTCAATAATTGTAGCTGACTCTTTTTTTGCATCATCAATGATTTCTTGAGAAACACTTTGCGCTTTAACCTTATACTCTTCTACTATGTCTCTTCCTTTTGTCTTTGAATCATGTAATAATTTATCTTTTTCTATTCTTGAAATTTCTGCTTTTTCTTCATTATCTTTAGCATTTTGAATAGATGTGTTTATTCCATTTCTTCTCTCATCCATTATCTTATTTAATGGCTTGCTAAAAAAGTGCTTTAAGATAAATAACAATATAATAAAATTTATTATTGTGAATATAATTGTAGATACATTTGCGTTTAAATTCATAATCTATTAAAGCCCCCTTTAGGCCTAATTTCAAAATTTTTCGTTTTGATATATACCATATTATTTAAATGCTAAAATTAATGCTATTAGGAATGCATAAATAGCTGTAGCTTCTGAAAATGCTGCACCTATAACTAATGTACTAATTATAGACCCTTTAGCTTCTGGTTGTCTTGAGACACCCTCTACAGCTTTAGCTGCGGCATTACCTGTTCCTATTCCTCCACCTATACATCCTATTGCTGCAATACCTGCACCTATTGCAGACATTCCTGTAATTATTGCTGCTGAATCTAAAACCATAATATATTCCTCCTTAATTTTTAAAAACTAAATTTAGTGTTCTGCTATGACTTTTATATTAACCATAGTTAACATAACAAAAATAACCATTTGTATAAGTCCATCAAATAAATCAAAATAAAAATGTAATGGTATTGGGACTAATAGTTGAGCAAATCCATTCAAACTAGCTAAACTTGTATATGCCAAATCTAATATTACAACACCTGCAGTCATATTTCCAAATAACCTAAAACTCAACGATACTGGAAGCATTATCCTTTCCATTAGATTAATTGGTAATATAAATGCATATGGTTCAGCATATCCTTTAAAATAATGACCTACTCCTATCTTCTTAATAGCAAACCACTGAACAACAACGAATGTTATTAATGCTAGTGCTAATGATACACTATAATCTACTGTTGCAGGTGCAAAACCTACCAATCCAGTTACATTTAAAAAGCCTAAAAAGATTGCTAGCGTTCCTATATAAGGCACAAAGCCCATATATTCTTCTCCCATATTATTTCTAACAAGGTTGTTTATTGCATCCATAATCATTTCTATTATGTTTTGCTTCTTATCAGGAATTATTTTTAAGTTTCTTATAAAGCATACACAAAATATTGCTATTAAAGCTATTATGCACCACTGAATAAATATACTTTCTACAATCCCAATGCTGTAACCAAAGAATTTAATATGAAATAACGGCACTATTTTTTCCATTATATCACTTCCCCTCAATGTCTTTATTTTTTATTCCGTAATACACTAAAGATATAAACTGCGCACTATACCCGAAGATATAAGCAATTATATTGAACATATTGTGTCTACCAATAGCAAACCCAATAACACTCACTAAGAAAACTCTTATAAAAGACCCTGCTACAATCATGCCTTTACCTTTTAAATTTTTACTATTAAGAGAATACTCTACCGTAATACCATTAACATAAAGATTCATTAGTGCTATTATTATCCCTAACAAAAAAAATAATGCATATGATTTAGCTGTAAAATAAATTATTATAATAAAAATCAAAGAAATAAAGAAATCATATATAGCAATTTTTTTAAACATGTTCCGAAAATCACTATTCACTTTTACTTCTCCTTATTTTCTAACAATATTGTAATTATAGTCTACTAATTTTCATAAATAAAACTCCAAAATGTTTTATATATTGGATTTTAAAGTCATATTCGTTAACTTTTTCGTTAAAATAGTGTCATTCCTCTATATACCTCTATATTATAGTTTATTACGACTAAACAACAAGTTTATACTTATATTATTCAATTAAACTATTTTTTAGTAATATTGTGAACTTTCTTAACATTCATAATATTACATCGCACGTTCCAATGTCAATGGGTTTTATTAACTTTGTTATATTCATTTTATTTAGTTAAACATTTACAAAAGGTTTAACTGTGTATATATTACCACTTTATTATATTGTTTTTTAAGAACAATTGCAACTTATGATTTTTAATAATTCACTTTTTTCTTTATCTAATTGACATTTCATATTATATTCACAAGTCTTTACTTCATATATACATCTCTTTTAGCATATTTAAATAGTACTAGGCTTTCAAATACCTTATATTAAGATAAGACATCTGGTCTGTTATTACACTTGATATGACTTATACAGACTTACGAACTTTTATTTTATTTATTAATATTATGAAAAAAAATAAAACTAAGGATTTAATTCTTAGTTTTATCCAATAAGATTTAAATTGAAACGTTGTTAAATCTTCTCCTTGGTTGCTGCACTGTCGTTAAAGTAGTTTACCAGTGCATCCACTATCTTAACTGAGGCATTTCCATCGCCATAAGGATTAATTGATTTACTCATGTCGTTATACTTCTGTGCATTTCTAATTAACTTATTGGCTTCTAGTACTATTGTGTCTATGTCTATTCCGACCAGTCTTACTGTTCCTGCGCTCAGGGCTTCTACCCTCTCCGTAACATCTCTAAGAACTAAGACTGGTTTTCCTAAATGAGGCGCCTCTTCTTGAATTCCTCCTGAATCGGTCATTACAAGATAACATTTTTTCATTAAATTATGAATTTCCCTAGTATCTATAGGACTAAGCAGGTGTATTCTAGAAACATCCTTTAAAATACTGTAAACCACGTCTTTAACTACTGGATTGGGATGAACAAAATACAATACTTCTACATCTATGTTTTCTTCAACAATGATTTTCAAAGCTTTACATATATTTTCAATTCCAATTCCCCAATTTTCCCTTCTATGAGCTGTAACCATTATAATTTTTTTGTTTTTAAAATCAATTGAATTTAGCTTACAATTTTCAAAAACATAATTATCTTTTATTGTATATTTCATAGCATCTATAACTGTATTCCCTGTAACAAAAATGTTTTTTTCGTCTATTCCCTCTCGTAATAAATTTTCTCTAGAGATAGTTGTTGGCGCAAAGTGTAACTCCGTTAAGGCACCAGTCAACTTTCTATTAATCTCTTCAGGATAAGGTGAATATTTGTTGTGGCTTCTAAGACCTGCTTCTACATGTCCTACGGGTATTTTTCTATAAAATGCTGCAAGCGCTGCCGCAAAAGTAGTAGTAGTATCTCCATGTACAAGCACCATATTCGGTTTTTCTTTATCAAAAATTTCCTCAAGTCCAGAAAGTACAGAACACGTTATACCCGTTAAACTTTGTTTTGTCTTCATTATGTTTAAATCATACTCAGGTTTTATGTTGAAAATTTCAAGAACCTGGTCCAATATTTCTCTATGCTGCGCTGTAACACACACCTTACATTGTATTTGAGGAACTTTTTCTAATTCCTTAATTAGAGGTGCCATCTTTATGGCTTCCGGCCTCGTACCAAATATGACCATAATTTTAATATTCTCCACCAGATACCTCCTAAATAAATTTAAATTATTATCACATATAAACTACGAAACTATACAATAATATATAACTTAATCCTTTTGCTCAAATATACCATATTTCCAAGCGACTAAAACAGTAATAACTCCTACCGATGCTAATAAAAAATATGCCCTTTGTGTACTGATTTGCATAGCTATTATGGCAATTCCACCTAGAATAGCACTTATAAAATACATGATAACAACTGCTTGTTTTTGGCTGAGTCCCATGGCTAAGAGCCTATGATGCAAGTGTCCTTTATCCGCTTGCATTATAGGTTTACCATGAACTTTTCGTCTTATCATAGCAAAAAGTGTGTCATAAATAGGTAATGCAAACGCTAAAATAGGTACTGCGATTACAAAAGCCGTCGCAGATTTAATTGCTCCTTCAATTGAAATAGCAGCTAAAAGAAACCCTAATAATTGAGAGCCGGTATCCCCCATAAATATAGATGCTGGATTAAAATTATATGGTAAAAAGCCTAAAATCGCACCACTTAAGACCGCTGTTAGAAATGCAGGTTCGAGTCTTCCGCTAAGTATTGAAACTATCATTAAAGTAACACATGATATAAATGCTATACCTGCTGCTAATCCATCTAATCCATCAATTAAGTTAAATGCATTAGTAACACCTACAATCCATATTATAGTTACTGGTATGTCAATCCACCCCATGCTTATAAAAGGATAAAACTCCCTAAAAGGATTAGTTATCATTGATATTTTCACACCTGACATAACTAGACATATAGCCCCTATAATTTGTATAAGGAGTTTATATCTAGGCCTTAAATCTTTAATATCATCTATAATTCCGCCAATTACAATTATAGTCGCACCAATAATTATCCCCGTTTGAGAGGTTGTTAAAATCCCATTATATAAAATTACTCCTAAAACAAAAGCTATATATATGGCTAGACCACCCATAACTGGAACAGGCTTCGTATGAACTCTTCTTGCATCTTTAGGAATATCAATGGCATTAACCCTTATTGCTAATTTCTTAACTAAAGGTGTAAATATAGCAGAAATTAAAGCTGTAATAATTGCTAAAATATAGAAATTACTCATAATTAATATCCACCATCACCTTGAATTGAGTCATCATTTTCTATCCATTCCTGTACAAATACGCTCTTGTATTTTATTTTATCTTCTCTAACTATAACTTTCTCTATCCCTGCATTAATTATAAATCTCTTACACAAAGAACATGGAGATGCATTTTCAACTAATTCCCCGCTGCTTACTTCTTTACCCACCAAATAAAGCGTTGCCCCTAACATATCACTTCGCCTAGATGATATAATTGCATTTTGCTCTGCATGAACTGATCTACAAAGCTCGTATCTTGTCCCTCTTGGAACTTTTAATTCTTCTCTTCTACATACACCTAAATCGCAACAATTTTTTCTTCCTCTAGGTGCTCCCGAATATCCGGTAGACATAATCTCATCATTTTTCACTATAATAGCAGCAAAATTTCTGCGCAGGCAAGTTCCTCTCTCTAATATAGTTTCGCATATATCCAAATAATAATTATGCTTATCAATTCTCTCCATAATTATACCTCATATAACATATTTTAATTATAGATAAAAAATCAAATATTAAATTTATACTTTAATATTACATTTATAATCTAATAATCAATCTCTATTATTTTACACTAAAACAATAAAAATTTAAAGTGTTTGATAAACTATATATGTTAAATTACTATAAAGTAAAAAAAGCCTATATTATTATAACTATATAATATAGGCTTTTCTCAGCAGGCTTACGACTAAACTAGTTATGATTTTATAATTAAAACAAGACTATATTATTACTCCATTTATACCAATAGTTATCTCTTTATACGGAACTATTACTCTAGTTTTAAGCATAGCTTCCTTTACAGAATTAACAATACCAGCACAACAAGGTACTTCCATTCTAACAACAGTAATACTTTTTATTTCATTATTTTCTAAAATTTCAGCAATTTTATCTCTATAATATTCATTATCATCAAGCTTCGGGCAACCTATTAAAGTTATTTTTCCTTCAATAAACTCCTTATGGAAATTTCCGTAAGCATAAGCAGTACAATCTGCAGCAATTAATATATCTGCACCTTTTAGAAATTCTGCCTTTGAGTTAACTAACTTTAGCTGTACAGGCCATTGATTTAGCATTGAAGTCGCAGATTCTTCTGCGTTCGTGTTTACTATGGCTTTTGCTTGTTTTAAATTAGAATTTATATTTCTTTTTATAGATTTTTCCATTGTACCAGGGCATCCAAAATGTAGCTCACCCTTCTTATCTTCTTTATTATTACTTTGCTCTTTTTTATTTAAAACAGCTTCAACATCATAACTCACAGCGTCTCTCTGAATTATTTTAATAGCATCAACTGGGCATTCCGGCAGGCAATCACCTAATCCATCACAATATTCATCACTTATTAATTTAGCCTTACCATCTAAAAGTTCTATAGCTCCTTCATGACAGGCATTTATACATAATCCACAACCATTACATTTACTTTCATCTATTTTAATGATATTTCTTTTCATTTTAAAACCTCCCAAATTTTTAAATATATTTGCTTACTAATTAGTTTTCGATTGACTGTATATGATTATTATATTAAAATTACTTATGATAGTATGTAACTCATGTTACCAAAATAATATTTAAGGGTGATTTTATGGACAATTTAGTAAACAATTTAAAACACTGTATTTTATTTAAAGGTTTAACTTCTCTAGAGCTTCAAAATTTAATTATAAATATAAACTATTCAATTTCTGATAACTCTAAAAATAGTGATGAATTCAACACATCTATAGTAGCCCTTGAGGGTGATATCTGTAACTCATTAGGAATTGTCATAGAAGGTGAACTAGAGGTTCAAAAACATTATGCTAGCGGAAAAATTGTTACCCTAGCAAAATTAAATAAAGGAAAAATTTTTGGTGAAGCAATAGCTTTCTCAGAGACAAATATATATCCCGCTACTATAATCTCATCTATTGGTTCAATAATACTCTATATTTCAAAAAAAGATGTTATATCTATGTGTAGCTCATATCCTATAGTATTGAATAATTTCATGCAATTGTTATCTAGTAAAATCCTTCTATTAAATCGAAAAATTAAAGAACTATCTTTTGAAACTTTAAGACAAAAAATATCTAACTATTTATTATCTCAATATGAAATTCAAAAAAATTTAGATTTAGTACTTCCTATGTCAAGGAAAAATTTGGCTGAGCATCTTGGTGTACAAAGACCATCTCTTTCAAGGGAACTTGTTAATATGAAAAGTGATGGGTTAATAGATTTTAATAAAAATCTGTTTCAAATAAAAGATTTAAATGGAATTGAGGACATTCTAATTTGATCCAATTGTCGAATATTGCCGAACTCTTTCTTAAAAGACATTAAATTTTACTTGATAATTATTATCCGTTGTTGTATAGTAGTAATTGTAGCAAAGATAAATATTAATTTTTATTCTATTTAGCAAATTATATAACTAATATATGAGAGGATTCAATTTATAATTGTTATCTTACTCAAAGAAATACGAGGGGGAAATATATATGAAGAAATTTGTTTGTACAGTATGTGGATATATCTATGAAGGGGAATCTGCACCTGATGTCTGTCCTGTTTGTGGAGCTAAAAGTGATAAATTTGTAGAGAAAACTGAAGGCGCAATGGAATGGGCAGATGAACATAAAGTTGGAGTTGCCAAAGGAGTAGATGCTGAAGTTGTAGAAGGATTGAGAGCTAACTTCGTTGGAGAGTGTAGTGAGGTTGGTATGTACTTAGCAATGAGTCGTCAAGCTGATAGAGAAGGTTTCCCAGAAGTTGCAGAAGCTTATAAAAGAATTGCCTTTGAGGAAGCTGATCACGCTTCAAAATTTGCAGAAATGCTTGGAGAAGTAGTGACAGGTGATACTAAGAAAAATCTTGAAATGAGAGTTGATGCAGAACATGGCGCTTGTCAAGGTAAAAAAGATTTAGCTACTTTAGCTAAAAAACTTAACTATGATGCTATACACGATACAGTACATGAAATGTGTAAAGATGAAGCTCGTCATGGTTGTGCATTCCAGGGATTACTTAATAGATATTTCAAATAAGACAATATAAATTTAAAAAGCAACTTACAGAAATTTTTCTGTAAGTTGCTTTTTATTATTACCTTTTTATTTAGTTCCAAATAATCTGTCTCCAGCATCCCCAAGACCTGGCACAATATATCCTTGTTCATTTAGTTTTTCATCAATTGAAGCTGCATATATATCTACATCTGGATGCGCGTCACTAATAGCTTTAATTCCTTCAGGTGCTGCTATAAGACACATAATTCTTATATTCTTTGCTCCTCTTTTCTTAAGAGCTGAAATTGCATCTATTGCAGAACCACCAGTCGCAATCATAGGATCCGTAATTATTACATCTCTTTCACTAATGTCCTGAGGCAATTTACAGAAATACTCAACTGGTTGAAGTGTTTCCTCATCCCTATACATTCCTATGTGTCCAACCTTAGCTGCTGGTATAAGCTTAAGAACACCATCAACCATTCCAAGGCCCGCTCTAAGTATAGGTACTATAGCCATTTTCTTTCCAGCTAGAACTTTACATTTAGTCGTGCAAATAGGAGTTTCGATTTCTACTTCTTCGACTTGTATATCACGTGTAACTTCATAAGCCATAAGCATAGCAACCTCTTCAACTAGCTCTCTAAAATATTTCGAACCTGTATTTTTGTCCCTTATGTATGCCAATTTATGTTGTATAAGTGGGTGTGTGATTTGTGTTACTTTACTCATAATGTATTTCCTCCTAATATTTTATTTACTATATTTTTTTTCAATTTCAGTAATTTTATCAATTCTTCTTTGATGCCTTTCTCCTAAGAATTTAGCATTTATAAAAGTATCTACTATGTCTATTGCTAATCCTATTCCGGTAGTTCGTTCTCCAAGTGTAAGTATGTTAGCATTATTATGTTCACGCGTTGCATGGGCACTAAAAGTATCACCACATAATGCAGCCCGTATTCCAGGTACTTTATTAGCACAAATGCTTACTCCAATCCCTGTACCACATACGAGTATTCCAAGTTTAAAGTTTCCTGCTACTACTTCCTCCGCAACCTTTAGTGCATAATCCGGATAATCACAGGAATCTTCAGTATGAGTACCAAAGTCTGTTACCTCAATATTTTTACTCTTTAGGTGTTTAATTATTTCTTTTTTCAAGTTCAAACCACCATGATCACTACCCAATGCTATTCTCATTATAAAGCACCTCCAAATTTTTTTTGTTATAATATATAATATTACAAAAAAAGAAGATATCGGCATTTAAATAAACTATTCAAATGCTACTATCTTCCATATCTTATCAAATAATAAATACACATTATTTTTTGAAGCTTTAATTTGTTTTGAAGAAAATAAAATATTTCTAATTTGGGGGACTATATTATTTACAATACATATTTTATTGAAAATAGCTTCTAATATATAGCTTCTTTTCATTTTTTCATTACAAACATATAATATATCCATAGTCATCCTCCTTATATTTTCCTATACGTAAGTTATATCAAAACCTGCAGATTTCTTAAGCCTATTCATTATAGCATATCCTAGGCCCTTTTCCTCAAAGGCTTCTGATAATATTAAATCTACATCTATAGCATCAAAACTCCTTAAAACTTCAAATAGGTTTCTACCCACGGTCTCTAACTGTTTTCTATCTCCTAAGGAAACAACAGTGCCAAAAGGATATCTATCTTTAGTTTCGTCTGTTGCAATAATCCCTATTTTTTTGTTGCCCATATTAGTTTGCACTATTTCATTGATTTTTGCAATAGTTTTCTCTATGTCTCCACATATAATTTTTACTGGAGCTTTTGGTGCATAATGTCTATACTTCATACCAGGTGCCTTAGGCTTAAAATCTTTTTTTGGTTTAGACATTACATTCTTATCAATATATATATCCTCATCTATATCTCTTAGCATCTCAATAGTTATAGCTCCTGGTCTAAGTATACAAAGTGGAGTGCAAGTGCAATCAACTATTGTTGACTCAATGCCTATTGGGCTTTTCTCTCCACCTAGAATATATTCTATCTTTCCACTTAAATCTTCAATACAACTTTCCACCTCTGTAGGGCTAGGTCTACCAGATATATTAGCTGATGGAGCCGCAATAGGTGTTCCAGCTGCTTCAATAAGTTTTCTCGCAATAACGCTTGATGGCATACGTATGCCTACAGTATCAAGGCCCGCACTTGTAGTATTTGGAACCAAATCAGATTTATTGAAAATTAGTGTTATTGGTCCTGGCCAGTATTTACTCATTATTTCCTTAGCTATATCGGGTACTTCTTTAACTAAGCACTCTATATTGCGATTAGCTACATGTACAATAAGTGGATTATCCTGTGGTCTACCTTTAGCCTTAAAAATTTTTTCTACAGCTGTCTTGTCTAATGCATTTGCTCCAAGGCCATAAACCGTTTCTGTTGGGAAAGCAACTAATCCACCATTTTTTATAACTAGACCTGCTTCATTAACTATGTCTTGCGCTATATTATTTACATCTAAAATCACAATCTTTGTATCCATCCTTACACCTCTTAGTTTTAGAAACACTTAATCTCTATATTCTTTTATATTTTCTATAGCATCATCTGAAAATACTGCTTGATCACAAGTTTTATATAAAACATTTAATAAACTATATTTTTTAAATCCACCGTTATTAATCACAAAATAGAAATATGTTTTTTCTGGATTTTGAAGCTTAATATCAATATACATTTTAGCTACATAAGGATATTTCATAAAAAAATTTATATCCACAGGGCGAATTTTTTTATTTCTAAACCCAGATTTTGTTATTATAATGATCCTTAAATTCCTACCATGGCCTTCTGTATGTACTAAATCAACCTTTTTACATATAATAATAAATTTAACCTTTGTTATTCCACACAATATACTTATTTTATAACCATTCTGCTTAAAATCAATATATTCTTCATTAATTCTAAGCAGTAGCACAAAAGTAATCATTACCTCAATGAAAATTAAATAAATTGCAAAAAAAGCATTCATAATTTTTGATATCATTAGTACAATTGGTAATAAAACAAAAATAAAGCACATTGATAGCATAAACCCTTCATAAGTTTTTTTTTGCTTTCTAATGGCTTTATTTATATTCATAATTTCACCTTTCACTCATAATAATATTTTAGTTATTATTATTACCCATTGCTTTCATCTTTTCTGCTTGATCAGCTGTTATTAAGCTATTAAGCATTTCATCTATGTCTCCATCAAGAAAAGCATCTAGTTTATACAAGGTTAACCCGATTCTATGATCAGTTATCCTGCCTTGAGGATAATTATATGTTCTTATTCTCTCACTTCTATCTCCCGTACCTACTTGACTCTTTCTCTCTTCAGCTATCCCTGCTGATCTCTCAGCTTCAGCTCTATCAAACAATCTAGATTTTAGTATTTTAAGAGCTTTTTCTTTATTCTTTAACTGGGATTTTTCATCCTGGCAAGAAACTACAAGTCCTGTTGGAATATGCGTCATTCTTACTGCTGAATCTGTTGTATTAACGCATTGTCCTCCATTACCAGATGCTCTAAACACATCTATTCTTAAATCATTAGCATTAACTTCAATATCCACATCGTCAACTTCAGGTAAAACTGCTACAGTAGCTGTAGACGTATGAATCCTTCCACTTGACTCTGTGTCTGGAACCCTTTGGACTCTATGCACTCCACTTTCATATTTGAATTTACTATAGGTAGATTCACCTTTTATCATAAACACTATTTCTTTGAATCCACCAATATCAGTTTCATTAGCGCTCATAACTTCAACTTTCCATCTATTACGCTCTGCATATCTTGTATACATTCTAAAAAGATTTGCTGCAAATAGTGCGGCTTCATCTCCACCAGCCCCTGCTCTAATTTCCACAAATACATTTCTCTCATCATTTGGATCCTTAGGCAAAAGTAAAATTCTTAATTCTTCTTGTGTTGTTTCCTTAATTTCATTTAATTCTTTAATTTCCTCTTGAATCATATCTTTCATTTCTTTATCTGATTCTTCTTTAAGCATTTCTTTATTTGTTTCTAAATCTTGTTTAGCTTTTTTATATATTCTATATTTTATAACAATTATTTCGAGTCCCGCGTGTTCTTTGCATAGTTTTTGCCATTCCTTTTGATTAGCTATAACCAATGGATCGCCAATTTTCATTGAAAGTTCATCATACTTATTTTCCGTAAAATCCAGTCTATCTAACATTTTTATCACTCCGTATATATATTTTCACATTACTTAATTATATCATAATCGGATACAATATACAAATTACTTCCACCCGCTTATTACCTTTATTTAACATCTGATTTGCTAGGCAACTAATCCATTATAGTGGCCTTAATAACCCTATCATTTCCCGATAAATCTTTAATACATTCTATATTATTAAATCCTGATTTAGATAATATACCCGTAACTAATTCCTTTTGATCGTATCCTATTTCAAAAGCTAAAATTCCACCTTTTTTTAAAACCTGTTCACTTTCTTTTGTGATTCTCCTGTAAAAATCAAGACCATCTTCACCACCACATAGTGCTATAAATGGTTCATATCCCTTTACATCTTCCATCAAAGTAGGTATAACCTCTTCTTTTATATATGGTGGATTAGATACTATTACATCAAATTTTTTATGTTGTTTAATTGCTATTTGTAACAAATCACCTTGCCCTATGTTAATTCTTTTAGATAATTTAAACCTTTCTATATTTAGTTTTGCAACAGCTAAAGCCTCTTCTGATATATCATAAAGCGTCACTCTAGCCTCTTTAATAAATTCAGCTATCGATATACCAATAGCTCCACTCCCAGTACAAACATCACATATCTGCGTAAAGCCTTTTTCCTTTACACATTTTATTACTTCCTCAACCAAAATTTCAGTATCAGGTCTCGGTATTAATACTCCTGGTTTTACTATAAAATCCATACCCATAAATTCACACTCGCCAAGAATGTATTTTATAGGCATTTTATTTTTTCTAATCTCAATTAACATAAAAAACTCATTTTCTTGCTCTATATTAAGTTTAAAGTCTCTATTAATCATTATGAACAATTTATCCTTATTTAAAACCTTACCAAGTAAAAGTTGTGAATCTAACAAATAACTTTCAATATTAACCTTTTTTAAAATTTCATATGACTCTAAAAGTACTTCTTGTATAGTATTTTCTTTAATTATATTAATTTTCACAACCTCCATTCATTCTTTGCAAATATTCTTAATATTTTCAATATTTCATATTAATTAATCTACAATTCCCTCTGCAGCTTTAAGTGCTCTTATTGCAACCTCTAATTGAGATAAATTCGGTTCTCTTGTGGTTAAGTTTTGTAATTCAAGTCCTGGATAAGAAAGAATTTTAGCTAAATTACTATCGCTTTTCCCCATCCATCTAATAATTTCATAACTTATACCTGAAATCAAAGGAAGTAATATAATTCTATACATTATTCTCTCCCCAATTGAGTTCCAACCAGTTAAAGAAAACACTATAATGCTAACTATCATAACTAAAAATAAGAAATTCGTTCCACATCTTGGATGTAGTCTTCCAAATTTAGATGCATTTTCTGGAGTTAATTCAACTTCGCTCTCATAACAAAATATAGTTTTATGTTCTGCACCATGATACTCATACACTCTCTTAATATCTTCCATTTTTCCTATTAGATACACATACAACAAAAATATCAACACTCTAATAATTCCCTCTACAATATTCATGCCCATAGTGCTTGCACCCAATTTACTAAACAAATTAGCTACAAGCGTTGGTAAAATAAAAAACAACCCTACTGAGAAGACCAAAGAAATTACAAGAGATATCCCCATAATTACATCATTACTTTTATCTTTGAACATTTTTTGTATAACTTTATCTAATTTCGAAGGTTCTCCTTCCTCTTCAAAAAAAGAAGCTGAATAATTCAGAGTTTTTACGCCTATAATTAATGATTCAATTAAAGAAATGAATCCTCTTATTATTGGTAGTCCTACTAATTTATTTTTTTTAGTATATGAGGTATAGCCTTTTTTCTCTATCACGATTTCCCCCTGCTCAGTTCTCACCGCAGTTGCAATTCCATCGCTCCCCCTCATCATAACTCCTTCAATTACTGCTTGACCCCCCACACTCGTCTTTCTAGCCATAGTTAACCCCCCTCTTTTGGTACTATATGACACTTTCTGCATCTTGCTTCATAAGACTCCGTAGCTCCAATTAATACAATTTTATCTTCGTATTTAGCTGGTTTTCCATTAATTAAACGTTGGGTTCTAGTAGCAGGATTACCACAAACCACACAAATCGCCTGAATTTTATCAACAAATTCTGCTATTGCCAGAAGTGCTGGTATAGGTCCAAAAGGTTCACCTCTAAAATCCATATCCAGACCCGCACATATAACTCTTTTATCATCATCCGCAAGCGATGTAATTATATCTATAATACCCTCGTCGAAAAACTGCACCTCGTCTATGGCAATAACTTGTGTATCAACATCTAAAAGTTCTAATATTTGTGAGCTATCCTTAACCCTGACTGCCTCTTCCTTTTCTCCACAATGAGATACCACATCGTCTTTACTATATCTATTATCGATTTCTGGCTTAAAAACCTGTACTTTCTGCTTTGCAATTTTAGTTCTTCTTATTCTGCGTATAAGTTCTTCAGATTTTCCACTGTACATAGGTCCTATGATAACTTCTACCCAGCCATGATTCTTTGGTCCGTACATATTTATTCCTCCAGTTTATTAATCCATATCTCAAAATTACAGTTAATTCAAATAAAAATTTTAACCATATATATTTTATCAAATATATACTATATAATAAAGTAAAAAAATAATTTTATTCTTATTGACTTAATTATTAATTATATGATAAAATTGAATAGTTGACAATACGGGTATATATTTATTTTAAAAAGAGGTGAAAAATATGCAAAAAGAAATACAACCAGAATATCATCACGATACAATTGTTAAATGCGCATGTGGAAACACTTTTACTACAGGATCTACTAAACAAGAACTTAAAGTAGACGTATGTTCTAATTGCCATCCATTCTATACTGGTAAGCAAAAGAATATTGATGCCGGTGGAAGAGTTGATAGATTCATGAAGAAATTTAACATAAAAAGAGAAGATGCAGAATAATATAGCAATGGAAAAGATTTAATTATCTTTTCCATTTTTTCATTTATAAAAATAAGTGGCATATAATAAGATTAAGCAATAATTATACCATCTTATTATATGCCATTTAAATACTTTATATTAATCATCTCTTTCAGAGCTGCTAATCATCTCTTTCAGAGCTGCATGTCATCTCTTTCAGACCTGCGTATTATCTAGCTAATAATTCAAAATTCTTATTTATCATTTCTAAAAATTCCTTATTACTCTTAGTCGTAGATAATAAATTCAGAAGTTTCTCTGTTACGCCCAAAGCATTGCCTTCTCTATACATTATCTTTCTTAGATTATATATAGTCTCCATCTCAATCTTTGTAAGTAATAAATCTTCTCTTCTTGTCCCTGATTTGTAGATATCCACAGCTGGAAATATTCTTCTTTCTTGAAGTTTTCTATCTAAGTGAACCTCCATGTTACCTGTACCCTTAAATTCTTCAAAGATCATATCATCCATTCTGCTTCCTGTTTCCACGAGTGCTGTTGCAAGTATAGTTAAACTTCCACCCTCTTCAATGTTTCTAGCTGCTCCAAAGAATTTTTTTGGCATTAAGAGTGCACTAGGATCAAGTCCTCCAGATAAAGTTCTTCCAGAAGGTGTTATAGTTAAATTGTAGGCTCTAGCAAGCCTAGTTAAACTATCTAGTAGGATAACTACGTCTTGACCTTGTTCCACCATTCTTTTAGCTCTTTCAAGCACCATAGAAGCTACTTTCGTATGATGATCCGGTTCTTCATCAAATGTTGAATATATAACCTCACCTTTAATTGATCTTTGCATGTCAGTTACTTCTTCTGGTCTCTCATCTATTAAAACAACTATTAATTTTACTTCTGGGTGATTTATAGAGATACTATTAGCGATTTTTTTAAGAAGTGTTGTTTTCCCTGCTTTTGGCTGTGCTACAATTATACCTCTCTGTCCTTTACCTATAGGAGAAATAATATCCATCATTCTTGAAGATAAATCAGCTGCATTAGTTTCAAGTATCAGCCTTTGTGTTGGATAAATAGGTATTAGCTTTTCAAAAGGTTTTCTACCTACTGCTCTTTCTGGATTTTCTCCATTTACCTTTAGTACGTACAGTAATGCCTTAAATTTTTCGCCTTCCTTAGGTGTTCTGACCTTACCTTCTACCTCATCGCCTGTCTTTAAATTAAATCTTCTAATTTGAGATGGTGAAACATAAATATCATCAGAACCTGATAAATAATTGTGTCCTCTTAGAAAACCATAGCTATTATTTTCAATTATTTCGAGAACTCCTCTTGCCGAACCCGATTCATTTATCATTTCTTGCAATTGTTCTTTTTTATTTTCATTTTGATTTTTAAAACCTGTATCAATGTTTTCATTCAATATAGGTTTAGTCCTTTGAACTGGCTCTGTTTCGATATGTTTTTCTGAATTGTCTATAACATTATCTTCAACTGCAGAAGAGCTTTTGGGACTTATCTTTTCTCTTAAAATTACTCCATCTTTTTGCATAGAAACTTGTGATGTTTTATTTATCTCTCCAATTAGCTCACTTTTCTTAAGCTTAGAAATATTTTTAATGCCAAGCTCTTTACATCGCTGCTTTAGCTCGACTACTGTCATATTTTCGAAATCTTCATTTATCAAAATCTGCACCTCCGAAGGGTATTTCATATGTAATATCTATTTTATAAATATCATGGGAATTTAAAACGAGTATACTATCCAATGAATTTTTTGAAATGATATATTGTGTTAATTATATCCTATTTCATAATTTTAATCCACTCTATTTAAGATTCTCAACTTGTTCTAAAATTATTGAAAAAATATCCCATAGTGTAGACTTTTTTTCATTTGTCCACTCCATAGGATATATTTTAATGCTATCTATCGTTTTCTATTGCTGCTTTAATAAAATCACTAAATAGTACATGAGGGTTATTTGGTCTAGATTTAAGTTCTGGATGAAACTGAACTCCAACAAACCAAGGGTGATCCTTAATCTCAACTATCTCAACCAATTTTCCATCAGGACTTGTTCCTGTAAGTGAAAGTCCTGCATCAGTTACTGCTTTTCTATATTCATTATTAAATTCATATCTATGTCTATGTCTTTCATATATCACTTCATCTGCATAAGCTTCATGAGCGTTCGAATCTTTTGCTAATTTACATGCATATAATCCAAGTCTCATAGTGCCACCTTTTTCATCTAAATCCTTTTGATCTGGCATTAAATCTATTACCGGATGCTTAGTTTCTGGATTGATTTCAGAACTATTAGCTCCACTTAATCCAGCAACATTTCTTGCATACTCTATAACAGCACACTGCATACCAAGGCATATTCCAAAATATGGCACTTTATTTTCTCTAGCATACTTCGTTGCCTCAATTTTACCTTCTATTCCTCTGTCACCAAATCCACCTGGAACCAATATTCCGTGAACATCACCTAGTATTTCGTGTGCATTCTCAGCTGTTACATCACAAGCATTTATCCACTTAACTTCTACATTACAATCATTAGCAAGGCCTCCATGACTAAGTGCCTCAACAACAGAAATATATGCATCATGAAGTTCTACATATTTTCCAACTAATGCTATCTTAACATTTCCAGATAGGTTTTTTAATCTATCAACCATATCTATCCATGCAGTATTATCTATTTCATGACAATCTAGTTTTAATTTTTTACATACTAAAGTGTCTAACCCTTCATTATGAAGCATAAGTGGTATTTCATATAAATTATCAGCATCTAAATTTTGAATTACAGAGTCCGCTTCTAAATTACAGAACATAGCAATTTTAGCCTTCATATCTTCAGATATTTCCTTTTCAGAACGACATACTATGATGTCTGGTTGAATACCTATACTTCTTAATTCTTTTACAGAATGTTGAGTAGGTTTTGTTTTAAGCTCTCCAGCTTTTCTTAAATATGGTACTAATGTAACATGGATAAAGCAAACATTTTCTTTTCCCACTTCATATTGTGCCTGTCTTATGGCTTCTAAAAAAGGTAAAGATTCAATATCTCCAATAGTTCCACCAATTTCAGTTATAACAACATCTACATCTTTTTCTTTAGCTACTCTATAGACTCTTTCTTTTATCTCATTAGTTATATGTGGTATTACTTGTACAGTACCGCCTAAGAAATCTCCTCTTCTCTCTTTAGTTATAACTGACCAATACACTTTTCCTGTAGTTACATTACTACTCTTACTTAGATTTTCATCAATAAACCTCTCATAATGTCCTAAATCTAAATCTGTTTCAGCACCATCATCTGTTACAAAAACTTCTCCATGCTGATATGGACTCATGGTACCTGGATCTACATTTAAATATGGATCAAATTTTTGAATAGAAACCTTAAGCCCTCTATTTTTCAAAAGCCTACCTAATGAAGCTGCTGTTATTCCTTTACCTAGAGATGAAACTACTCCACCTGTGACAAATATGTACTTAGTACTACCCATAATAACTCCTCCTATGATTTATAACTGATTGTGAGATAACCTTTATTTTTCATATATTGTTGATGTATTCCTATAAAAAACTTTTGAAAGTTTATATTAATTACTTTTAAAATAGCTTGACAAATGTCGTTTACAATTTTATAATAGAAATTACCCTATAAATATAATGGTATAGGTTTTTTTAAAAACAATATTAATATCTTATCACATTTTTTTATCATTCACCAGTGTTTTTTTGTTTTTTCGACTTTTAATTTTATTTTTAGAGCTTAAAATTCATATAAATGTAATTCTCATTTACTTTATAATCAGCCTTATACTTGCAAATTTCATCATATGCCTATCTTTATATCCCTAATATGTTCTCTATTTCAAAATACATTTCTCTAAATTCTTTATTAATAAAAAATCGTTCTTCTGCTTTTTTTACCCCATAATTAACAGCTCTTTTGTTAGAAATTAGAAACTTTTTATAAGCGATTTCAACATCATCACATTTATGCTTTTGTAATAATAGGAATAATATGTATTTGCATTCTCTATCTTTTAATATTTTTAATGATTCATGCCTTTTAATACCTTTCACATAACAGATAGCTTCTATTATCTTTTCATAATCAATATTTTTCAACATTAAACCACTCCTAAGTTTTTTTGAATTATTGTATCAATTAAATTATTGACATTTATTCATAAAAACTATCCATAAAATGAAATTTATAATTTAAAGCTATATTCTAAATAAAACATAGCCTTATTTTTATTGTGCTTTAATCTTAATTTCCAAAATCGTACTCAAAACTTGTTGGTTTCCTATTATCATATCATAATCTATAAATACATCTCCGCCACCATTATCTACATTCATTTTTAGTTCTCTAGTATCAACTGTAAGATCTAATGCTCCATGAGGTGTATTATATAGAGTTAAGTCTCTTGAATATTTTTTAAAGTTCATCTCAGTGTTAGTGGTTCCAGTTCTTATAAGTGTAAATTTTTCTTCATCAATTTTAAATGTAGTAGTGGTTCCTTCCATTCCTGAAATTTCTGTTTCCTCGTATACTGCATAATAGCAATCGCCTTCCTTGTAAAATTTTCCAGGTGTTACCACCTCAATTTCATCACCATCTTCTTCACTATCGGACTGTCTGCTAACTACTGAAATTACAGCATTCTTCTCCATAACCTTGCTCTTTTGCATAAACTTACTCCTCACTAATTTATAATATAGTTATTTATTTCTTCCTGCGTTGCAGGTATTGCATCTATAACTCTGTCTAGACTCTCATAATCTTTTCCATAACTAATAGATACAACTTTCTCGCCTTGCCCTTTACAATACCTGCCCGTTATTCTTGCTGCAAACTCAATGTCTTCATTTGTAGCAATACCTATTATAGCAACTGTAGAACCATTATAGTCCTTAGCTAAAAACATCAAATCTTCCTTTGTTAAAAGTTGTTCTAGAAGATCTCCTTCTTTCTCCGTTCTTGTAGATATAATCTTTGAATCTTTAGATAACCTAAATTGCCTTCCTATTCTTAGTAATTTAAGATCTCTTTTCGTTGGATTTTCTTTATGATCTAAAAGATCCTTAAGCCTTATAGAATAATTAGGTTCTGTAAGTTTACAACCACCGGCAGGTGATGGATAATCTAAAATACCCCACTTACTTGCAAGCTCCATTTGAACCTTTCTATTTCTTCCTTCTATATTCATAAGCGCTTCTCTATCGATTAGACCATCTATCTCCATTTGAGTTGGATTAAGATTCCTCGCACATAATGGCCTTAATATTTTATCTCCTATTCCGGATTCATTTTTTACTACGTCTAAAGATGATCTGTTTTGAGACATAGGTCTTTGATTTAAAACTTCTCCCGTAATAATAAAATCAGCATGGAATTTTTCGAGTAAATCTCCACAATACCTCATCATCATGGCATGGCAATCAATACAAGGATTCATATTTTTACCATAACCATGTTTTGGATTTTTCATCATTTGAAAATGTGCATCTGAAAAATCTACAACTTCTAGCGGTATATCTATTTGTTTAACCATTTTCAGTGCATTCTTTTCACCAAAAAAGTTGGATTTAAAACATATACCAATAACTTCTATTCCTTGTTCTTTCACAAGTTTTGCTGCAAGAGCACTATCAAGGCCTCCAGAAATCATAGCTAAAGCTGTGGTCATAAGTATTTCGCCTCTCTCCACTATATTCATCTGTTATCACAGCTGTATTCATCTGTTATCTCAGCTATATTCATCTGTTATCTCAGCTGCATTCTACCAGTAGCTATTTATTGTTTCTTTCAATAGCTAATTTAATAAGCTCATCAATAAGTTCAACATAAGTTTTCCCTGTAGCTTGCCACATTTTAGGGTACATACTTATTTTAGTAAAACCTGGTATAGTATTAACTTCATTTAAATAAACATCTTCTGTTTCTTTGTCTACTAAGAAGTCGACTCTTGCCATACCAGCGCAATCTAATATTTTATAAATTTTTATAGCTATCTCTTTAATGTTCTGTAATTTTGCTTCATTAAATGCTGCAGGTATTAAAAGCTTAGATTCCTCATTTTTATATTTAGCTTCATAATCATAAAACTCTTTTGCTGGAATTATCTCTCCTGGTATAGTCGCCATTGGATAATCATTGCCAAGGACTCCTACTTCAATTTCCCTTGCATTAATAGCATGTTCAACTAGAACTTTTCTATCATATTTTAGAGCTTCTCCTACTCCAAATATTAGTTCAGACTTGTTGTGTGCTTTTGTTATCCCTACAGAAGACCCCCCATTAGACGGTTTTATAAATACCGGATAACCTAATTTTTTTTCTACATTTTCTGTTAGAGTATCTTTATCTTTTACATATTCGCTAGCATTTATTACAACATATTCAGCTTGCTTTACATTAAATTTTTCAAGCAAATATTTTGTATAAATCTTATCCATGCAAATAGCAGACGACATTACTCCAGGACCTACGCAGGGAATATTAGATAATTTACACATACCTTGAATAGTTCCATCTTCTCCAAAGGAACCGTGTAATACTGGGAACACAACATCTACTTCTTTATTAAATATAAGTTTTTGCCCTTCTGGCACTTTAAAGTACTCGTCCGTTTCCCATTCTCCATTATCTATATTTTCTACCTTACCAGTATATTGAAACCATAACCCATCCTTAGTTATTCCTATAGGGTATATGTCATATTTCGTTTGATCAATATTTTTTAATACTGATGTTGCTGACGCTCTAGAAACTTCATGTTCTGTAGACTGTCCACCAAATAATACCGCTAATCTCTTTTTCATAAACATTCTCTCCTTATAACCATAATTACTATTATACTAATATTAAAAACATAAGTTTACTAAATAAACTTAATATAATTCTTACCGATTTTTTTAATATAGTTCATATTATATCATTGTGCATACTACTTTGTATTTTAATTTTTTAACTTCACCGTATATAATAACACAACTTGAAATTTTAACAACATTTTGGAAGCTTCAAATCTGCCATCTTCTATAATTTGCAGTTGTCTAGCCCAGTAAAATTGCTTTGCTGGCAGTCTAAATCTGCTTCCAAAGTTGTTAATTTTCAGCGACCCAGGAGATGATTTAATGGTAATTTCAAAATAATTAAATAGAAGAAAGGATATATCTGCACTTTCTACACATATATCCTTTCTATAAGTTACTATCCTAAACATTTATGCCCATATAACCTTCCATATTGCTAAATTGTTAGCTTTCCATTAGGTGTATCAATTATTTCTATTATTCTTTGTTCATAACCAGTACTAGCATTAATATATACTATAAAATCCTTTCCCTTATATGACCCCAAGAATTCATAACACAAAACTTCTTTATTAGTCTCCGTAGGTATAATAACTAAACTAACTTTATTTATTTTTAGCCTTGCACCAACTTTTTCTCGTGCTTTAGTTTCTGTTATTTTCGGAGTAATCATTTCCCTCTTTTCTACATGTGAAACTAAAAATTTTTCAGATTCAATTCCTATAATACTACCATCATCTAGAGCAATTTTAAGTTTTACTTGATCTGTATAAATTGCTACATTATTTTGTTTATACACATAACTTACCACCGCTGTATTCCCATAGTTCAGAGTATATGTAGGCTCCATGTTTTTATATCCTATTTTGAAAAGAAACTTACTTCCACCTTCTATTGCTTTTGGGATATTTAATGTTGGTTTACCCAAAGTTCTATTATCCAATAAATAAACTACCTTACCACCATTTTTGCTTATCTCTATTACTGTTTTAGTATCACCTTTATCTCTCCCTTTAAATGATATATAAAACGTATAAGTTGGTATCTTTGTCTTTCCAGCTTGTGACTTATATTCAATCTTTTCAATTTTGTCCTTTCCAAACATATTGTTTATAACTTCAACCGCATTTTTTTCACTAACTTCCTTTTGGGACAATACTTTAGGCTTTGTTTCGACGATATTATCAGAAAAAGGCCCATCATAAATTAATGCCGGATACTGCACTATTTGCTTTTGTATGCCTGTAAACTTTTTAGTCACAAGATCATCTTCTGTTTTTGTAAGAGCTATGCTACTTTTTTTCCTGATTTCTCCCCATTTAACTTTACCATCATTAATTTGCGAAAGAACACCATTTAATTGTTCTTGAAGTGTGTATGATTGTATTTCCAAAGTATCAATTAATGCATACTGTTTATCATTAAGTTTCTTTCCTTCCGATGCTGATTGAGCTAAAGTATAACAAAAGTCTCCTACTTGAGTTAAAAATTTACTAGTATCCCCAACAACTGATTGATCAATTGGCAACGAATGCAATTTATCATTTGCAGTAGCAGAATATCTGAAAATTTCTTCAAATACTATTATACTTTGCTCAGGGGAACCAACAATAGCGGACTTACCTAAATTTACTCTTATATTTTGTACAGAGTCAACAAGTTCATACATATTTTTACTATACTGTCCCTGAAGATAATTTCTATAATCTAGTCTTTCCAAAAACATTAATATAGCAAACGTAGTTGAAAACACAATAATTATAGTTACAACACTTGTATACAAAATTCTTTTCTTTGACATTTTCATATGTTTTCCTCCTGATATTTTACAAGGTGGTATATAAAAATCATTAATTTTTATATGCCATATTAGCTATTTGATTTATTCTTAGCCAAATAATTTAGTAAAAATTTCTCCTAGTTTAAATTTTACAACTATTTTTTTGCTACTAACAGTGTTATCTACCACACTATATTCATCATCTGATAATACTGTTTTCATTTCTTTTTCAGTTTTTTCATAAGACACATTACCTTTTGTAATATCTACAAAACATAGCGGAGGAAACATTACACACCACCAGTTTTGCCCTGTGCCCGTTCCAATAATTATTCTGTATGCCTCATATTTGCCTTGAGGTAAAGTTATATTTCCATAGGTTTTAACCGGGAAATATTCTTCTGATAGAGAGGTAGCTACTGAATATTTAAACCCATTTTCTTTTATAACTTTCTGCGCAATTATTTTGATATTTTCGTTTTCATTATTTATAATTTTTCTTGATTCTTTTATATTTTTACAATCCACAATTTTTGGTGATATATATTTTAAAACAGAATCTCTTACTTTTAATTTTATATTTTGATCTATTTTATCATCACTATTAGCTATTACATGAAATCTTATAAGTTTACTCGCAACATCGCTTTGGCTTGCTTTCCCACTTGTACTCGTTGAATTTAGAGCTATTAAAATTATAATCATTACGGCAAAACTTGTTAATATAAATTTTTTCATGTTTATCCCCCCCGGATATAATAAATCTATATTAATATCATTACCATATTATGTAATTGTATTCATTGAACCGCTCCAATTCTACGAATTTCAGTATCAACAATTACTTTTACTGATATTTTTTTATACTCTTCATCCCATTTATTTCCTATTTTTTCCCACAAAGCTGGTTTAAATTTTTCTATATATTCTCTGGTACCAAAGGGATCTATCCCAAATTCTTTTATAGCAATTTCCATAATTTTTTCACATTCTTTACTAATAGACTTATTAAAATTATTTTGTAACCTTTGTAACTCACCTTTATCAAGTATTTTTTTACCTACATAATATTCACTTATCTGCCCCTCAAGGTTTATATTTACATTGATAACTAATTTGTTTCCTTCTTCAACAACTTTCATTTTTCTTGTATATCCATCTATCACATAATCGACAGGATGACCATCCACATATATTACTTTTTTACCAACCTTAAACTTACCATTTAGCAATTGAATATCTAATAATTCAATTGGCGTAAAATATCCTTTTAACTCATAACCTTTAATTATGGCAGCCCCCGTTAACATCAATTCATTTTTTCCCTTATCTATCGTTATTCTAGGCAATAGGGCATTGCCATTTTCACTTAATAATATAAGCAATTCATTTAAAGTAGTGCTCATAATTCTAGAATTTCTTTTGCTATTATCCATAAGTCCTGAAATATAATATTGTGAACTATTTTCAGTCATAGGTTTAAATTTTACATAATCTTGTGCTGAACCGTCCGAAACAACAACCTGCATCATCCTATTTATATTAGGATTTCGCTGCATGTAATCTATTATTTCTTTAACAGTATCCTTATGTTTTAATAAATTACTACTTAATATTAAAAGCTTGGTATGTCCCATGTATATATCTCTACTACTTTTAGCGGTAGCTTCAGAATATGCATCCTCCATAGAATAGGCGTCAGTATTAATATACTTATCCAAGGCACTTTTACCTGTTACGAGCATACTCATGTCTGGAAATCCATAAGTTACATTGATTTTCTTAATTTGCCTCTCAGCAAATGGCTCATCCGACTTAATACTTTTTAACACCTTCTCTTTACTAATATCTTCTCCAGCATCAACAGCTATAGTAGATATGAAGTTCCGCCTATCTATTTCCACTTTATCCCAACATCCACTCAATAAAATACAACTTAGAATTATTGGTAAAATCTTTTTAAATTTCATCTATGCTCTTCCCCCTTCCGCGTTCTTTACTTTTACCTATAATTAATATAAGTATTGGTAACACTACAAAAAGAAATATTGCTGTTAATAAAACAGGGTTAGTTTTGAATTGCAAATTATAAATTTCAGCTATATTTTTTGGATATAAAGCTATGACATAAATAATAGGCATAATTAACAGTGAGGATAACTTATTATCTTTTAACTTAGCTACATTTTTTACAATTTCACATGAGAAGAAATACGTATTAACAAATGTTGTGAAATAAAAAAATATCCAAAATGCCATAACTACTCCTTCCCAATGTTCTATAAATGTGTCTGGTATAGAAAGTGACTTTATCATGGTAATAGTTGGCCATAATATCACTTTACTCTGTGCTTTGGAAAATACCGCTAAAACAAGAATCATTATTATAAAATAAAATATTGTTACAAATGTTATGCTCTTTTTTAGCACACCCAAAGAAGTTTTCTTGTTTTTAGCATAGGGAAGAACGAGGTATACTATTTCTATTCCACCAAAACTAAACAGAATATATTTAGAAGCCTTAAAATATTCAAATGGTTTATTGTGAAGTACTGGCAATAAGTTCGTGAAGTCCGCATTTATTACTGTAAGAATTAGCACTGCAAAGGCTGGAATAAACATAACCCAAAATGATATTTCATTAAACTTAATTAAATCACCTATTTCACCTCTTACTAAATATGTCCCCGTCAAAATAGTAATCATTAAAATAAATTCTGTAGGAGTTCGCCTTAATAAATATAATTTAATTACTTCGACAAATTCCCTCATCCCAAGGGAAACAATGAATATGCTATAAATTGAAAAAGTAACAGCAAATATCCCTCCGAGGAGCTTACCAAAATTATTTTGTAATATACTTGTGAGATCCTCAAAGTTATTCCTCTTCATTACTCTGTATATAAGATGCAATAATAAAAAAATTACTATCCCACAAATTATAGTAAGTATCCATGCATCACTACCTACTTTATCTATGACTTCCCTTGGCGCTGAAAATATTCCTACACCAACTATGGCTACCACAACGGTTGTAAATATTCCAAAATCCTCAACTTTTTCTCTATCTGTCATATTATAATATTCACCTCCAAATAAAAAACGGTTCAAACTATTTCTGTCTTATCTTATCTCCTGTTTCCATGTATTTAGGCCTTTCTTTTAGCTCAGATATGGGCTCTCTAATATACATATCTTTTAAATCTTTAATATTAGTATTAACTGCTGGAGCCAAATAAGGCACTCCGAAGCTCTTCATTCTAACCAGATGAATAAGAAGTACAATGAGACCAATCATTATCCCATAAAAGCCTATAATCGCTGAAGCTATAATAAGTAAAAATCTAACAAATCTAAAAGCTGTTGCCACCTCATAGTTAGGAGTTACAAATGTAGTAATAGCAGTAATCGCCACAATAATTATCATTATTGGACTAACTATTCCTGCACTTACTGCCGACTGGCCTATAACAAGCCCTCCAACAATACCGATAGTAGCTCCAATAGGCCTTGGCAATCTAACCACAGCCTCCATAAGCAGTGCAAAAAATATTTCCATCATTATAGCCTCTATAAATGCCGGGAATGGCACACCTTCCCTTGAGGCTGCTATGGCATAGGCTAATTTAGTGGGTATTATCTCTGCATGATAAGATGTAATTGCTACATAAAGTGCAGGCGCAGTAAGGGAAATAAATATAGCTAGCATCCTTATAAATCTAACTATAGAACCATGCATCCATCTTTGATAATAATCATCAGGTGATTGAAACAAATTAGGCAATGTTGCTGGTACTATAATTGCAAATGGAGAATTATCCACAAGAATTGCTATTCTTCCCTCATATAAAGCTGCAGCGACTACATCCGGTCTCTCCGTACTTTGTATTTGAGGAAAAGGAGAATATTTATTATCCTCTATTAGCTGCTCTATGTATGCACTATCGAAAACTGCATCAATGTTTATTTTATCGATTCGGTGCTCAAGTTCATCGAGTACTCCTTTATTTGCTATATCATCAATATACATAATAACCACATCTGTTTTAGATCTAGTCCCTAAAGTATTACGCTTAATTCGTAGCCTCGTATCTCTAATTCGTCTTCTAATTAAAGCAGTATTAAATCTTATAGTTTCTGTAAACCCTTCCCGGGCACCGCGAATTACAGTTTCACCAGATGGATCACCCACCCCTCTAGCAGGCCAAGAACGTGAAGCAATAACATAGGCACAATCTAAATTATCTATAAACATTAATGTGTCCCCTGAAAGTGCAGCATTAACTCCTTCACTCATTTTTTTGACTTCTCGCATATCAGTTACCGCAAGAATATTGTCTTTTATTTGTTCTACATCCTGTATTCCCTTTGAGGCAAGCATTAATGGCTCTAATACATAATGATCAAGCAGCATTTTATCTGCCATTCCGTCTATATAGACCAATGATGCCTTCCACTTTTCCACATTGAAAGTTCTAAAAATCATATCTGAGTTATCTTGTAAAAGATCTTTTAAGTACTCAATATTTTTTTCTGCTTTTAATTCAATTTTATCGTTTATTGTTTCCTTCATATGCTTCACCTCCTTATGTGTGTAATCTAACTATTCATATTTTTAAAAATATCCACCTGAGTACAAATAAAGTAATAGCTATAATAATTGAGGCCCATCCTAATATATGTGCTTTTCTGCTAAGGATTACTACGCCAGACTTTTTAAAAAATCTTACGTCTACGCTAAGTACCACACTACCTTCAATTAGCATCATTATTAAAAAATATATATCAAACAAACCTAATATTCTCATTTTCAACTCCTTGTTTTAGTATAATTAGAAGAATAATTCATGTTATGAAAAACCTATACTGCAATATTATTTTTATTACCTAGCTAGTTTTTACGACACTTGCAAAAAATATTCACTTAGATACATGATAATAAATATAAAGAACGTGTAAAAATCACAAATGATTTTTACACGTTCTTTATGTTTTCCTAAAAAATTATATTTAAATTGTTCTTGTTAAATATATTTCTTTATATTGAGTTTTAAATTTATCATAACACCTTTGGGCTTTTAACATATCATCAAAGAAAGCAAATATCGTAGGTCCACTTCCACTCATCATAGACCCCATTGCACCCATTTTAATCATATCTTCTTTTATCCTTTTAAGCACAGGATATTTTCTTAAAGTAACATTTTCAAGCAAGTTTTTCATGCCATTACACACATTCTCTAACTTTTCTTCTTCCATAGCCTTAATTATTGCATCAGTATCTGGATGCTTAAAAATTTTGGTAACATCTAAATTTTTAAAAACTTCCTTTGTTGACACTCCAAAATTAGGTTTAACCAATACTAAAATTTGATTTTTAAAAGGCGTAAGAGGAGTAATAATTTCTCCTATCCCTTCACAGAGTGCTGTTCCTCCCATTATGCAATAAGGAACATCTGCCCCTATTTTCACGCCTAGCTTCATAAGTTCATTAATATCTACATCTATTTTAAAGAGCTCCGGGAGCGCTTTTAAAACAGCTGCTGCATCTGCACTTCCACCTGCCATACCTGCGGCAACCGGAATGTTTTTTTTAAGATATATGTTTATTCCTTCATGAATATTATAAGTATCCATAAAAAGTTGTGCAGCTTTATATACTAAATTTTTCTCATCTGTAGGTATGTAAGGTTTATTACAGCTTATATTAATACCTTTATTACATTTTTGAAAGGACATAGAATCATATAAATCTACATTTTGCATAATCATTTTTAGTAAATGATACCCATCTTCTCTTTTACCTACTACATCTAAAGATATGTTTATTTTTCCATAAGCTTTTACTAACATGCTTTTCCTCCAACTCTTATTACCAGTTTCTCAAGTTACCGCTTAACTGAAATGTCATTAAAATTAGTATATTACAACATAATTAATATTGCTACACATAATTTAAAATAATATACTATAATTAAAGCCCCAATGTGTTATTTAAAGCACATTGGGGCTAATTATATCTAAAAGAAATATCCATCTTTTTTAAGATGATAAAGCATTTTAGTTATATAATTATTCTACCTGGTATTATAAGTTTTTGTGAAACTTTTATAACATTAGGGTCTTCTATTTGATTAACTCTTGCAATGTCTTGAATTGTAGTATTATATTTTTTAGCAATTTTCCACAATGTATCCGCAACTTGAACTACATAAATAGTAACGCTAGCTCTTTTCGCAGGTGCTTCGCCCTCTATTGGATACACATCAACCAAGAATTTCTTTTGCACCATATAATTTACACGTGCATACACTTTTACAACAGCCCTAACTGCTATATTTCCTGCCTCAATATCTACGTTTATATTCTCCATCGATACTTTACACATGCTGCTCATATTTATCTTGGAACCTAATATATCAGCACCACAGGTGAAAGGGATCTCCTCAGACACAGCGGATAAATATTTTTCTTCATCATCACTTCTGTATAACACTGTCACATTCATTATGCCATCAATTATAACCTTATCATCTATTACCTTTTTATCCGTTATACAAACAGTCGCATTAGTCATAATAACCTTACTTGGTGTGCTTCTACTACTATCTAATTCTATATCACCCTTAACTAATGTCTCCGTTAATAGTTGTCCTTGCATTACATTAAGACCAAAATCTTTTTTATCCATCTCAAGCATCGTAGTTGGTGAATATACATCTTCAATCATATCTACTTCTTCTTTATACATGCCTCGTGTATTAGTTTTTATTATAAACTCTACATCAATAATTCTTTTTTCACCTAAATCATCTTCCTTAACATCAAACTCCATGGCATCTACCTTAAAGTCAGTATAATTATCCATATAAGGCTTTACCTCTTCAAAATCTAATTCCTTATTTACCATAACTTCGTGTTCAACATAAGTCAGTTCCCTGCTATCTTTGCCCTTATATATCATATTAATAAATGCATAGGCATTAAGTTGAATTTTTCCTTCGTATAATTTAACTTCTTTTTTATGAATGTTAACATCGCACTTTATAATTCTAGCAATCTCTGGTTTGTCCATTGGAATTTTTATATTAGCTTTCCCAATAAGTTCACCTTCAAAATTCCTTGTTACCTTGTCTATACTAGTAGGATTTTTTAAATATTGCACATCCTTTACTGCTTCGATATCCTTAACTATTTGAAAATTATAATTTTTGTATATCTCAGATTTTGATTTCAATATACCCTCTAGGCATATTTTTCTCTCATTAACTATTCTGCATTCCATATGTTCTACAAAACACTCAGCATCACAAAGCATTTCAGGCATTGCACCCATTATATCTATTGTATTTGAAAATTTAGAATTATATACAACATTCTCTACATCGCTGCGATCTTGATCTTTTGTAATATAAAGTACATTATATTGAATTTCACCTTCTAAATATACTTTATCTTGAATTATTTCTTTAGAGTTTATAGAAGTTTTAACATCTAACATAAGAATTTCTTTAACATCTGGGTGAGTATCCGGTATCACATATTCCTCTTTCACCACTGTATCAACAGTGTTTTCACCTAGTAATTGTTCATATTCAATATTTTCTCTAACTAAATTTATTTCCATATTATACCTCCTTGTATTTCTATTGGGGTAACATTTACGTATCGCTACCCTCCTAAAATACCTACTATATAATATATATATAAATAGTGATCAAAATATGATATTTATTTCTTATAATCGTATAACATAATTCATCATATTTTTTAAATAAAAAAACATATATTATATAAAACGCACTGTTATTGCTAACTAAATACATTTCATTTAATATATGCCTTGTTAATCTTAAATTCATAAGATAATTTATAAATATAAAAACGATACTATGATACAGTATCGTTTATCCTGCAAAAACTATTTGAACCGTCTTTGTCAAAACATCTGAATAACTATACGTCACAGTCCTGTGGGTGTCTTTTTCTAATCTAATAACAAAAATATTAGGATATGTCTTTTCAATAACTCCATTATCCACAAGAATTTTTCTTCTTCCACCATTGGCTTTAAGTGTTACTCTTTCGCCAACATGACTTTCAATTTCATCTTTTATTGAGGTCAATACATTAATTTTTTCCACTGCAAACACCCTCTTTCCACATTTTATATTATACATCATATTTTTATTTTTGTCAAGTAGGTATAACATTTTATCACTACTATAACAATTTTGTCAATGTTGATTTTGTGTTAATAAAATTCATTTTTCATAGATTATTAGTCATATAATTAATATTTATCTACTTTATGGGCCTTTACCCCCTAAAATCTCAATATAATGTTATTTGTATTATATTATATATAAATTTCTCTAATGACCATTTTTGTTACATATAACTATATATACTGTGATTTAGGAAATCCCTCTCTATACTTACCTCTAGTTTGTAATCCGCCTATACCTGCAAGTCCTGTTATAGTATTTTCTATAACATCTTCTATAGCTACAATATTTTCTATATTTGTATAAGCAATCTTCTCAGAAACTAAAACGGGATCTAAACAATGGATTAGAACACGATTTGGGGCGCTAGCAAAATTAGCACCAGCATCTAAAATCGCCTCATAACATGATTGGCATGCACCTGCAAATATAACTAAATCATCATAGTTACTATTATAAGATCTAAGGGCAATAACTGTTTCTACAAAATATTTTGAATTTCTATAATTATCTAAATTCATATAATCGGTTATTCCCTTCACCATGCCATCATGCCCTGTAATCACTACTATGTCAGGTTTAACTTCTTTAACAAGATTCACTATCTCATTCGGTTGGTCTTTTTCAGATATTACTCTACCTACAGCATCTAAAGATAATTGTTTATAAGTCTTTAGACAAACTTCTAAGTATTCCGCATCCCCATCTACATGTAATATTTTCCCTGGTCTTCCGAAAGTCATATTTTTATTTTTATATTCTTTGTATTTTTCTTTTTTTGATTGTAGTTCTTTAATTTTTCCTTTAAAATCAATTGCTTCTGATTTATCTCCCCTAGTGCCTTTAACCCTATTATTTAATATTTTCTTAATAGATGCATTTACCTTTTTATTAAAAACCCTATCACTTTCATAAATAACATCTTCTGATACTAATTGCAAATCATCACTTGTTGAGTCAGCTTCTATCCTTAAATTTATTCCCTTAAGTAAAAACACGTCTTTATCATCTCTTATCACAACATCCATTATTTTAAAAGTAATGTCTCCCCCGTAAGATTTCCTTACCACAATATCTCCTATTTTCATAATACCACCTCCGCATTTAATCTCATATTATATATTATGAAATTATAGCTAATAGGTGAGCATGAAAAAGTTATGTAAATATTTCATCTACATAACTTTAATGAATAGTATGATTTAAACTATCTCTGATTGAATACTCTTTTATAATCTTCAATAAATACCATAAACTTTTCTTTTTCAGAAATCAACTCCTCCATCTTCTTGTTAAAGGTGTTTTGAATCCACGTAACTTCATTATAGTAGTATCTGTTACAAAGTCTCCAGTAACGTTGTGGGAATACTAGAAATGCATATATAAGTCTGTACTCTTCTAATGACAGAGGATTTACACTACTATATGCCTCTAATACTATTTCAGCATACTTTATGTCCCAATCCTGCTTTTTAAGCATTTTGATCAAAAAATTAGATAAATCATATGCTTTTACTTCTCTTTTGCAATAATCAAAATCAATTATATTTACATCATTATTCTTATCAACAATAATATTATGATAAGTATAATCATGATGACAAAACCCTTTTTCGGCTTCTGTTTGTCTACATATATCAAAATACCTTGAGTCATCGAGTATTTCCATAGCTCTTTTTCCGAGTATCTTTTGATCCTCCACACTCCTAATATAGTTCATATCAAAATCCGATTTAAAATTCTTCTTTTTTCTAATCATGCCCTGCATTTTATCAAATGACTTTATTCGTTTTTCCATTAAATGTGGCCATCTTCCGAGATCTGTTTTTAACTTACTATTTTCTGGTGGATCATATCCTTTTGATGCAATATGCATCAAAGCTAAGTTTTTTGCAGCTAAAATTAAATCCTCTTCATTTCGAAAATCACACTCACGACCATCTATCCACTTTGAAAGTGTATAAATATCTTCATTAACTAATGCATAAGGATTTCCTTCAGTATTTAAAAAATATCTATCCACCTTGTCAAAGCCATTATTTGCAAGATGTTCTTTAGCTCCGTATACAAACAAAAGTTTTTGTGTGCCGTAACTTATTTTCTTTAGACACTTAGTTCCATCATCTGTCTTTAATAAATACACTCCCTTATTGGGACGTATACTTTCTATTTTAATTCCGTACTGTCTTTCGATTTCAAATTCCCTCATCATATTACTCACCCCCTCTATCATTTATATTACTAATATTTCATTTTAGAATAAATTATTGAATATTTTAATAACATTTATGATTTCTTTTAATATAATAAAATATATAGATATATTAAATCGTTGTTTAAGGAGTCTTAAAATGAAAATTGGAATTGATGCTAGAGCTGCAAAGTGGTATAGAGGAACTGGTATAGGCACTTATTCTTACCAACTAATTAACTCTTTAAATAAAATTGATAATTATAATGATTATTCGCTTTTTGTGCCAAACGACTGTAATCTAGCTATACCATTCAAAAATAATTTCCATATAAAAAACATTAAACAGGAAAAACAAGATAACTTCTGGAATGAGGTAAATGTCTCTAACCCCTTACTAGACAAGTCTATAGACATATACCATGTTCCTCAAAATGGTATCGGCTTACCTGTTAGCAAAGATTGCCCCTTCGTTATTACTCTGCATGATATTATTCCATATAAAATGCCCGATACAGTAGGCGATCAATACCTTAAAATTTTCAATGAAAAGTTACCAAATATCATTTCTATGTGCGATGGAATAATTACTGTGTCCCAGTATTCAAAAGAAGATATTATTAAAGCATTTAATTTTCCACGAGAAAAAATATACGTTACTTATTTAGCTAGTGAGGATATTTATAAACCTTATGACAAAATTCTCAGTAAATCTATAGTTGAAAAAAACTATTCTATTTCTGGAGACTATATTCTATATATCGGAGGATTTAGTCCTAGAAAAAATATTCTTGGATTACTTGATTCCTTTAGCATGCTTCTTCCAAGATTAAAGAAAGATATTAAATTAGTCATTGCAGGTAGCAAAGGTAAATCCTATGATATATATATAAAAAGGGCACAAGCACTTCACATTGAAGATAAAGTAATCTTTCCAGGGTTTATATCCATGAACCATATACCCTTCATGTACAATGCTTGCGAACTCTTTGTGTATCCTTCATTTTATGAAGGTTTTGGCCTACCACCAATTGAAGCAATGGCTTGTGGAGTTCCTGTAATAACCTCAAATGTCACATCTATTCCTGAAATAGTTAAAGATTCAACGCTACTTGTAAATCCTTATGATATTAATGAATTAAGCGAAAAAATGTATAATGTACTTCACGATGATACCTTAAGGCAATCCCTTATAACTAAAGGATTAAAAAGAGCCTCTACCTTAACTTGGGATAGTACAGCTACAGACACTCTAATTGCTTATCAAAACATACTAAAAAGAAACAAAATATAATTTCCCACTTTAATAGAAAAGAACCCCCATGTAGTGTATTTATCACTAAATGGGGGTTTTAACAGCATCAAGGATATTAATTTTACTAGCAATTATAATAATTTTTAAAGTCTTCTAAAAACTTATCTCTATCCTCTTTATACTCTACTTTCTTCTTTAATCTGCTTAAAAACATTTCTTCACTCCACTGTTTTTTTCTTGTATAATAGTCTTTCGCTATACTATAAAAATCCTCAGGGAAGCTAAGCATACCATAAAGCACCTTGAGTTCCCTATCATCTAATGGATTTATCTCAGTATATCCTTGTAAAATACTCCTACATTTATCTATATCATAGCAAAAGTTTTTTATGGCCTTATTAATAAAATTACAAACGTCATGAACCCTTAAATCTAAAACAGCATAATCAAAATCTAAAAAATATACTTCTTCCTTATTAATTAATATATTATGATGAGCCAAATCATGATGGCAAAACACAATCTTTTCTTTTTCGTCGCATAATTCGTAATAATTTGATCCTTTAAGAATATTTATACTTTTTTTTATATTTTCCGCGTAGTATTGTACATGCTCTAAAAATATATCATCGAATTCATTTTTATTTTCATTTAAAGTTGCTATGCTTTTAAAAAATATAAGTTCATCTAATTTCCTTTTATAATTTTGTATAATCTTACCGCTTAAGTATCGCTGCTGATTCTTTGCAAGTAGTCTTTTAAATTCATCCTTATCCATAAGGCCTTGTGATGCTTTATGAAGCGCAGCTATTGCTCTAGACGTAAGCATTACATCAACTGGATTACTATATTCACACTCCCTTCCTTCTACTAGATTCATAATGCAATATAAATCACTTTTCCAGGGAACATATATTAATTCAGATTTTGTCTTCTCAAATTGGATAATTCTATCAAAATTATTATTTCTAATGTACTCAATGCCACAGTTAATAAATTCAAGTTGCTCTATCCTATAGTTTACTTTTTTTAAAACTTTATCCCCCTTATTTGTATCAAGTATAAAAACCTTTCTTACTGGTATAACATCATAAACTAAAAGATCAAATTTACTAAATAAATTTACATCTAGATCATATTTACTTAAATACGTCTTATCTTTGTATCTAACATCTAACATATTGTCACCTCTCTAGTTTCCATTTTACTAATTTAAAATAACGGATCTCCATCTTGAACTAAAGCTTTTACTATCCTCTGGGAAAACTTATCCTCATGCCACATTCTTTTACCTGCTCTATACCTATTACAACATTTCATGAACTCATGAGGATATGAGATTAATGCTATTAAAAATCTTTCACTATTAACATCTAATCCTTCGATATAACAAAATTCTTTAGCAAGCTTACAAAAATTTAGTTTCGCTCCTTTTCTCTTTAACCAGCTAAGTAAAGGAAAACAATCCATCTCTACCATGTTGTAACTACAATTTTTAAAATCAACCACGTAAATAAAATCACGCCTACTAAGGTTTTGAAAATCTGTATTCCCTAAACATATTTCGGAGCGTCTCATACTTCTTGTTATGATTTCTAAATAATTTGAACCATTTACTTCCCTTATACATTCTTCTCCTCTATTTATAACCTTTTCCCCATATTTAATAATTATTTCTTCAAAGGAATTTTGAGGTCCATTTATTTTAATGTTACCTATATCTACATTAAGCTTTTTAATAGATTTTTTATACTCTTCTATCGTTTTACCTGTATTGTTATTTAATCTATTTCTAAGATATCCGTTAAACCCCATACACTTTTCATGCACTTCATAAATAGCACCAAACTGCTTTATTATTAATTCTTCCGGTATATCTATCACTGTGTTTTTATATTTAAAATCAATAACATCTACCTTTTTAATATTTTTAAACATCATATAGTCAGAAAAATCATTATAGATACTTATTGCCACTTGCACCACCTCAAATTCAATCTATTAATAGCTATACTGTAGCCTCGTGCTATCTACTATAGCATCGTGCTATTTATTCTTTTTACAGTTTTTATCCATTTTTCTTAAAATTTCCTTTTGCTGAAATTCTAATTCATTAAGTTTCTTTTGTCTTCTCCTTATTTTCTTTAGTTTCTTGACTTCATCCTTCATATTGTCAAGCTTCATATCATATTCCTCAACTGTTGATTCTTGTACTTCACTTATGTCGAATTCCGGCTCATCCATATACATCTCTTTTTTACTTTTCCCCATAATATTACCTCCCATATTTTATTTTTCTAAACTTATCAATAAGAATTTGCCTATCCACTTTGTCCTCATTCATCTTTTCAAGCTTCTTTAAGAAAAATTCTTCTCCCCAATTCTTTTTTTCCCAATAATATTGAATTCCTATTTGCCAATATTCTTGAGGGAATTCCATAAATGCTGACATTACCTCTATGTCACTTTTATATATTGGAAATGTGTCATCATACTCATCCATTATGAAAAATGTATTTTCAAGGTTCCATTTACCGTTTTTCATTCTCCTTATTAGAAGACTACTTAAATCATGTAAATGAGTGTCTAAGATGCAATAATCAAAATCAATTACACTCACTCCCCCACTTTTCTCAAGTAACACATTATGATGAGCATAATCATGATGGCAGAATCCCCTATGTTTAATTTCTTCTTTCATCTTACTTACGTATTGGCTTTTATATAAATTGTGTATTGATTTATTACACCTTGCAAGCTCACCCTCCATAACCTTTAAATAATTACTATCAAATTCTGTAATACATTTTTTTTCACTTATCCTTCTCTTAAAATCCAATATTTCATTTCCGCGAGTTTTAAAAGTTTCTATCCACTTAAGCCATGCTATTCTAGGTTTCATATCAGGTGTGACTTTAAAATTCAGACTTTTTTTATGAATCTGCGCAAGTTTTGTTGTACATAATTTTATTTCTACTAGGTTATCGTAATCGCATTCCCGTGCATCTACCCAAGGTGTTAAATATGCGTATTTATTTTGGAGTCTTATATACTCCTTTTGATCAATAGTTTCAATAATTTCAGGTATACTTTGAAACCCATTATTTTGCAAATGTTTTATAGCACCAATAATAAATAAAAAATGCCCAAGTTCATAATTAACTATTTTCAAACAATACATATTATCTTTTGTTTCTATCCTATAAACGTTTTTTATTTTTTCTATATCATTAATACTAAGAGAGTAATTATTCTTTACTATCTCCTTTACCTCTTGTATTTCCAAATCAATGCCTCCGAATTATTGTTCTATTGCAATATATGAACCTTTAGAATGATTTGTGCATAATTATATTTACTCAAATGACACACTTTATAAGATAAAATAATATAATAATATATATATTATTTTTAATAGATTCTTTTAAACATAAAGCTTTTCTAATAATTTTAAGGAGTGAATCCTATGAAGATTGCAATTGATGCTAGAGGTGTCAATTTATATAATGGGACTGGTATTGGAACTTATACAGAAAATGTACTTAAAAATTTAATCAATATAGATTCTGTTAATAATTACCACGTTTTTTGGTCAGGCAGTAATTTTGAAAGCATAAAAAAAGAGAACTGTAAAGTAATAATGACATCTAAAAAACATCAAAGATTCTTTGAGGATTATTATTTCCCAGAAAATATTTCAAAAGAGAACATAGATATATATCATATGCCACAAAATGGTATAGGTTTATCTCCAGAAATATCTTGCAAGAAAATAGTCACTATACATGATTTGATTCCATATGTTATGCCTGAAACAGTTGGGCGAGGATATTTACTGAAATTTTTAAAAGAGATGCCAATAATTATAGGTAACTCTGATGGAATAATAACAGTGTCTGAATTTTCAAAGCGAGATATCCTTAAATATTTCCCAATAGACGAGTCTAAAATTTTTGTAACTCCACTCGCTGCAGACTCAAAATATACTCCGCTAGATAAACTTCACTGTAAAAACTTTTTAGCAAAATCATACAATTTAGCAAATCCCTTTATACTATATCTAGGTGGTTTCAGCGAAAGAAAAAACGTGGCATCTGCAATAACTGCTTTTTCTAAAGTATACAAAGATCTAGGCGAAAATTACAATTTAGTTATTGTAGGTGATTATAAAGACTCCAGTCAGAAATTAGTAAAACTTACAAATGAATTAAACATGCAATCTCATGTTATTTTTGCAGGTTTTATACCTGAAGATCATTTACCTCTTTTTTATAACTCCTGCGAAGCCCTCATCTACCCATCTTTTTATGAAGGCTTTGGACTACCCCCACTTGAGGCAATGAATTGTGGCACTCCTGTAATCGCCTCTAATCTCACTTCTATCCCAGAGGTTGTAGGAGATGCCGGTATTTTAATAAATCCCTATGATATTAAAGATATCTCGCTTGCTATAGGTAACCTATTAAGCAGCGAGAAGTTGAGATCTGAACTTAGTTCTAAGGCACTACTACGAGCTAAGCAATTTTCATGGGAAAACACTGCAGGTCTCACTCTTAAAGTCTACGAGAGTATTTACAATAGCGCTTCTACATCATAATTAAAAAATAAAAGACACACAGATATATTAAAATCTGTGCGCCTTTTAAGCTGTAATAAGTTCGCTTATTGATTTAAAATAATTTATCCCTAACTAAAAAACAGTTACTAACTTAACTGAAGGCTATAATAACCCTCGGTTAGTGGGTAACTTGTCTTTATAAATATAAGAATTGATTCTAAATATAATTTATAACTTATTAATGATGCTTGCTAAATATCCTGCACCAAAGCCATTGTCAATGTTAACAACACTGACTCCACTAGAGCAACTATTTAACATACTAAGTAGTGCAGCAAGCCCTTTAAAGCTAGCACCGTAGCCTACACTTGTTGGAACAGCTATAACTGGTTTATCAACTAATCCCCCAACAACGCTTGTTAGTGCTCCTTCCATTCCTGCCACAGTTATAATTACCTTAGCGCGCCTTATAACATCTAAATTGTCAAAAAGCCTATGAATGCCCGCTACACCCACATCATAAATTCTTTCAACCCTATTTCCAAAAATTTCAGCAGTAACAGCCGCTTCTTCAGCTACAGGTATATCAGAGGTTCCTCCTGTTACTAATGCAATATATGTACTCGAAGGTTCAACTGACTTTCTTTTAATTACAATTGTTCTCGCAAGTTCATTATACTGCGCATCCCCACATATTTCTTTAACACCTTCATACATAACCTTAGTAGCCCTTGTTCCAAGAATGTTAACATCCTTAGTGAGCATTAGACTAACTATTCCTTTTATCTGCTTAACAGTTTTACCTTCACAATATATAACCTCTGGATACCCAACTCTAAGTTCTCTATGATTATCTATTTTTGCAAATCCTAAATCTGAATAAGACAGATCTTTTAACTTATCCATACCATCTTCAATAGATATATCGCCATTTTTTATGTTTTTAAGAAAGTTCTCCATCTCTTTTGAATTCATATGTCACCCACCTTTTTAAATTTAAAGTCCCATTATTTTATACTTTAGTATAATATTGTATTTCATTTCTTAATTTCTCGTATACTTCACTTATAGGTACACCGACACTTTTAGCTATTCTCTTGCATTCTTCATATTCAAACTTGCTTTTTATTTTTTCTCCTTTATAGTAAGACTCTTTTACAGTAACTTCGCCATAACTAGTATTTACTTTAATAAACTTCCTTTTAAGTTTTGTTTTATCTACTTTAAAACTTCTTACTCCAAGGGTAGTAGTTTCTCTAAACAGTATTTCCTTCATCCTTGTAGTTTTATCTTCCTCACATAAAATACTTATTTTTACGCTTGGTCTCCCTTTTTTCATTATAATTGGAGTTATATATGCATCCAAAGCGCCCTCGTTAAAAACCATATCAATAATATACTCATATAACTCAGGATTCATATCATCTATATTACATTCAATAATTTGCTCAACTGTTTCATCATCATATTTCGTGCTAATTATTTGTTTATCTACTTCCTCTACTAACATGACTCTTAGTACATTAGGTATTTCAGTATCTCTGTTTCCTATTCCATAACCAATTTTATTTATAATAAAATTGTTATCATCTTTAAATTCACAGACGTTAGCTGCAAGAATTGCAGCTCCAGTAGGGGTTGTAGTTTCAAATGGTACTGCTCCAAGTTTTACTGGAATTCCCTTCAAAATCTCAACAGTAGCAGGCGCTGGCACTGGTATAAGGCCATGTGCACACTTAACGAACCCGCCACCAAGTTCCACAGAAGAACTCATTATTTTATCAACATTTAAACAAGTTAAACAAATAGCAGCTCCCACTATATCAACGATAGAATCTACCGCTCCTACCTCATGAAAATGAATTTCATATAATGGTTTTCCATGAACCTTTGCCTCAGCTAACGCAACCTTCATAAATATTTTCATACTTAATTCTTTAACTTTAGAACTTAACTCACTTGAATTTATAATTTTCTCTATATCATTAAGATTTCTTTGGTCCTTATGAATATGCTCAATGCCTGTATGTACATGCGTATGAGCGCCTTCATTGTCATTGTGGAGATGTTCATGATGGTGCTCATGAAGATGTACCTCACTAACTTCCTCATGAGAATGTTGATGATTATGCTCACATTCATCATGATTATGCTCACCTCCAGCATGATCATGCTCACCCTCAGCATGATTATGTTCACTTTCAGCATGATCATGCTCTTGTAAAATTACATCCACCTTCGTTCCCTCTATGCCTTTTCTGATATCCCTTGAAACTTTTATTTCATATCCATTTAAATTGAGCTTACTTAACTCATCTACTAAATATTTTTTATCTATACCTAAATCTAGTAATGCCCCTAAATTCATATCCCCACTGATACCTGAAAAACAATCATAATAAAGTATTTTCATTCTAACCCACTCCATTTCTTTTGTATTTATTACATTGTACCAAATAAATAAATAATATAGCATAAATTTTTCTTTAAAATAAAAGAAAAGAAGAAAATTGTGTTTTACAATTTTCTTCTCATAAATTAATTATGTCACTTTTTGGTTTTGTAACATACAGCTTTGTTTTTCAACTTCCATATAAATTTTCTCAACATTTTCACCAAAACACTTAGAAGATAATGGTTCTATTCCATCATAAGCATTTTTTACCATTGAATCACGTTCCTCTTTATTAATTAGAACTTCAGATAATATGTTGGCTAAGTCTTCATCTTTATAAAATACTCTTCCATTAATTTTATCTTTAATCATACCATCCAAGTTCTTATCATACTTAGCGACAACAGGAATTTGTGCCGCCATTGCTTCTGCAAAAGTTAATCCTTGTGTCTCAGTAAGAGATGCCCCTACAAACACATCGCCCATCTGATAATACTTTCCAATTTCAGACCAAGGCTTTTCACCAGCAAATACTACAGATTTCTCAATACCTAGATGCTTAGATAACATTTCTAAGCTTTCACGCTCCGGTCCATCACCAACAAGAAGCAATTTACAACTTGGTATTTTGCGAATTAATTCTTTAATGCTATTTATAATTACATCTATGCTTTTTTCTTTCGCTATACGCCCAATATATAATACAACTGGTTGGGTTTCATTTATTCCAAAAGATTTTTTTTCTTCGTTAATAATTTTGTCATCAAAGTTACCTTTTCTGAAGGGTTCAATATTAACTCCTGTAGGTATTACATCGATATGTCTTCTTAAACCGTACTGTTGCAATGCATCTTTCACTTTTTTGGTAGGTACTATTATAGCACTGCAATCTCTACAATATAGCTTACTTACCTTTTTTGCGAATTGTGATGCAGGCTTAAGCATTATACCACTTGATACATAATGAATATAATCTTCATACATTGTATGGTACGTGTGAACCACAGGGATATCTAATCTTTTAGCAACTATTCTCCCAAATATACCTATACTAAATTCTGTTTGTGTATGTATTATATCTAAGTCTAGTTTTTTTATCTTATTCATAATTTTATGTGAATATATTATTCCCACCCTTTGAGAAGGTAAAAGAAAGAACGGTAAACTAGGTAATCTTATTATGCCTTCCTTCTCTTCTACATCTGGGTGCGTAACTGTAATAATAGTTACACTATGTCCAAGTCTAATTAACTCATTTCTTAGTATCATAGTAGATGTAACCACTCCACTTACTTGCGGATAATAAGCATCAGTAAAAATTCCAATATTCATAATCAGTCCCCTTTAATTACTATAATTTTCTTATGAAAATTCTTTCATTTAATAAGCATTAACGTTCTTGCTTATTTATTCATAAATGCAGAAAAATCAAAGATTAACAGGAGTAAAAGGTAATTAATTTCCATAACCGTATAGTAATAATTATATTAATACATTTGAAGAATAAATCAAAAATCATTTAATAATTTACCTATTTTTTTTTGGCCATATCTTCTTATAAAAACTTTTCCACATGCCAAGCACGCTCTCTCTAGAATAAAAATTGTGCCCTCGAATTGCCTTTTGTTTAGCCTGCTCATAATAATCTGCATCATTCTTTAATTTTTGTATAGCCTTCATGAAACCTTCATTATCATGTTCTTTTAAATAATAGTCAAATAATATATCTTCATAAAGTTCCAAATCTCTTAAAAGCACCGGAGTAGATGTATTCATCGCTTCAAGTATTGACATAGGAAAAAGTTCGTTATATGATGGCATAAAAAGAAGATCCGATACATTATATATATCATTCATCAAATCTCTATCAACTATTCCTGTAAATAAAATATTTTTAGGTGCAGTCTCCATTTCACTTTTTAATTCCTTATATCCATCAGTAATACCTCCAAAAGAAAATCCACCTGCCCAGATAAATTGAATATCTGGCATTTTTCTTGCGATGTCAATAAAATCAATAACACCTTTTCTGGTTTGTATTTGGCCCACTCCAAGCACAGAAAACGCGTCTCTTGCAATTTTCAGTTTATCCTTTGCTATATATTTCTTTTCATCTGTAAGGTTATAGAATTTTTCAGTTGAAACAAAATTAGGTATATACGTAATTCTTTTTTTATCAATATTATAAGCCTCAAGTCTTGGTATAAAATTAGGATTTACTGTAACTAGATAATCCATACTCTTATAAAAACTTATAATATATTTATAAAAAATATTTTTTATTATATGAGGCAATTTTATGCTTCCTTCAATAGTCTCAGGCAAAAAATGCACATAACCCACTGTTACACCTTTTCTTTTAGCAAAATATATGCTTAAATAATGCTTAAGGTCGATAGTGTGATAATGCATTATATCAGTTCTTTCTTTTTTATTCACCACAACTTTATATTCTTTATCTAATCCATTCCGGACTAAATCTACTTGTTCGAGATATGCTGATCCTACCCCTTGACCTTTTATTTTGTCTGCTGATGACAGCATATTTATAGTAGGCATAATAGTCACTCCCATTCAATTAACCTCGTTATTATATTATTGTACTCTATTTTTATTAAATATTGATTAATATTACCTTAAAAATTCCTTAAATTTTTTAAGTATGCTATAAATACCTATTAAATCATCTCCTGCGGAGCTGAAATATTAACAACTTTGGAAGCAGATTTAGACTGCCACCAAAATAATTTTACTGGGCTAGACAACTGCCACTTATAGAAGATATCAGACTTGAAGCTTCCAAAATGTTGTTAAAAATATTTTTCCCCACTTTAATCTATTCTATTAAAATAAATTATTTTATATTTTATTACATCAATTTACCACTTATATTTAAATGTAAAATGTAGATAATAATTTTGTAGCGGTTTTAATAAATTAGTGGAGGTAATAAACATGATGAATACTGAAAATAAACAACTTGAAAGTAACAATTTAAAAGTAATTAAAGATCAGTTGGGATATGAATCACTTCTTAACAAAAAATTTAATGAGTATGGTACACAATGCACTGATCAGAATTTAAAAAATCTTTGTACTGAAGCTAGTAATACTCACAAACAAAATTTTAATACATTAAAGACCTACCTTGATTCTCATCAATAATATATAAATGGAGGGATATTAAATGACTGAAAAAGAATTGATGCAAGACTTACTCGCTTCCGAAAAACAAACTATTACAGCTTATAGTACAGGAATAACTGAATCTTCTTGTGCAAATTTGAGGAATACACTAATTGGTAATTTTAAAAATGATCAAAACATTCAATATATGATATTTGATGCTATGAAACAAAAGGGATGGTATCCTACAAAGGATGCTCCAGATAACGAAGTTCAACAATTAAAAGATGAAGCTAATCAAATGTTGAGTGAATTAAAATAATCATCTATAATGAAATAAATTTTTATTAATTTTAAAAACCCTCTAACATATATAATAACATGTTAGAGGGTTTTTAATTGCTTTCATAATCACCATATTTATACTTCTATAAATTGATTATATATCTCTGACTTATTCTTTATTTCATTTTGTTTATATCCATCACAAGCAATTATTAAAAGTATAAACCCAATAAATAGGAACATTACATGAATTTCTAAGGCATAGTTTCCACCTATTAATGAAAAGAACGAAGAAAATGACAGAGCAAGCATATTATTAATAAAATGTGCAAATATACTTAAATAAATTGACTTGGAACTTAAATATATAAATCCAAGAACTATTCCTAATAAAAATGCATTTATGCCTTGAGGAATGTTCATATGAACTATTGCAAACAGTAATGCAGATACCACAATCGCTATAAATGGATTTATTTTTTTAGACATTCCTTTTAATAATATCCCTCTAAAAATAATTTCTTCGTATATAGGTGCTACAATTATAACACCAATTATTGATACAATTGGAGGTACAGCAAGTTCATTAAATACCTCATTTATAAAACTCGGCATAGATATGCCTCTTATCCAAAATATCAAACTATTATCAAATATAAATCTAAATGCTATAATCATAAGTGTTGCATAAACAAAATTCATGTAATTTAAATGAGGCTTATGTTTTTGCTCATTTGATCTATTACTAAGCCATTTAAATAAAACAATAATAACATAATATTTTACCAATACTCCAAAAATAAAAATTACATAAGGCAATGTTTTTTCAAATCTCCCAGAGAATAAATTTGTAATCTCTATAGGTACCTGTCCAAATCCCTCTAGTAAAATTGATAGAAACATTACAAATAGAGCTTTAATAATCCCCATTTTTTTAATATTGATTGTTCCATTTTCTATGTTTTCTAAAAATTTCATTTAATCACACTCTCTATTTTTTTGTAACTTTCAACAACTTTAATATGGTCCTTCTATATTACTTCACTTAATATTATTACATATATAGCAATATTCTTTATTCTTTGATCTAACACTATATATCTTTATTTTTATTAATGTGTTTTTTTTAGTTTTATCATTATATAATTTGTACTCTTCTATAAATCCTGAGCTATATTTCCTTATAAACCCCATTAAAACTTCAAATTCTCCTAACTGCTGTAAACCTCACCATCCTTTCTCTTACTATAATTTAAAGTGTACCATATATTTTGTAGAATGATGTTAACTCAATAAAAATTTTGCTATAAATACTACTATTATCTATATATTTTTTCCACAAACCAAAAAAATCTGTGTTTTTGTGTATTGTAATTTCCAATACATAAAAACACAGATTAATATTAAGTTATTTATTTACCTATAAATTCTTGAGTCCAATAAATAGATCCACTTTTATCTTTTGCTATTCCAACACCAATATCAGTAAAATCTTTACTTAAAATATTAGCTTTGTGTCCTGGAGAGTTCATCCAGCCAGTCATTACTAAGGCCGCTGTTTGTTGACCCATTGCAATGTTTTCACCAGCTGCTGTATATGTAATACCGAATTGTTTCATCATATCAAAAGGTGATCCATAAGTTGGTGATGTATGATCAAAATAATTATTAGTTACCATATCGCCAGATTTTGTTCTAGCTACATTTGAAAGCTGTGAATTATCCTTTAAAGCAGCTAGTCCAACTTTTGCTCTTTCCTGATTAACTAGTGTTACTACTTCTTTTTCCATCTTACTATTAGCAGTTGTAGTTGATGCTGTTGATGCTTTTGTAGCAGTCGTCTTTGCAGGTGCTGTCTTCGTAGGAACTGCCTTTGCAGGTGCTGCCTTTGTAGGTGTTGCCTTTGTAGGTGTTGCCTTTGCAGGTGCTGCCTTTGCAGGTGTTGCCTTTGCAGGAGTCGTTGCCTGAACTTTTAGCATTGCACCCTTTGGAACTGCAATTCCGTACTTAGCACATATAGCTTGTATACTTTCTACTGAGTTAACTTGTTTTACTGTACTACAATCCTGTGCGTACACTGTTGAACCTATTCCTGTTGTTGCTAAAATACCTAAAGTTAATATTAATGCTCTTAAAGATTTCTTCATCTTTTGTACCTCACCCTCTAATTTTATTATACAAAGTATGTTTTTCTTCTTTGTATACCTATACTAACATCTAAATGAGGTTTACGGTTTATTTATTGGTGGTATTTTTGTAATATTATGTCGTAATTTCATATAATTGTAGTTAGAATAGAATAATAACTAAGCATATTCCTATAAAAACAGAATCAATGTGACTCAATTATATAATTTTTGACTTGTTATTTTCTTGACTTTTACATTGAAACCGTTTAGCATTAAAAATAAACTTGGTATTATAAGGAGTTAAAAACAATGAATATTTTAGTAGGCACTGGTCTTTTATTATTAGTATTAGCTTTATTTACACTTTTTAGTTATAAAGCACCTCACGGAATGAAAGCGATGGGTGCACTAGCAAGTGCTGCCTGTGCAAGCTTTCTAGTTGAAGCTTTTCACTCTGCATTTTTTGGTGATGTATTAAAGATAAAATTTTTAAAAGAAGTTGGGTTATCTAATGGTAGCTTAGGAGGCGTAGCAGCTGCAATACTTGTACCTCTAGCTCTTGGAGTTTCACCGATATATGCCGTATTGCTTGGGCTATCTTGTTCTGGTCTTGGCATCATACCCGGATTTATAGCTGGATATTTTATGTCATTTATAGTTAAATTTCTAGAGAAGAAATTGCCAGCGGGCTTAGACTTAATAGTTATAATTGTTTTTGCAGCTCCATTAACTAGATTTATAGGAAACTGTATGACTCCTATAGTAAATTCTACATTGTTAAACATTGGTAGGATTTTAACTTCCGCATCAAGTTCTAGCCCAATAATAATGGGTATAGTTCTTGGAGGAACAATAACCGTTGTTGCCACTGCTCCACTTAGTTCAATGGCTTTAACAGCAATGCTTGGACTTACCGGTGCACCTATGGCTATAGGCGCATTATCAGTATTTGGTTCATCATTTATGAATTTTGTATTATTTACAAGAATGAAATTTGGAAGTAAAAAAGATACAATTTCAGTAGCTATAGAACCTCTAACACAAGCTGATATAACCACAGCAAATCCCATACCAATTTATGTGACTAATTTTATAGGTGGTTCTTTATGTGGAGTAATAATTGCATTAATGGGACTTATAAATAATACTCCAGGTACAGCAACCCCTATAGCAGGGTTCGCAGTAATGTTTGCATATAATCCAGCTTCTAAAGTGCTAATAACAGCCTTAGGTTGTATTATAGTTAGTATTTTCAGTGGTTACATAGGGTCTATTATTTTTAAAAATTATAAAATACATACTGCTGCAGAGATTCGCGGAGAGATTACCCCACATTTAGAAGAAGTATCATAATAAAGTAATAGGTCATATTCTGGCATGTTAATTAAAAAAACACAAGGTACATTTTATTTTTATACCTTGTGTTTTGTGTTATCCTATATTATTTTAAATTAAGTTTAGCAAAAGCCTCAGCCATAGCAGAATTTCCAGAATTGACTGGTTCCTCTTTCTTATTCTGTTGATTTAAGAATCTACCAACATCTTTTTTGTTTAAGGCACTTTTCTCTGATTCTCGACGTTTGTTAAAGGCTGAGAGTTTTTCTCTATATCCGCAACCACAAACAAATATTTTATTTTCTCCATCTCCTCTAATTTCCATTTTCTTGTGACAAGTAGGACAACGAGCATTTGACATTTGTGAAACTCCCTTACGATATCCACAGTCTCTATCTGGACAAACTAGCATTTTACCTCTTTTACCGCTAACCTCAAGAAGGTTTTTACCACAATCGGGGCATTTAACCCTTGTGGCATTATCGTGCTTATATGCCTCTGTAGATGCTACAACGTTACCTACAAGTTTTGATGCATATTCTCTCATTTCTTTTACAAAATCCATAGAATTAGCTTTTCCTTTACCAATAAGTTGTAGTTGTTTTTCCCACTTAGCAGTAAGTTCAGGAGATTTTAACTCCTTTGGAACTAAACCTATTAACTGTATTCCTTTTGAAGTTGGGTGAATATCTTTACCCTTTCTCTCCATATAGAAGGTGTTGAACAGTTTTTCAATAACATCTGCCCTTGTTGCTGGGGTTCCAAGTCCTGATGTATTGTCTAGTGCTTCTCTTAAACTATCATCCTCTATATTCTTACCTGGATGCTCCATAGCAGTAAGTAATGTTGCTTCATTATATCTAGCAGGTGGCTTAGTTTTCTCATTAACAGACCTAACCGAAGTAAGCTTAACATCTTCTCCCTTATTTATTGGTGGAAGTGACTGATTTTTCTCCTCGTTATTGCCCGAGCTACTTACTTCTTTCCATCCTTTTGATTTAACTATTTTACCTTTTGCAGAGAAACTTTCTCCCTTAACATTTATAACTAAAGTGGTTTGTTCATACTCAAAAGGTTGACTTAATACTTCTAAGAACCTTTTTACAACTAGGTCATAAATATTTTTTTCTTCTCTATTTAAACTCGATAAATCTACATGTTGCTCTGTTGGAATTATAGCATGATGATCTGATACCTTGCTATTATCTACAAGTCTACTTGTAGTATGTATTCTACCTTTTATTATACTTCTTGCAAATTTCTCATATGGTCCTATCGCTATGCTCTTTAACCTATCGATTAATGTAGGTACTATATCTGTAGTAAGATGCCTTGAATCTGTTCTTGGATAAGATAATATCTTATGATTTTCATATAGTCTCTGCATTAAATTAAGAGTTTGCTTTGCAGAATATCCAAATTTCCTATTTGCATCTCTTTGAAGCTCTGTTAAATCATATGCAAGTGGAGGAAGCTCCTTTTTAGAAGCTTTGTTTAGCTCAACTACTGTTCCCATTTGATTGTTTACCTTAGCTGCGACATCCTCTGCCTTTTGCTTATCAAATGAACGCGTGTCTCCATTTTTACTTGACCAATGAACTGTAAAGTCATTTACCTTTCCATTTACTGTCCAGTAATCCTTTGGAACAAATTTCTTTATTTCATTTTCTCTTTCAACAATAAGAGCTAAGGTAGGTGTTTGAACTCTTCCCGCTGATAATTGAGCATTATATTTACAAGTTAAAGCCCTTGTAACATTGAGTCCTATAAGCCAATCTGCTTGAGCTCTTGATTGCGCTGCCCAAAATAAGTTCTCATAATCTTTTCCTGGTTTAAGATTATTAAATCCATCTCTTATCGCTTTTTCTGTTTGAGATGATATCCAAAGCCTCTTTATAGTCTTTCTAAATCCTGCCTTTTGAATAATCCAACGCGCAACAAGCTCCCCTTCACGCCCAGAATCTGTAGCAATGACAAGCTCATCTACATCTGGTCTTTTAAGTAGTCCGTGTACAATTTTATATTGTTTTGACGTTTCCTTAATTACAACGAGTTTTAGATCCTTTGGTAGCATAGGAAGATCTTCTATTCTCCAGCTTTTATATTTTTCATCATATGCTTCTGGATCTGCAAGTGTAACAAGATGTCCTAGTGCCCATGTTACAATATATTTTGATCCCATTAAATATCCATTCCCACCTTGAGTACAGTTTAAGAATTTTGCAAGTTCTTTACCAACTGATGGTTTTTCCGCTAAGACTAATGTCTTTCCCATATATAAAACTTCCTCTCGAATTTCAAATAATTTAGTTGTTTTTCCTAATATAAAATATTTCCACTCTATTTATTATAAACTACTTTATACTCATTTTTCAATTTTTATTACCTACGTTCAAACCATCAAGGTGTTTTTTATTGCCATAAATGATATAATATTTAATATCTACTATTAAAGACTATAATATATACTATTAAATAAGTTTAGAGGTAATTGAATGAATTATATTGTATTTGATTTAGAATTTAACCAAGGCTATAACTTTGCAAAAGGAACTAAAAGTCTAAATAATCCTAAATGCCCATTTGAAATAATTCAAATAGGCGCCATAAAGCTAAATGAACATTTTGAGACTATTGAAACTTTTGATGTAATAGTAAAACCAGAAATTTATACTACACTCAATCCCTTTGTAAGAGAACTTACTGGTATAACAATGGATGACCTTAATAAAGGCATATCTTTTAAAAAAATGTATAAAGATTTTTCTGATTTTATTAAGTCTGATAAAAGTATATTATGTGTATGGGGAATTGCCGATATAAAGGAATTAATTCGTAATATAGACTATTACGAATTAAACTCCTTGCCAGTGCCAACAGAATACATCGACATACAATCCTATGCCTCTACTGCACTTGATTGCAAAAAAGGAATTAACATTGGGTTAGGTAATGCAGCCAAACTTCTTAGTGTACCTATAGAAAGTCAATTCCACGATGCTTTTAATGACGCTTTCTATACTACTGAAGTTTTTAAGAAAATTTACAACAAAGAAATAAAACCTAACATATACATTCCTAAAGTTAAAGGATTAAGTAGATTAAGTGTCCAAAATTATAAAATTGATCTTCATAGTTTAACGGATCAATTCGAGAAAATGTTTAAGAGAGAAATGAGTATTGATGAAAAGTCTATAATTAAATTAGCTTATATTATGGGTAAAACAAACCAATTTCAAATCAAAATTGATCCAAAAATAAAGCAAAAAAAATAAAATCAGTATAGAGTTATCTTCTATACTGATTTTTTATAATTATTAGTTTTCTGTTTCTTCACTTACTGCATTTTCAACATTTTCAACATTAGCATTTTTATTCTCTAAATTAGCTTTTCTATTATCCAATGTATTAAGATTTATAGGATGAGTAATCATATCTTCTGTTGTACTCATTATAAATCTATTCAAATAAATTTTTCCCTCTGGAGTATTTGCTACAGCATAAGGCTCTGTATCTTTTTTAAATAGAACCCATGTACAACCGTTATTAATTACTCTATTTAAATCTTCTTTATCAATTATTGTTCTTGCTTTTTCTTTACCATATCTATCTCTTAATATTACAGCAACAGACTCTTCATCTATTCCTTCATAACTATTCATCGTGTTTTGATCATATACTTCTAAGTTGGATTTTCTATTGTCTAGAGTATCTCCATTAATATGTCTTACAGGCGCTTTGGGATGAACATTTAATATAAATGATTGCAAACTTTGCTTTCTTCTATATTTCTTTTCTTCGATATAATAAGTACCTAGATTTTGTGCTAAGAAATTATTAAAATCTTTATTCCACTCTGCAAACCAACGACCTTTTTCTAATACCCTTTGTAAATCTTCAGTATCTATTTTACAATCAATGGTAGTACCATCTTTTTTAAGTATTTTTAAAAACGTTATATCTTCTAGCGTCTGGAATTTGTTTAATTTAACTTCAACTTTTGGAGTTTCTTTTTTATTTTCAACTTTAGTGGTTTCTTTTTTAATTTCATTTTCGTTTTTTATGATAAGACACCTCTTTCTTCTATTTAGGCATCATCAAAAAATAACCAGTCAGCATGCTAGCCTATTTTTTTAATATGCCTTATACGGGATTTAAAATCATATATAATTTTAATATTTCCCTATTTTTTTAATAACAACTCAATTTTACGTAGGACACACATGTTTATTTTACTACATTATTTTAATTATACCACATTTATCGACTAAATTGCCCTTTTTCTAAAAAAATTATTTTTTATTTTAAATAATATTAATTTTTTTATTGTAAATATTTTCTTACCTTTTAGGTTAAACTTCTTAGTAGATAGAGTAGTCACGGAAACTAATATGTAAAACTTGAATTTGTATGAAGTAATATCGAACTATAATTTTTGTGTTAAGAGAGCAGTTAGTAATAAAAATAGGCATAGCAAACAAGCCTACACGATGCAGGAATTTTCAGAGAAAAGCATTTAATTGTTAAATAGTTACACTAATAAATTTAAAATACTAAAATCTGAAACTTTAAGTCTTGCAT
>NZ_JAHLDV010000009.1 GCF_018861865.1 Clostridium frigoris
AATTCTACAGACTTGTCAAGTGTTTTATGCAAAAAAAATGGGGGAATCAATAAAAATTAATGATACTAAAAATGAGTAATCACAGGAACTAGGGAGTTTCCGTGAAATCTCATTTTATAAAAGGGGGGGATGTATAGATGCAACAACCGCAAAGAAGTTCAGAAGTTATAGAGACAGAGGAAACTTGCGAATACAAGAAAAGCCTAGGATATTTTATAATAAAAAGAATAATTGACGTTATTGGATCTTTAAGCGGAGTTATATTAATAAGTCCGCTTATGATTATTGTTGCTATATGGATTAAGATTGATTCAAAGGGGCCTGTTTTCTTTGCTCAAAGTAGAGTTGGACGAGATGGAAAAAAATTTATGATGTATAAGTTTAGGTCTATGTGCAGCGATGCAGAGTGTCTTTTAGGGAAACTTAAAAATGAAAACGAGATGTCAGGACCTATGTTTAAGATGAAAGATGATCCTAGAATAACTAAGGTTGGTAAGTTTGTACGTAGAACAAGTATAGATGAACTTCCACAACTTTTTAATATATTAAAAGGGGAAATGTCGTTGGTTGGACCAAGACCAAGTTTGCCCAAAGAAGTAGTGCAGTTTACACCTTTTCAAAAACGAAGATTAATTGCTAAACCAGGCTTAACTTGCTATTGGCAGGTTAGAGGTAGAAGTGATGTTAGTTTTGAAGAGTGGATGGAAATGGATGTTGAATACATAGAAGAAAGAAATACATGGATAGATATAACCCTTATATTTAAGACAGTAGGAGTTTTGTTTGGAGATGAGGGTGCAAGGTAAGGTTAACTCTAAATTATAAGTTTAGAGTTTTTAGAATTAAGGAGTGGTTTGAACCTAGTAAATTATAAGAGGAGGAAATATAATTATGAAAGGTATTATATTAGCTGGAGGCTCAGGTACAAGGCTTTACCCTGTTACGCAAGCAGTATCAAAACAAATGGTGCCGATATATGATAAACCAATGATTTATTATCCGTTATCTGTATTAATGTTAGCTGGGATAAGAGAAATACTTATAATTTCAACGCCAAGGGATTTACCCGGTTTTAAGGAGTTATTTAATGATGGCAGTAAATTGGGACTTAAAATAGAATATGCAGTTCAGGAAAAACCTAATGGACTTGCCGAAGCATTTATAATTGGGGAAGATTTCATTGCAGGTGATAAGGTAGCTATGATTCTCGGTGATAATATATTTTGGGGACAAAGTTTTTCTCAAAGTCTTAATAAGGCTGCAGCTCTTGAGGAGGGTGCTATCATTTTTGGATATTATGTTAATGATCCAACTTCATTTGGAGTTGTTGAGTTTGATAGTGAAGGAAATGCACTATCACTTGAAGAAAAACCTGAAAACCCTAAATCTAAATATGCTATTACGGGATTATATTTTTATGATAACACTGTTGTAGAAAAAGTTAAAAAATTAAAACCGTCGGTGCGTGGAGAACTTGAGATTACCGATTTAAATAGAATGTACTTGGAGGAGCAAAAACTTAAGGTTAATTTACTTGGACGAGGGCTTGCTTGGCTTGATACAGGAACTCATGCCTCAATGCTTAAAGCTTCAAATTTTGTAGAGGCAGTTCAGAGTACACAAGGAACATATATATCTTGCCTTGAAGAAATTTCTTATAGAAAAGGGTGGATAACTATGAAAAAACTTAAGGCATTAGCTTTACCGCTTCTAAAAACTGGATATGGAAATTATTTAATGGATATTGCTATGGAATATAAAAAAACAAATATAGCGGCATTAAAAGAATTAGCTAATATTGAGCAAATAAAATAAATAATATATAACAAGGATAAAATTTGGAGGAAAACAATATGAAAACTTACCTAGTAACAGGTGGAGCAGGATTTATAGGATCAAATTTTGTTCATTACATGTTAAATAAATATTCAAAGGATATTAAAATAGTAAATTTTGACAAGCTGACTTATGCAGGAAATTTGGAAAACCTTAAAGAAATTGAAGACAGAACAAATTATACTTTTGTTCAAGGAGATGTATGTGATAAGGAATTAGTAGAGAAGTTATTTAAGAAATATGACTTTGACTATGTTGTAAACTTTGCAGCAGAATCACATGTGGATAGAAGCATAAAAGAACCAGAGATATTTGTTAAAACAAATGTACTTGGGACAGTAAATCTTTTAAACTGTGCAAAAAATGCATGGGAAACCCAAAATGGTTTTAAGAATGGTGCAAAATTCCTTCAGGTTTCAACAGATGAGGTATATGGTTCGCTTGGTGAATCTGGATATTTTGTGGAAACAACACCTATAGACTCACATAGCCCTTACGCTTCATCAAAAGCTGCCAGTGACTTAATGGTAAAGGCATATTCTGATACGTATAAAATGCCAATAAACATAACTAGATGTTCAAATAATTATGGAGCATACCAGTTTCCAGAGAAACTTATACCGCTCCTAATAAACAATTGTTTGCACCATGAAGATTTACCAGTATATGGAGATGGCCTAAACATTAGGGATTGGTTATATGTAGAAGATCATTGCAAAGCAATAGATATGGTAATAGAGAGTGGACGTCTTGGAGAAGTTTATAATATTGGTGGTCATAATGAAAAAACAAACATATTAATAGTTAATAGCATTATTTCATATTTAAATGAAAATGTAGATAAGGAAATAACACAAGATTTAATTAAACATGTTGCAGATAGATTAGGGCATGATAGAAGATATGGAATAGATCCGACTAAAATAAAGGATGAACTTGGATGGTATCCTGAAACTACTTTTGAGGTAGGAATAAAGAGAACAATTCAGTGGTATCTTGATAATAAAAAATGGATGAAAAATGTTACGACTGGAGAGTACCAAAAGTACTATAAAAACATGTATAAAGGAGTATAAGAAAAATAATGGGAAAATTTAAATTTATTGATACGGAAATAAAGGATTTATATATAATAGAACCTACAGTTTTTGGAGATAACAGAGGATATTTTATGGAGACATACAACTATGAGGAGTTTAAAGAAGCAGGGCTTAATATGGTTTTTGTTCAAGATAATGAATCTAAATCTAAAAAGGGAGTACTTAGGGGATTACATTTTCAAAGAGAGTATTCTCAAGGAAAACTTGTTAGAGTTCTAAGCGGCGAAGTATTTGATGTAGCTGTGGATTTACGGGCCGATTCACAAACTTATGGTAAATGGTTTGGCGTAATGCTGAGCGGAGAGAATAAAAGGCAGTTTTATGTACCAGAAGGTTTTGCACATGGGTTCCTTGTAACATCAAATGAAGCAACTTTTGTATATAAATGTACTAATTTATATCATCCTGAATTTGAAGGCTCAATTGCTTGGAACGATTTGGACATAGCAGTGGAGTGGCCACTAGCTGGTATAGAGGAAGTATTACTTTCAGACAAAGATAAAAAAGCACAAGGTCTAAAAGTTACAAATGTGATATTCTAACGACATTTTATGTCGTTATATTGCATATTTGAATAAGATGACCATCACCGTAGATAATAATAGTATTATAGATTATAATACAGCACTACAAATGATGGACAGCACCATAGGTGATGACTAACTTAAAGAGATAGGAGTTGCAGCTCCGAAGGAGATGATTTAATGAACAACCCCTTGATTTCAATTATAGTACCAATTTACAATGTCGAGGTTTATATAAGAAACTGTGTTGATAGTATACTAGGCCAAACATATGAAAATCTTGAAATTATACTTGTTGATGATGGATCCCCCGATAATTGTGGGGAAATTTGCGATGAGTATAGATCAAAAGATAAAAGGATAAAAGTAATACATAAAAAAAATGGCGGATTAAGTTCTGCAAGAAATGCTGGAATAGAGATTGCAAGTGGTGACTATCTAGGATTTATTGATAGTGATGATTGGATAGAAAATGATATGTATGAATCATTATATAATGCTTTGACTTATCATAAGGCTGATATTTCAGTTTGTGGTAGATATATTGTAGATGGAGATAGAATAACAACAATCTCAGATAGTGAAAAGGCTGAAGTATTTACAAGACGTGAGGCATTATCAGAACTAGTTCTTGATGAGTATAGTGGCATGAAAAACTTTGCATGGGATAAGCTTTATAAGAAAGAATTATTCGATGATATTAGATATCCAGAGGGAAAGTATTATGAGGATATATTTACTACATATAAATTGTTTTCAAAATCAAAAAAAATTGTGGATATAAAAAGTCCTAAATATTATTATTTGCTAAGAGGTGATAGTATCTGTGGTAGCAACACTGCTAGTAAAAGATATGATTATTGCTTAGCTAATATCAAGTGTTTAGAATACATAAAAAGCTTAGAACCACTACTGGGTGACATGTGTGACAAGCAGCTATTTAATAGATTACATTTTTGCTTAAATGATATGTTGTTGCTTGATTATGGCAAGAATGATTATGTTATTCAAATAAATCAAATTATAGATAAATTGAAACAAAACTATTCTATTTTAAAAAATAGTGATGAAATGGGATTAAAACAGAAACTTTCCTTAATGTTTATAGCTAATTATTCTAATTTCTATACTACAACTTACCCAAGGTATAAGGTAAACAAGACAAAAATCATAAATTTATTAAAACCAATTATTTCAAAAAGAGTTTTAAATAAAATAAAATATATTAAATTATGCGATAAAGGATCTAAAGAAACAAAATATTTATATGAAACAAAGGCCGAACAAAATCGTATTTTACTTATAGGAACACCTAATCATGGCAATTTGGGAGATCAAGCTATCGTATACGCGGAAAATAAGATGTTAGAGGATAATTTTAAGGACTTTACAATTATAGAAATTACTACTGTGGATCTAATTAAGCATATAAAAAATTTAAAAAAGAATGTTAAAAAAGATGATATTTTTATGTTACATGGTGGTGGAAACTTAGGAAATGAGTATTTCTGGGAAGAAGAAGGAAGACGAACAATCATTTCTGAATTTAAAGATAATAAAATCATTTTATTCCCACAATCAATATATTTCAAAGACACTGAAAATGGGAAATTAGAGTTTGATAAGACTAAAATGATTTATAATGCACATAAAAATTTAACTTTAATTGCAAGAGAAGATACATCATACAATGTTATGAAAGAAGCATTTCCCAGTAATAATGTAATTTTAACGCCAGATATTGTTATGTATTTAAATAAAACAAACCCGGTGCAAGAGCGAAATGGCGCTTTGCTAAGTCTTAGGAAAGATAGAGAAGGTGTTTTAACTCAAATACAAAAAGATGAAATTAAGGATATGGCCCAGAAAACCTTTGATAATATAATTATCACAGACACTGTGGCTGAGTATATTACAAATGAAGATAAAGTCTTAGAATATATGATTAATGTTAATCAAAGAGAAAAAGAATTAAATAAAAAATGGGACCAATTTAAAAAAGTAGAAGTAGTTATCACTGACAGGTTACATGGAATGGTATTTTGTGCAATTACATCAACACCTTGTATTGTTATCGCAAATTACAATCACAAAGTTAAAGATACATACGAGTGGCTTAAAGATTTGAATTATATAAAATTTGTAAATGATATAGAGGAGATTCCTGAATTGATAAAAGAACTTAAAGGGATTGAAATTAAAGGGTATGATAATTCATTCGCTATGAAGAATTATGAGAAAATATTAGAAGTAATGAAATAGAGGTGAAGTAAGATTTGAAAAATGGTATAAAAAAAGCAGTAATTATAACATACATAACTATAATACTAGGAAATGTAATTTCATTGATGTATACACCATTTATGTTAAGCAAGCTTGGGAAATCTGAATATGGATTATTTTCTTTAGTAAATTCAATAGTAGCTTATATTTATCTTCTAGATTTAGGATTTGGAAATGCAGTTATTAGATACAATTCTAAATATATGATAGAAAAGAATGAGGATGGACGAAAAAAAGTAAATGGAATGTTTTTATCACTGTATTTAATTTTAGGCTTGATATCCATGATTGTCGGAGTAATAATTTATTTCAACTTAGGAAAAATCATGAGTAAAAGTTTAAGTCTTGATGAGATTAATAGAACTAAGCAAATGTTTATGGTTGCTATAGTTAATATATCATTATCGTTTCCTTTAAGTATATTTAACTCAATAATAACAGCACATGAAAAATTTGTGTATATAAAATTAATTAATCTAATAAGAACAATACTTAATCCAGCGATTATGATAACTGTATTGTTATTTGGTTCTAAAGCGTTTGGAATGGTTATAGGATCAACGGTGTTTAATATCTTGCTTGGTCTAACTAATGTTTTTTATTGTTTTAAAATACTTAATTTAAAAATAAAATTTGCCGGATTTGATAAAGCACTATTTGCAGAAATATTTAATTACTCGTTTTTCGTGTTTTTAAGTGCAATAGCATATCAAATATATTGGAATTCTGATCAATTTATAATAGCAATGTTTGTTGGTGCAGCACCAATTGCTATATACGCAGTTTCATCACAATTTAATACATACTTTTTATCATTATCCAATGTTTTATCAAGTATGTTTTTGCCGAAGTTAACAAAGATGGTGGCTGGCGAGGAAAATAAAAATGACTTAATGAAATTATTAACAAAAATAGGTAGAATCCAATACTATATATGTAGTTATATTTTTGTAGGGTTTGTTTTAGTAGGAAAGCAGTTTATCATAACATGGGTTGGCGAGGGGTATTCATATTGTTATCTCATTGCAATAGTACTTATGTTTCCACAAATATTTTCAATTATTCAATCACTCTTTGCGACAATGCTAGAAGCAATGAATAAACATAGAGTGAAAGCGTACATATATCTTACCATTGCAATATTCAACATAATTATATCAATAGTACTTGTGAAAAAATATCAAGGTATGGGTTGTGCGATTGGTACTGCAATAGGCATGATCATAAATGCCGTAGCAAACAATATATATTATAAATTTGTTATAAAGCTAGATATAAAATTTTTTTGGATGAACATATTAAAATTAGTATTTCCAACAAGCATAGCATTTGGTTTAGGATTCTTAGCTTTGTCCCTGTTTAGTTTGACATCGTATATTTCGATACTGATGTTTGGTGCTTTATTCACAATAATATATTTCATGGTTTTTTGGGTTATGGGATTTAATAAATATGAGAAGAGGATCTTTATATCAGCTTTGAACAAAGGTCGGATTAAACAATAAATTTAAATCACTAGGAGTTTTAGACAAAATATTTAATGGGGTGTTTTAATGGAATTTAATAAACAACAATTAGTGTCTGTAATTATGAGTGTATATAACGAAGAAGAAAAATGGTTAATGCAGTCGATAGAATCAATATTAAATCAAAGTTATAGAAGTTTAGAATTTATTATTATTTTAGATAATCCGGATAATAAGAAGTTAGAGAATATAATTAAATTTTATAACAAAAAAGATTCTAGAATACGATTTTTTAAAAATGAAAAAAACATTGGATTAGTTAGGAGCTTAAATAAAGCTTTAACTTATGTTAATGGTGATTTTATAGCAAGAATGGATGCAGATGATATTTCAATAAAAAGTAGAATTGATAAACAAATGGAGTATATGGGAAGTCATCCAGATGTAGATTTTATGGGTGCTAGATGTATTAATATAGATGAAGAGGGCACGGAATTATATAGAGATGAAATTATGCCAGAGGATATGAAATTAATAAGGAGTTGCCTTCTAAATGTAGATTTTATTAATCATCCAACTTGGTTTTTTAGGAAAGGATGTATAGATAAAAATGAAGGTTATAGAGAAATTACATGTGCAGAGGATTATGACTTCCTATTAAGACTTATAACTAATGGATTTATACTCGGAAATACTAATGAGTTTTTAGTTAGATATAGAGTTAGACAGAGTGGAATATCCAAAAGTAATTCCCTACAGCAACTTTTATACTCAAAACACGTTGTTAAGATGTATAAAGATAGAGTTAAATACGGGCATGAAAAAGAAACAGTAGAAGATTTAAAAAACATTAAAATTAATGAACATCAAGAAAAAAGATATAGTTTAGCATTAGAAGGACTTACTAAATCAAAACTATATAAGAAGAAAAATAATATTTATAGAATTTATTTAATTTTAAAAAGCTGTATAAGTTCAAAATATTTACGAATTTTACTTACGGATATCACTTTTCATAAAGTTAAGAAACTAATGTATATAAAGAAGGTCAATTAGGGGGAATGTTTTTTTGAATAGAGTTGATGTCAGTATTATAATACCTGTTTACAATGTAGAGGAGTTTTTGCCAAAATGTTTAGATAGTGTTATTAATCAAACTATTGATAATAAAGAGATTATTGTAATAAATGATGGCTCTACAGATAATTGTTATGAAATACTTAAAAAATATAAAAAGAAATACCCTGAATTAGTTATTATAAATCAAAAGAATAGTGGTATTAGTAAAACTCGAAATGCTGGGCTGAAAGCAGCAAGGGGTGAATATATAGCATTTGTTGATAGTGATGACTTTGTAAAGGCTGATATGTTTGAAAAAATGTATAAAGCAGCTACTCGTGGAAATGCTGATATAGTTATTTGTAATTACATACTGTATAAAGAAGGACAAGATACTCAAGATTCTAATTATAACGAAGTAGAAGGAATTGATAAAGCAGGGTACATAGATAAAGGCGATGCTCTTAAGATGTTTTTATTAAATGATATCAAGGGTTATGTTTGGAATAAACTACATAAAAGAGAGCTTTTTCTTGATAATAAAATTTCATTTCCGGATTTTGTAGTATGTGAGGATACTCCAGTTGGGTTTTTATTACTTGCAAACGCAAATAAGATTTATTCAATGGTAGAACCACTTTACTATTATAGGCAAAGAGAGTTATCACTTACAAGAACATTTTCAATTAAATCAATGAAAGATATGATAGACGGATGTTATATAATGAGAGATTTTATAACAAAGAACCCACTTATTTATGGTGAGTTAATCGATTATTATAGAGTTTATTTGATAAAAACATTATGGGCTATACATAATAAATACTATATACAAAGCTGTGAAACTGGAGATAAGGAATGTTACTTTGAGTTTAAAGAAATAGTATCAAAAGAAATAGATAATATAAAAATTTCAGAAGTAATAAGTAATGATAAGTTATTACTTAAAGATAAAGTTAACATATTACTTATAAAGACAAGAACTTATGGTTTTATTTTCTCCATATTGTACAAGCTTAAAAATGTAATGAGATAAAACATTGCTATTATTACCAATAGAATTTTGAATAATTAAAGGTTATGATTAAAAGCACCATAGGTGATTATTAAAGTACCGATGGTGATTATTAAGGGGTGTTAGTATGGTGCAGATAAGTATTATAGTTCCAATTTATAATGGAGCAAAATATATCAAAGAGTGTTTAGAGATGATAATAAATCAAACATTTAAGGATTTTGAATTAATAATAATAGATGATGGATCTACTGATAATAGTAAGGAAATGTGCACGCAGTATGCAAAGATTGATTCTAGAATAAAATTAATTAGCAAAGAAAATGGAGGAACCTGGGCTGCCAGAAATAGAGGAATAGATGAATCCATTGGTAAATATATTATATTTTTAGATTGTGATGATTGGTATGAGGATAATTTATTTGAAAAAATGTATGAAAATATAAAAAACAATGATGTTGACTTAGTTATATCAGGCCAAACCAATGTTTTTGTAGATAAAAATGGAGAAATCATAAGAAAAACCACGGTATTACCTAATAAACATAATTTTAAGACAAAAGATGAAATTTTGGAAAATTATATTTTACTTAGAGAAGAAGAAATTGGAGATACTCTCTGGAATAAGATTTACAAATCAGAGATCATAAAAAAATATAATTTGAAATTTGAGAATTATAAACGTGGGGAAGACACAATATTTAATGCTAATTATTATCAGCACATAAACAAATGCACCGTCATTTCAGAAGCTTTATATAATTACAGAATTGAGAATGCAAATCCAGTATGGCTTAAATATTCAGAAAGTTATTTGGATATTGTGTCAAGCGAAAATGATACTATCGTAGGTAAACTTAAAGAGTGGGGTAAATACAATCAGGTAGCAATGCAGTACCAAGCAACTCATTTTACTTATCGTATAATTGAGTATTTTTATAGGATAGCTTACTCTAAAAGTGATTTAAGCTTGAAAAGTAAATTCAAAGAAATATTAAAATTATTAGATAATGAAGAAGTGAGAAAGAATTTAGACAATTCTAATGTGATTGGAAAATTCCATAAATTACTTATTAAGTTTATGAAATCAAAAAATGTTCTATTGATATTGTTTTTAGTAAGGATCAAATTGATATATAACAATATAAAAGGTCTTTAAATTACAAATTAATAAAATAATATTATAAAGAGAACAATGACCATGGAGGTATTAAAATGAACAATGAGACTACAAAAGGATATAAAGAATTTACAAATGTTATAAAAAGAGGAAAATGGATTATATTGCTGATAACAATATTAGCAACATTAACAGCAACTTTAATTACTTACCATTCAATGAAAAGTTCCAAACCGATGTATCAAACAATAACAAGTGTTGTAATAGGTAATAGAGCAGATATACTTGATGCTGTAACATTAGGACCTACATTTGAGCAAATTGCAAACTCAAGTACTATATCAAAGAATGCTTGCGCAATATTAAAGGCTACTTTACCTGTTTCTAAAATTCAAAAGAGTTATGAGATAACTGTATCAGCTGATGCTCCAATACTTACAATTACAACTAGTGGAGAATCGCAAAAGGAGTCTATGGCTATTTCTAACGCGGTCTTTACTTCTTTTTCAAAAGAAGTAAAGAGATTATATCCAACAGAGACAGTGAAAGTAATGGAAAGTTCAGCTCAGAATGATGTTGTAAACAATAAATTTAAAGTTCTAAATGTAATACTAGCATTTTTACTTGGATTATTCCTTTCTGTATTTATTGTAACCTTTATAGGGTTCTTTGATGAAAAGATTAGGAGTAAAGAGGATGTAGAGAAATATTTAGGACTACATGTTCTTGGAAATTTACCTAAAAGAAATAAGACACACATTTAATATAAAGTAGAAGGGAGCTGGATTTAATGGGAGAAACAAAATATACAGAGTATCTTAATTTAGATTCAATTAATTCAAAGGCATTTAGCGAATTAAAAGCAAATATACAGTTGCTAAACGCGGACAGTGAAAAAAAGGTTATTATGATAGCTAGTGCTGAAAGTAGTGAAGGCAGGTCAACCACTGCTGCATATCTTTCACTATCGCTTGCAAAAAGTGGTAAAAAAACTATACTTGTTGATTGTGATCTAAAAAAACCCAATATACATAATTTGTTTGATTTAACAAATGATAAAGGTCTCGTAAATTATCTATCTGGAGATGTATTGGCTGAAAAAATAATTAAGACTACGAGGCAAAAGAATTTATCTATACTGACCTCAGGTACAGTAATATTAAATTATGCGGAACTTTTTGTATCATCGAGATTTAATGAATTTATAACATCATTAAAGAAAAATTTTGATTATATAATTATTGATACACCTCCAATAAATTTAGGGGCTGATGTCGAGGCTTTATCAAAATACACTGATGGATGCGTTCTTGTTGTTAAATCAGGAAAAACAGAAAGAGAATCTGCTAAGAAAGCTAAAGAAATTCTTCAAAAGGTGGATGCCAATATTATAGGCGTATTTTTAAATAAAACTAACTAAAGGTAATTTTATAAAACAAAAATAGAGGTGTAAACAAATGACAGATATATTCATTATAGGGTCTAAAGGAATACCATCAAATTATGGCGGATTTGAGACTTTCGTAGATAAATTAACTCTTTATAAAAAAAGGCAGGATATCATGTATCATGTGGCCTGTTTAAATGTTAAAGAAGAAGAGTTTTATTATAATAAAGCAAGATGTTTTAATGTTAATGTAAAAGACATAGGCAGTGCCAAAGCAATACTATATGATTTGCAGGCTTTAAGCAAATCAATAAAGTATATTAAGGAAAAGAAATTATCTAATTCAATTATTCTTATTCTTGCTTGTCGCATTGGTCCATTTATATCATTTTACAAGAAACAACTAAAAGATTTGGGAATAAAGCTTTATATAAATCCTGATGGACATGAATGGAAACGTAGCAAATGGAGTATGCCAGTGAGAAATTATTGGAAGTTTTCTGAGAAATTGATGGTAAAACATGCAGATTTACTAATATGTGATTCAAGAGGTATAGAGGATTATATAAACACAGAGTATGCTGTGTATAAGCCTAAAACTACATTTATAGCTTATGGAGCGGAGATTGAAAGATCCAAGCTAATGGAGAAGGATGATGGTATAACAAGCTTTTTTGACGATTTTTTAATAAAAAGGAAAGAATATTATTTAATTGTTGGTAGGTTTGTACCAGAGAACAGTTATGAAACCATGATAAGAGAGTTTATGAAATCGGATGTTGATAAGAACCTTGTTATAATTACAAACGTCGAGAAAAATAAGTTTTATGAGAGGTTACTTAAGGTCACTAACTTTACTAGTGATAAGCGAATAAAATTTGTAGGAACTGTTTATGATAATGAACTTCTAAAAAAGATAAGAGAAGAAGCATTTGCATATATTCATGGACATTCAGTGGGAGGAACAAATCCTTCACTTCTTGAAGCATTATCGAGTACAGATATTAATTTGCTTTTAGATGTTAATTTTAATAAAGAAGTTGGAAAGAACGGAGCTATGTATTTTAGTAATGAAGATGGCAGTTTAGCATCTTTAATAAGCAAAACTGAAAAACTAACAGAAAATGAGACTTTAGCGATGTCTACAAGAGCTACAAATAGAATAAAAGATTTTTATTCTTGGGACAAGATCGTTCATGATTACGAAGAGCTTTTTTTATAAGTTTAAGGAGGCGTCGACTTATTAAAATATTGCATTATTCTCTTGGATTACCTCCACTTCGGACTGGAGGATTAACTAAATATTCTGTGGATCTTATGTTAAAACAAGTTGCATGTGATAATAATGTTACATTATTATATCCTGGACATTTCACTCTAGATAAAAAATTGAGAATTGATGAGAATAAATCATTTAAGGGTGTTAAAGTATATGAAATACTAAACCCAATTGGTATTCCACTACTTAGCGGAATACCAAGTCCAGAGACATATTTTAAGGATAGAGATATAAATGTGTATATAGATTTCTTAAAAGAGACAAAAGTAAAGATTTTACATATACATACATTGATGGGCTTAGATAAAGAGCTCGTATTAGCTGCAAAGGAATTGAATATTAAAACCATATTTACATCTCATGATTATTTTGGAATATGCCCTAAAGTTAATCTTATTGATTTGCAAGGGGAAATATGCAAGGAATATCATAATGGAGAAAACTGTATAACATGCAATAGAAATGGATATAGTAATTTGTTGGTATTCTTTATGCAGTCACGAACATATAGATATTTAAAGAATAGTAGTATCATAAAAAAGCTAAGAGTTTATAAACAGAAATTAATTATTAAAAAAAATCATGAATTAACAGAAATTGAGTTAGTAAATGAAGAGAAAAAAAACAAAAATAACCCATCGGCTAATGGATATGTTAGGTTTAGAAAAAATTCCATTGACATACTTAATAACATTGATTTTATTCATTATAATAGTAGTGTAGCGAAGCATGCATATGAGAAATATATAAATAATGTAAATAGTAAAGTCATTAATATTTCTCATTCAAATATAAAGGATAATAGAGTAAAAAAACATAGTGATAGCAAAGAACCATTAAAAATAACATATATTGGATCGATAGAGAAGTATAAAGGGTTATATTTTCTATTAGATGTGCTTAGACAACTACTGAAAAATAATACTCGCGAATGGAACTTGAATGTTTATGGGAAAAATGTAAATATAAATATAGATGAGTTTATGGGGAAAGTAAAGATAAAAGGTACCTATGTTTATTCTGATCTCGAGGAATTATTCAAGAATACAGATGTATTGATAGTTCCGAGTATCTGGTATGAGACATTTGGATATATAGCACTTGAGGCATTCTCTTATGCTGTACCTGTAATTTTAACTGATCTTGTAGGGTTTAAAGATATGATAAAATCCGGAACTACTGGTATCGTAATAAAAGCCGACGAAGATGAATTATATAAAAAATTAGAATCTATAATAGAGGATAGAGAAAAACTATCTTATATTAATAATAATATACTAAATCTAGCAAGTATTTATACAATGGAAAAACATGCATTGGATATAATGGAATTGTACTTAGGTCTGATTAAAGGATAGGAGAAATAAATGGAAATATTAATGGCGTTATTGTATTGCTTTCATCAGATGTTTGCCAATTTACCTTTTGTCAGTAAAACATTAACTGGTAATTTAGATTTATTTTATGCACTAGGGATGCTGGGGATTATCTTTGTTATATTTAAAAGAAAGAGAGATATTTCATTCTTAATAATAGGTGCATTACCTATCGCAATATATGGAATCATTCAAGGAATGGTAATACAAAATGTAGAAATGCAAAAGCTTATGGTTAATATTTCTAAAATTACTATATGTATTTCTTTAATGATTTTGGTATCAAGAAAAATTCATGACTTTAAGATTAAAAGATTTATTGATTATATTTGTAGAATCTACTTAATACTTACACCAATAGCGATTCTTTTAAAAAATAATGATTATTTGTGGAGGCTTCATGATACTATAAATAAATATAACCTTGTAAGACTAAATTTATTTTACATAGAACCTAGTGAACTAGGTTTTCACTTATCTATAATAATTATTATATTAATGTATCTAATTATTAAAGAAAAAACCCATAAGGTGCAAGCTAAATATATAATCTATATGATAGATTGTTTAGTTCTATTAGCATTATCTGGAGCTTACGGGTCCACAGTAATGCTTTTCGGAACTATAACATTCGTATCATTTATTATAATTATAATAAAACTTAATTTCAAAAATATTTTAGTTGGATATGGATTGATAATGGTCTTTACCATAATAACAATATTGTTCGTAGTAACAAAATCGTCAATATACATGAGAACAGTAGACACGCTAAATGGAAAAGATTCTTCCAACAGTTACAGAGTAAATGTTACTCAGGAATTCACATCTACAGCAATAACTAAGACACAAGGCATTGGAGTAGGATTTGGGAATCTTAATACCGATAACACAAGAAAAATCTTTAAATCTACTGGAATGACAGCGGTAGTAGCAGCTTCATATCCATATTTTATTGCAGAGGGAGGCATATTTGGGATAGCGTACTTAGTTTTGTTACTTACATTGTTAGCTATTAATGTAGGATTTAAAAAGAATATGTTACTCGCAAACCTTCTGCTATTCAGTTTCTTATATCAAATTTACGGAGGTTATTTTACAAATCCGGTAAATTGGATTGTATATGGATTAATACTAAGCAGGTGGACACCTGATAAAATAGAATTAGAAGATAATTTGGACATAAGAAAAGAGATAACCTCATAGGTTATCTCTTTTCTTATGTCTTTATTTTTATTTTTTAAAATAAATCCAGTAACCATATTTACAACCCCTTTAGCCTATTGGCTAAAGTATCTTTGCAAGGATTAAATAAACTTTTTTAACAAAGCAACTGCATATAAATATTAAATTTAGTAAGTATATTTAACACAGTTGCAGCCTACCGGCTGAAAAACTTTTTTTGGTAGGGATATTTATATCTATTCCTTTTTTATCTATCATTTTTGTTAGATGTAGCTCATCGTAAATACAGAATAAAAGAATTTCTCCGGAAGTGACTTGCAATATGAAGTGAAGAAACAATTGAAATTTCATTTAGAATTCTTCTTTTGCTAATATAAAATTATCGTAAGCCTGACAGGACGTCAGGCTAGAGAACCCGAGACAGGATGTCGAGTGTGAGCGATAGAGAATTTTCTATTCTCAAAAGAATAGAATTCCTCAATGAAATTTCACGTTTTAAACTCATATTGCAAGTACACCTGAGAAAACTTTTACTTTCCAATGGTCATTTTAGCATACTCATGAAGTCCAACTTTATAGCCTTTTATTGCATTGTTATTTATTGTGTTGTGCTGATCTGTATTAGAAGTTGAATAGATACCACTCTTATCTATTATTCCATTACTAGAGCTTATCTTGTTATCTTTAATTGTTATATGGTGAGGCTGATCCTTTCCATTTGAGTCAAGCAATATTCCATTACCTTTCTCAGTAGCTTTATTATCATTTTCGCCATTTGTATTATTTATAATATTATTAGATACAATGCAATTCGAACTTCCAGCAGTTATATCAATACCATTCTTTTGGGCAGATAAGACTTTATTCCCAGTAGCTGTTGTATTTGATGTTTCATACAGACATATTGCGCCTAGATTACCAACACCTTTTATGGATTCATCTACTGTATTGTTTTTAACGATATTATCGCTAGTTTGCCATACTTCTATTTGATTAAACCTATTGTTTTTACAAGTATTGCCTATAAGAGAATTTCCACTTGTAACTTTCTTGTCTCCTCCATAAATTGTAGCGCCTTCCTGACCATTACCGATGCAGGTATTACCACTTGCTACAGAGTTTGTTGTACCTTTTCCAGTTGTTGAATTAAAACCGAAGATTACACCTTGACCACCGCTGTTTTTTAACACGTTGTTTGTTACGGAGATTTTGTTTCCGTTTAAACAGTAAACATGTCCACTTATTTGTTCTTTTTTATAACCACCAAAAACTTTGGCGTTATCAAAATTATTCTTATTTATTGTAATATTAGAACTATCTTTATCTATTATAATCCCATATTTTCGTATATCATAAAAAATTGAATTTGTAATAGAACAGTTGCTGCTTGCAGATACATTTAATGCAGCATAATCGATTTTATTTGTAAATTTACATCCAGTTACCTTTAGTCCTTTTTTTTGATCAATGTTTATTGCTGTAGAGCAATTTTGAAACTCTATACCCTGAAAACTGTTATCATTTCCTACAAAAAATAAAGTGTTTTTGCCAGAACCAATAAATAGTACTTTATTTTTTGAAATTAACTTTATTCCATCTGGTAGTTTTACACTGCCATGAAGACTATATTTACCTTCTGGTAACTTTATTGTACTTCCACTTGGATATGAATCTATCATTTTCTGAAATGCTGCTGTGGTGTCTGTAACTCCAGTTATGTCTAATGAATATTTTTTTATGTCATTCTTATCAATGTTGTGAATCGATAGATCTTTCGTTTTGTTAATTACTATAAATGTACCTATTAAAAATGCAAAAAAGACTATTATAATAATTATAACTGTTTTATTTTTTAAAAATTTCATATATCCACCCTTTATTTTCGTATTAGTATATTTTATATAATATTAGGATTACTTTAATAGGAGCATATGTTATTATACCCAGTTGCACAGTAGTAATTCAATCCAGTATCTAATTCTAATTTGCAAATAAAAACAAAGGATAAAGTCTACAAATATTATAGTCCTTATCCTTTGTTTAGTAGATCTTAAGGAGCTAGTTATCTCCTTTTATGACTGATACTTATGGTTACATTCCACAAGTCATTTTAGCATAAGAATGAAATCCAGATTTATAACCAGATATAGAGTTACTATCTATTTTGTTATGATTATTGCTATTAGAAGTTGAATAGATACCACTCTTAGAAATAACGCCGATACTTGAGCTTATTTTATTATTTCTGATTGTTGTATATTGTGGCTGCGATATTCCAGCTGAGTCAAGTAATATTGCATTACCTTTTTGCGGAGCAGTAGTATTATTGTTTAAATTAGTATTTGCTATATTGTTATCTGTAATAGTGTTATATAAACTTCCAGCAGTTATGTCAATACCATTATTCTGAGCAGAGAGTACTGTATTTCCAGTAACAGTTGTTCCAGTTGTAGTAAATAGACATATTGCGCCTAGATTACCGCGCCCAGCTATTGATTCCTCTACAGTATTGCCATTCACGGTATTATTATTAGATTGCCATACTTCTATTTGATTAAATCTGTTATTTTTAGAGGTATTGCCTATAATAGAATTACCACTTGAGAGTTTCTTAACGCCTCCGTAAATTGTGATACCTTCCTGACCATTGCCGGTGCTTTGGTTATTACGTGCTACGCAGTTAGTCGTGCCTTTACCTAATGTTGAACTGTAACCAAATATTATGCCTTGGCCACCGCTATTTTTTAAAATATTGTTTTCAACAGTGATTCTGCTACCACTTAAACAGTAAACATGCCCACCTATTTGCGCATCCCTGTATCCACCAAAGACTTTGGGATTATCAAAATAATTTTTATCTATAGTAATATCAGAACTATTGTTATCTATCTTAATTCCATATTTGTCTATATTATAGAAATATGAATTAGTAACACTGCAATCACTACTCCCATATATATCAATTGCTGCATAAGCAATATTATTTGTAAATCTGCAGTTTATTATATGAACTCCTTTTACATATAATACCCTTAAAGCAATAGAGCAGTTTTGAAACTCTATACCCTTAAAGGTGTTATCATTACCTGTAGTGAACAAAGTATTTTTACCAGTGCCTTCTATTACAACGTCACTTTCAGCAATCAAACTCATCCCATCTTTCAACTTAACAGTGTCAGATATCTTATATATACCCTTTGGTAAATTAATTGTACTATCTTTTGGATACGAATCTATCATTTTTTGAAATGAAGCAGAAGTATCTGATATTCCTGTTTTATCCAAATTATATTTTTGAGCATCTATTGTTGTAGGACCATTAGTTGAATTAGCCGTCACAGTGGCAGCTTTTGTAGTAGTTATAAAGGAAGTACCATTTAATAAAGCGGTTAATATTATGGTAACAGCTATACTTTTTCTTATGTTATTATTTAACATATTAATTCACTCCTCGTATGTCGGTGGGAGGTTATAATATTAATCTATTTTTCACAAGTTGCTAGGGCATACCAGTGAACTCCATATTGGTAACCTGTTATTATGTTGCTATTTATTTTGTTATTATGATTAGTGTTGGAAGTTGAGTAAACACCACTTTTAGCAATAATTCCATTACTTGAGCTAATTGTATTATTAGTTATTGTTATATATTGTGGATCAGCTATGCTATTCCAGTCAAGTAATATTCCGTTACCCTTCTCAGGGGTTTTATCAAAATTTTGCCTATTTGTATCAGCTATAAAATTGTTTGATACGTTGCAATTTAAGCTTCCAGCTATTATTGCTATTCCATTACTTTGAGACGATAATATATTGTTATCCGTAACAGTTGTTCCAGTCGTTCCAAAAAGGCAAATAGATCCTAAACTTCCACGACCAAATATGGATTCTTCTACTGTGTTGCCTTTAACAGTATTATTATCAGATTGCCATACTTCAATTTGATTAAATCTGTTATTTATAGATGTATTACTAATAATAGAATTTCCATTAGAAACCTTCTTGCTTCCGCCATATGTTGTAACGCCTTCTTGACCATTGCCTATGCAGCGATTATTAAATGCGACGGAACTTGTTGTGCCTTTTCCAGTTGTTGAATTATAACCAAATATAATACCTTGCCCACCGCTATTTTTTATATTATTGTTTGTAACAAAAATTCTAGTTCCGTTTAGACAATAAACATGTCCACTTATCTGTTCTACGTTATAGCCATCAAAAACTAATGGGTTATCAAAATTATTGTTATCAATTGTAATATCGGAACTATCACTATCAATTAAAATTCCATATTTGTGTATATTGTAAAAATATGAATTTGTAACTGTTGAATTGTGACTTCCATAGAAATTAATAGCAACATAACTAATGTTATTTGTAAATTTGCAGTTTGCTATATTAAATCCTGTTTTCTGAAAAACACTTAATGCGGTTGCACAATTTTGAAACTCTATACCCTCGAAACTATTAGCATTACCAGTGGAAAATAAAGTGTTATAACCATTCCCCTTAATTATAACATCATTAGAGGCGATCATATGTAAATTATCTTTTAATTTAACAACGTTCGACAATTTATACGTACCTGCTGGTAATTGTATTGTACTTCCACTTGGCAATGAATCTATCATTTGTTGAAACTGGATTGAGGTATCGGTTACACCCGTTATATCTAACTTATAAGTTGTAACATCTATTGTAGTAGGATTACTTGTTGACTCAGATGTACTAGAAGAAGTTGTAAGACCTATGGCACTCGTAGTATTTAGAAATGGACTAACGGTTGACAAGGAAACTAACATTATTAATATTGTAATGCTTTTTTTCATATTGTTCTTAAACATAGTAAATCACTCCTTTTAATTTGGTGGCTAGGCTACCATACGCTAGTAAGGCCCTTTGGCTTTGCGTCCTTACTTCTCAGCAAGTTTGCTATTGTCCTTAAAAAGTTTTATCTAAAGTTATTAAAAATGAATTTTATATCGCATAAATATGATTGATAAAAATTTATTTAAAATAATATATTAACTTATCGTTAATAATATTTTATTCTTTAGAATTTCTTCAATTAATTATTAAAGTAAGGTATAATTTATACATAAATAAGCTTTAAGAGGAGAATTAAATATGAAAATATTAATCACAGGAGCTAATGGTCAACTTGGTCGAGAATTAGCTAATCAATACAAAGAGAAAAAAACGATTGAGTTAATACTTACGAGAAGATCAGATCTAGATATATCGAATATTAATGAAGTATATAGTTTCGTAAATAGAAATAAACCGGATGTGATTATAAATTGTGCCGCACTAACAGCTGTGGACAAGTGTGAGACGGAAATAGATATGGCATATAAGATAAATGCAATAGGACCTAAAAACCTAGCGATAGCTGCAAATGAAATTGGTGCAGAAATTGTCCAAGTTTCAACAGATTATGTATTTAGCGGTAATATAGATAAGTCACTAACGGAATTTGACAAAATAGATCCTTTGACAATTTATGGTAAAACTAAATTAGAGGGAGAAATACTAGTTAGAAACCATAATCCTAAACACTACATAGTTAGAACAGCTTGGCTTTATGGTGATGGAAATAATTTTGTAAAGACTATGATAAAATTAAGTGAAACTAATACAACATTAAAAGTAGTTAATGACCAAAAAGGTACACCTACAAGTACTGTTGACTTAGCTAGAACCATAATAAAACTCGTAGAAGATAAAAACTATGGGATTTTTCATTGTACATGTAAAGGGGAATGTACATGGTATGATTTCACTAAAGAAATATTTAGAATTAAAGGCATAACGACGACGGTTTTACCTTGCACATCAGAGGAATTCAAAAGGCCAGCAAAAAGGCCAGAATACTCAGTGCTCAGAAATTATATGTTGGAGCTTACAACCGGTGATATAACAAGACCTTGGCAAGAAGCAATATATGAATATTTAAAATAAATTAATTGTAATTCTATCGTGTATAAATAGTTTCAAAACTGATAAAGTAAAGAAATAGAATCTGCTAATATAAAGTCTATTCTATCTCTTTTTATTTTCTTCACTAAGGTATAAGAATTTAGATAAATGAAAAGAGGCAACTTATATGATTAACATTGTAGATGAAAAGGATTGCAATGGGTGTAAAGCATGCTTAAATATATGTCCAAAAGTTTGTATAGAAATGCTTATAGATGAGGAGGGATTTTGGTATCCAAAAGTTGAAACATATAAGTGTACTGAGTGTGGATTATGTGAAATGGTATGCCCTGAAATTAATATTTATAGTAAAAAGCAATCTTATGAGGAGCCGATTTGCCTTGCGGCATGGAATAATGATGAAAATACTCGGGAAGACAGTTCATCAGGAGGAGTTTTTACAAGTATAGCAGAGTACATATTATCAAAGAGTGGAGTGGTATTTGGCGCCGGATATGATGAGACTTTTAAAGTAATACATAAAGAAGTTAGTAGAGTAGAAGATTTAAAAGAGTTAAGAGGTTCAAAATACGTTCAAAGTGATACAGGAAAGACTTATAATAGAGTGAAATACAACTTAGATAACGGCACAAAAGTTCTATTTACCGGTACTCCTTGTCAGGTAGCTGGGCTTTATAACTATCTTCAAAAGGATTACGAGGAGTTATATACCGCAGACATTGTTTGTAATGGTGTAGCTTCTCCTCTTATTTTTGAAAAATATAAGTTAAATGTAGAAGGACAATTTGAATCTAAGATTAAATCAATAACTTTTAGAAACAAGGAATATGGGTGGAAGAAATACTCTGTAGTTATGAATTTTGATAGTGGTGGAAGGTATAGTGAAAAAATAGGAAATGATATATATATGCAAGGGTTTTTAAGAAATTATTATCTAAGACCATCTTGTTATGAGTGTTCATATAAAAACACACAAAGAGCATCCGATATAACACTTGGAGATTACTGGGGCATAGCTAGTAAATACCCAACACTTGATGATGACACCGGAACTTCACTCTTGCTTGTAAATACGGATAAAGGTAACGCTATGATTAGGGGCTGTGGGAATAACGTATTTACTAAAAGATGTGATTTGGGACATGCTATAAGTGGCAACCCTTCTATAATATCATCTGTAAAAATACCAATTCTTCGGGAAAAGTATTTTAATGATTTAAATAAACATGAATTTGAATATGTAATTAAAAAATATATGAGCCCACCATCATACATACAAAGTAAAATTATACTTTGTAAGAGAGTGTTTACATTCATAAAGGAGAAGATCATAAAAAAATAGTTTTTTTATGATAGTTAAAAAGCTATTATACAATATTTTTTCTAGTTTATCTATACTAAGCGTGGATCGGGTTAGCTTATTTAAGTATTACGACATCCATAGCAATTAATGTTATAATTAAAGGAGTATCTGTAGTAATACATAAGAAAGGTGACAATTATTACACAATTTGTCATAAATGCAAAGGCATTTTAAAAAGTTTTACTGATATATACAAAAGGAGACAATTGTTTTTGTATAAGTGGTTAAATTTGTAATTAAATGCTAAAGTATTTAGAAGAAAACAAATAATATAAAGAAAAAACATATAAAAATAATACGCGAAATGATAATCTACTTTTTTATTAGTATAGGAGGTGCGTGTGATTAAAATTTTGCATTATGCTCTTGGGTTACCTCCACTTAACACAGAGGGATTAGCGAAACAACCAGATGATATTATGATACGCCAAGTAGCTAATGGTAATGAAGTTTCATTAGTATATCTAGGAAATATTTCAGCAGATAGAAAATTGAAAATTAAAAAGAATAAATCCTTTAACAATATAAAAGTATATGAAATAAACAATCCGATTTCTGCTACATTGCTTAACGGAGAATATGATCCTAAAATATCACTTAAGCATATGGGTTTTAATATTTACAGTGATTTCTTAAAAGCTATCAAGGTTAATATTATACATATTCATACATTAGTAAATTTAGATGAAGAGTTCATCTCCGCTGCGAATAAAATTGGTATAAAAATTATATTCACATCACATGATTATTTAGGAATATGTTCTAAAGTTAAATTTATTAATTCGGGGGTGGAAACATGTACCGATTATGGCAATGGTGAAAAGTGTGTAGTTTGTAATCGGTAAATCATAATAAAGCAGTCTAACATAATTATGAATAAAAGGGATTGTTTTATTGTAGTTATCTTTTTTTCTTATATTTTATAGCTGGTATTGAGGGGGCAGATTTACTAGCTGCTTTCATTAAGCTAAATAATAAAATATACGCAATAGTTAATACTAGTGCAAAAATTATGTATCTCATAAAGAACACGTCCTCTTCTATTAATAATGAGTGAAAATGTATAATCTGTTAATGTTCATACTTATATAACGGTTATCATCTTAATATAGTTTCATTTTTGTAATTATACTGTAAAAAACAACTTAATTCTATTTTGAATAATCTAGAACAATTTAAAAAAACCAAAGATAACTAGCTAAATTACGCTAATTATCTTTGGTTTTATATTTTCATTTAATTAAAGGGGGGGGCTCTAATTAAAAAAATTAATTACTCTTTATGTATACATTAACTTAAAATAAAGTAGAACATTATAAAGTCCGTGGAGGTGATATAAAATCATCTTTACGGTTCTTTTTATAAGGAGGTTTCCTCTTTATTAATTTAATACTTGAAATTAATGGAATGGGTTTATCAGACGTTTTCATTAAGCTATCCAATAAATATATTAACTTTATGTTATTTAAATATATATGATAATAGTATTATATTTGTTTATATCTATGGATTAATTGTTTATTTATAGAGAAATATGACATTGTATGATAAAATAAACAATAGAAGGTTGTATTTATTGAAAACTGTTAAATTATGATAAAACTTTATAATAAAAAATAAGCGGAGGCTAGAGGGTATGTTTACAGCACTAAAAATAGCCTGGAGATTCTTAATAAACAGTAAGACTCAAACATTAGTAATAGTTTTAGGAATTGCCATAGGGATTTCGGTACAGATATTTGTTGGTCTCCTAAGTTCAGGACTGGAAACTTCTTTACTTGACAAAGTGGTGGGAAATTCAACTCATATAACGATAAATCCTAAAAATAACATAATAAAGGATTATCAGGTCAAGGAAGATAAAATTAAAAAGCTAGATAGTAGAATAACATCGGTGGCACCAGTAGTTGGTTATAATGCATCTCTAAACATTAGAAATATGACGGAGCCTATACAAATCAGTGGATTTGTATCTAAAGATTTGGAATCATTATATAATATTAAAGATAAAATTTATAAAGGAAGAACTGTCAAAAATTCTGGAGAAGCGTTGATTGGGAAGGAACTTAGTGAAAAATTAGGATTAAAAATAAATGATAATATAAATATAGTAACTGCTGATAATCGAAAGATAGTTGTGAAAGCCGTAGGATTTTATGATTTTGATACAATAAAGATTAATAAAATTTTAGTTATTACGAATTTTAAAACTGCTCAGAATTTGGCGGGGCTTGGTGATGCTGCAACATCTATGGAATTATCTACGAGTGATCCTTATAATGCAGATATTATTGCAAAGAAGTTAAAAAGAGGATTGAATGATAATAATTTAGTAATAGAAAATTGGAAAGATCAAAATAAGCTATTAGTAAGTGCTATAATGGGCGAAAAAGTATGTAGCTTAATAATTCAACTTAGTGTAATGATTGCTGCTGTTTTAAGCATAATAAGTATAATGAGTATAAGTGTGGTTCAGAAATACAAACAAATAGGTATTTTAAAGGCTATGGGGATAAAAGATGCTTCTGCTGCTCTTATATTTTTAATTCAAGCTTTTATCTTAGGTATAATTGGTACAGGAATTGGTGTGGGGTTAACTTATTTGTATGTAAAAGGGTTTAATAGATATATAGTGTCATCAGTTGATGGAAAACCTATAGTTAATATAATTGTAAATTATAATTTTATAATTAAATTATGTATTATCGATATAATAGCATCAACTTTAGCTGCATTTTTTCCAGCTTTAAAATCCTTTAAATTAACGCCTGTGGAGGTTATAAAAAATGCATAGCATTATAGAACTTAAGAATATTAATAAAATTTATGGAAAAAGAGTTAAAACACAGGTATTAAACAATATAAATTTATCTATTGATAAAGGGTCTTTTAATTCTATTATAGGGGCATCAGGTAGTGGTAAAACGACTTTGTTAAATATAATAGGGATGCTTGATAAACCTACAAGTGGACAAGTTGAATTGGAAGGTAGAAGAATAGATAAGATGAGTAGAAGAGCTTTATCGTCTATTAGAAATCGAGAAATAGGTTTTGTATTTCAATTTCATCATTTACTACCAGAGTTTAATGCTATTGAGAATGTCATTATGCCTAGATCCATAAGAAATACATTTTGTGGTAGAAAAACTCGTGAAAAAGCAAAAGAGCTTTTGGAACTTGTGGGACTTCCAAAAGTTAAGAAAAATAAAGTATATGATTTGTCTGGGGGAGAGCAACAAAGGGTAGCAATTGCAAGAGCTCTTATGAACAGTCCTAAAATAATACTTGCAGATGAGCCAACAGGAAACTTGGATTCTCAAACGTCTGAAGTTATATATAATATATTTAGAGATATAAATAAAGAACTTGGAACTACTTTTATAATAATAACCCACGATGAGAGAATAGCAAAAAAAACAGATAGAATAATTGAAATAGAAGATGGTGTTATTAAATTTTAAAGTGGTTAATAGATGCTGGGTTACTGTTAGAAAAATAAAATAATAAGGATATCAAATTTGATATCCTTATTGTTTATATTTTCCTATAACAGTGGATATTACTACAGTTAAACCAGAGATAGATTTATCGAGAGCCTCAATTTTCTTCTCGAATCTAACTAGTAGATATATACTCACACCTATAGGGAAGCCAACTGTATTAACCAGTTTAATTAATGCATCATACATGCATAAGCACCTCCCTCACCATTACACATAATATATATGCATTTAATATTGTTTTTGTGGGTATTATAGAATTAATTATAGAAATAGGAATTTTTGTAGTATTTTATTGAAAAGATGTTTAAAAGTAAAAATGATGATATAATATCATGAGAACTAATTATGATAAACATAAAGAAGAGGTGTATAGTGTGAAAGCTTTAGGAAAATGGAAAAAGCCGATACTCATACTAAGTGATGCAGTTTTAATAAACTTAGCATATATATTAGCTTTATTTTTTAGGTATCACTATCGAGATTTCAAGTTTTATTCTAGTGATTATAAAGAGATAGCAATAATAGTAACAGTTATTTATATAACATGTTTTTATCTGTTCAAATTGTATGAGAGTCTATGGAGTTATGCAAGTGTAGATGAATTTATGTTGGCTATTGGCGCTTGCCTTGCTGCAAATATTGTTACCATTGTATTTATTAGAATTATTGGTCATCCATTTACATATGGAGTAAGTATACTCGCTTGTGCTTTTAGTATTCTTTTTATACTTGGGTTTAGGATGTCATTTAGAGTATATGAAAGATTTACGGGTATTATGAATTGTAATGTCAGTAAGAATGATAGAAATAGAGTAATGATAATAGGTGCTGGGGCAGCTGCAGCGATGGTTATAAAAGAAATGAAAAGTAGCAGCCAAGCTAATTATACGCCTATAGCTGTAATTGATGATGAGCCTTATAAAAAAGGGAAAAATATTTTGGGAGTAAAGGTTCTAGGAAATAGGAAAGATATAATTTCTATTGCAAAATCTAAAGATATAGAAACTATTCTTATAGCCATTCCAACTATAGAAGACGAGGATAAACAACAAATACTAGAAATATGTAAAAAGACAAAATGTAAAATAGAAATTATTCCAGGTATGTATGAAATAATAAATGGGAAAGTTTCATTAAGTCAAATTAGAAAAGTAGACATTGAGGATTTACTTGGACGTAAAGCGGTAGTGCTTGATACAGAGGGTATTGCAGGGTACATTCAAAACAAAACAATACTAGTAACAGGTGGCGGAGGGTCTATTGGTTCTGAATTATGCCGTCAAATTATAAAATTTGCACCTAAACAATTAATTATTTTTGATATTTATGAAAATAACGCTTATGATTTACAAATTGAACTTAAGTATAAATATCCAAAATTAGATCTAAAGGTACTTATAGGATCTGTTAGAGATAAAGCACGACTTGATGATATTTTTAAAACTTATTTACCGGATATAGTTTTTCATGCAGCGGCACATAAACATGTTCCACTAATGGAAGAAAGTCCTATGGAAGCAATAAAAAACAATGTCTTTGGAACTTATAATGTAGCAGAGTGTGCTCATAGGTTTAATGTTGAAAGATTTGTAATGATATCAACAGATAAAGCAGTAAACCCAACTAATGTTATGGGTGCTACTAAGAGAATGTGTGAGATGATTATACAATCTATGGATAAAATAAGCAAAACACATTTTGTAGCAGTGAGATTTGGGAATGTTCTAGGAAGTAATGGATCAGTTATACCATTATTTAAAAATCAAATAGCTCATGGTGGGCCAGTTACGCTTACGAATAAATATATAACAAGATTCTTTATGACTATCCCGGAGGCTGCACAATTAGTGCTTCAATCTGGCGCATATGCCCAGGGTGGAGAAATCTTCGTTTTGGATATGGGGAAACCTGTTAAAATATATGATTTAGCTTGGGATTTAATAAAACTTTCAGGATTTGAGCCGAATAAAGATATTAAAATTGAAGTTACGGGGCTACGTCCAGGAGAAAAACTTTATGAAGAGCTGTTAATGAGTGAAGAAGGACTTACTAATACTAAACATGCGAAGATTTTTATTGGTAAACCTACTTTTAGCGATTTAGGAGTAATGAAAGAGAAAATGCATGAACTTGCTGTAATTATTGCTGCAAACGATGTTGATGCATTAACTAATAAAATTAAAGACATTGTTCCTACTTATAAGAAAACTGGTGGCGAGGATGATCAAGCTGTTTAAAGTTAAACGTAGTTAAATTAAAAGAACTACCCGAATGCATATTTATGCGCTTGGATAGTTCTTTTTTATTATAAACTAAATAATATATGAGTATTTTTAATATATAAACTAGTTATATAGTAGTATAATTATTTATGGATATTTAGTACTTTAGGGGTGAGTTTACATGAAAAAGAATATAGTAATTTTGTGTATGTTTTTGGTTGTGGTAGTGAGTTTCATTTTTGTATTGATTGTTATTCGTAATAATGAAAATTTAAAAGAAAATGTAGTTTTAGCTAATCAGCAAAAGAAAATAAAGCGTGATGAGGTAGGTAGAGTTTCAGATTTGAATTTTTATCAAAAACTTCATGAAAATAAAGATATAAATGCTTTAATAATAGGAGACAGTATAGCTCAAAGTACGGGTTCGTCTAATTTTCATCAAAAATGGATTAATGTAATAATAAAAGATGTACAAAAAAAATATAGATCAACTATAACAACTGATCCTATTACGGGAGGCAGTACAACAGGAGTGCGTGCATGGGTTGAGCTAAACAATGTTAAACTTATAAAACAATATGATGTGGCATTTATATGTTTTGGACAAAATGATCAATTTAGTATAAAGCCAAAACAATTTAGAATGTTTTATGAGAGTATTATAATTAAACTTAAAAAAATCAATCCTAATATAGAAATAATACCAATTATAGAAAGCTCATTTAGAGAATATAATGATTATTCAAGTGTAATTGAGGATTTAGCTGAGCATTATAATCTTCAATATGCAGATACAGTGAGGGCATTTAATAATTCAGGAAAGCTATATACAGATTTATCTAATGATTTGGTACATCCTAATGGCAAAGGGTACGTTTATTATGCTAAAACAATTGAAAAGGTTATAAATGACAATTACATATCTAATAAAAAAACAGATATTGATTATAGTGTATTATACAATAACACTAAGAAATTAGCTGACTTTGTCTTTGATAATTCACCTGATTCAAATAATGGTTTTATTATAGAGGATGGCTTTATTGGAAATAAGGTTTCAGAAAACTTAGTATTTAATACATCTAAAAGTGTTGCAATTATACATTTCCTCCGAAAGCCAAAGGGTGGGAAATTTAAAGTATTTATAGATGATAACTTTATAAAAGAAATTAATACTAATTCAACATTTCAGGTTAGTTATTCTGATTTAATAGCTTATAATTTGAAGGGAAATCATAAGATTAGGATTGAAACATCATCTATAATTAACAAAGGTTCCGTAAAAATTTTAGGATTTGTAACAAATTGATAATTGTTAAAGACTCGAAAAATAGGGTAAAAGGTAGAATTAGTATTGCAAATATAATAGTTTCTTGATATAATTATTAAAAATTTAAAGACAATTAGTAAATAAACATATATGAAAGGTGGTGTTTTTATATGGGACTTTTACGTTGGATAGGTGGAGTAATAGTATTCTTTTGGGTAGTTGGTTTTTTACTTCATATTGGTGGCGGCTTGATACATATGTTGCTGGTACTTGCTGTAATAGTGTTTCTTGTTGATAAAATTTCAGGAAAAAGATGAGTATAGGAAACTAATAAATTATTAGTTCTCTAAACTAAATATAAAGTTAAATAGGAACTAGCTGTAAGCTGGTTCCTATTTGATTGTGAACGAAACATAAAATTATTTTTACAATATTAATCAAAGTATTAAATTTTGTGTTATCATTGTAGTATGAAAAGCTTTTATTTTAGAGGAGGAATTTTTAATGGAATCAGAACCCGCGCCCATGCTTAACGGCAATATAGTGGCGCAGTTAATATTAATTGTTATTTTAACACTGATAAATGCATTTTTTGCAGCGGCAGAGATGGCAATAGTATCTTTGAACAAGAACAAAATTAAACATTTAGCAGAGGAAGGTAATAAAAAGGCTATACTATTATCTAAACTTATAGAAAAGCCAACAAAATTTTTATCAACCATTCAGGTGGGTATTACATTTGCAGGATTTTTTTCAAGTGCTTATGCGGCTACCGAGATAGCAGATAAACTAACACTGGTTTTAAGCAATATAAGTGTACCTTATAGTGAAGGAGTTGCTCTGGTTGTTATAACAATTGGACTTTCTTATATAACACTTGTATTTGGAGAATTGTTTCCAAAACGTATTGCACTTCAAAACTCACAAGCTATTGCAATGTTTTCGGTAGTACCTATTATGTATGTATCTAAAATAGTTATACCGTTTGTGAGCTTACTAACAGTATCTACCAATATTTTAGTCAAAATCACTGGTCTTGGCCATGAGAATAAAGAGGAAAAGATATCGAAGGAAGAAATAAAATCACTTATAGAAGTAGGTCAAGAACACGGCGTTATTAATGAAACTGAAAAAGAAATGATAAATAATATCATTGAGTTTGATGAAAAATTAGCAAGAGAAGTTATGACTCCAAGAACTGATGTATATATGATTGATATAAATGACCCTATTACAGAGTATTTGGATGAGTTATTAATCGAGCGTCATTCAAGAGTGCCAGTATTTGAGGGTGATGTTGATAATATCGTAGGAATACTTCATATGAAAGATTTTATGATAGAGGCACGAGAAAATGGTTTTGAAAATGTAAAAATTAAGAATATATTACATTCACCTTATTTTGTTCAGGAAAATAAAAATATAGATGAATTATTTAAAGAATTAAAAAGTTCTAAAAATCATATTGCTATGCTTATTGATGAGTATGGAGGATTTTCAGGAGTAGTTACAACTGAAGATATTACAGAAGAAATTATGGGTAATATTGAAGATGAATATGATCACGAGGAACCAGAAATAAAGAAGGTTGATAATAATACTTATATAGTAAGTGGATTACTTTCTTTAGATGATTTAAATGAGTATTTAGATTTAAATTTATTTTCCAAAGATTATAATACAATAGGAGGTTTTCTTATTAATCTTATGGGATGTATTCCAAAGATAAATGAAGAGAGAACTGTTGAATATGGGGATGTAATATTTAGAATAGAGGAAGTTCGCGAACGAAGAATAGAAAAAATTAAAATATGTATATAAGAATTACCCTACTTTATTAAAGTGGGGTAATTTAAAGTCTAGAAAATTATAATACTTTCTATATGAAAAAAATTGAATTCGTAGATAAATATGGTATTATATAATTAGTAAAGTATGTTATGATTATAATAGATTAAGTATGGATAATACTAAGCATATGTGTTGACTTGGAAGGGGCTATCAAAAGTGACTATTTTTATAAACATTCTTCTCGTATTTTTACTCGTATTTATGAATGCTTTTTTCGTTGCCACAGAGTTTGCAATGGTAAAGGTTAGAAAATCTAGGATAGAAACATTAGTGATGGATGGAGCTCAAAATGTAAAATATACTTTAAAGGTTGTAAAAGATTTAAACTCTTACCTATCTGCATGTCAGCTAGGAATAACGCTAGCATCCCTAGGACTTGGATGGATAGGAGAGCCTGCAGTTGCAGCAATGCTCACTCCGTTATTTAGTTTAACGAATCTACCAGAAGCTGCTGTACACTCGATTTCTTTTATATTGGGATTTTCACTTATAACTGGATTTCATATAGTACTTGGTGAATTAGTCCCAAAGTCACTTGCAATTATAAATACAGAGAAGATAGCAATGTATACAGCGCTACCCCTTGTTTTGTTTTATAATGTAACTTTTCCAATAATGTGGGCGTTTAACCATAGTACTAATTTAGTTTTAAAAATGTTTGGTGTATCACTAGTTGATGAGCATGATGTAGCACATACTGATGAGGAAATAAAGTTATTGGTTGAGGAAAGTTATAATCATGGATTAATAGATAAGACTGAATTAACTTTTATAGATAATATATTTGATTTTTCAGAGAAAACAGTAAAAGAGATAATGATACCTCGAACTGATATGGAATGTATTTATCTCGAAGATTCTTTTGAGGACATTATAGCATTTACTTTAGATGAACAGTTAACAAGATATCCGGTATGTCGTGATAGTAAAGATAATGTTGTTGGGTTTGTACATATTAAGGATTTGTATAAGCAGAAAATTGAAGGAAATAGCCAAAAGATAGAGGATGTTATCCGTGAAATTAAATTTGTCCCAGAATCTTTATCAATAAGTGAATTATTAAAAGTATTTAAAAAAGATAAGGTACAAATGGCTATAATTATTGATGAATATGGTGGAACGTCTGGACTTTTAACTATTGAAGATATTTTAGAAGAAATAGTTGGTGAGATTCAAGATGAGTTTGATGAAGAGGTTAATGAGATTATTAAAACAGAAGATGGCGGTTATAGCGTAGATGGTAAAGTTCTTATTGAAGACATCGTTGAACTTCTAAGCATAGATATAGAAGAAGAAAACATTGATACAATTGGTGGATGGGTCTATTCACAATTAAGCTCATATCCACAAGTGAATGATAAAATAATTTATGAAAATTATGAATTTATTATATCAGAATGTGATAGCAAAAGAATTAGTAAAGTTAAAATTAAGAAATTAATTGAAAAATCAATTGAAGAATTGGATGAAAAGTAGTAACAAACCCCGCTTAGTTATGTAGTTAATAGCTAAGGGGGCCATTTTTTTATTCGTATTTATAGTATAAGTTTGAATAAATATACAACAATATGAATAATTATTCAAAACTTGTTGATTTTTTTATAAGTCTACTGTATAATACTCTTTATTAACAAATTTTAAAGGTGAGGCGATTCAATATGATTAAAGCAGGTATAATAGGGGCCACTGGCTATGCAGGTGAACAGCTAGCATGGTTTTTATACAAGCATCCCAATGTCAATGTAGAATTCTATTCTTCACATAAATATGCAGACATGAGTTATAGTGAAACATATGGTAACTTCTATAGTTATATAGATGATATATGCGTTGATATGGAGACAGCTATGAGTAAATTATCTGATATAAATGTTCTTTTTATAGCTATGCCACATGGCAAATCATTTGAAATAACGCAGAAGGCATTAACACTTGGAGTAAAAGTAATAGATTTAGGGGCGGACTATAGATTAAAATCAAAAGATGTTTATGAAAAATGGTATAACGTTAAACATGAATGCGAGGATCTACTAAAAGATTCAGTTTATGGCCTTTGCGAATTGAATAGAGAAGCTATAAAAGAGTGTAATTTATTAGCAAACCCAGGTTGCTTCCCAACAGCCACTATATTAGCACTTACACCTATGTTAAGCAAAAATATGATAGATACGGCGTCAATCATAGTTGATGCTAAATCAGGAGTATCCGGTGCAGGTAGGGGCGCAAATGTTGCCTCACTTTATACAGAATGTAATGAATCAATTAAAGCTTATGCTGTTACTACTCATAGACATACTCCAGAGATTGAGCAAGAACTTAGCAAAGCTTGCGAAGATGATGTAACAATATGTTTTACTCCTCATTTAGTTCCAATGAATCGTGGAATATTATCAACTTGTTATGCAACACTTACGAAAGACATAACTGAGCATGATGTTATATCTTTATATAGAGATTTTTATAAGGATGAATATTTTGTGAAAATTATAGATGGATTACCTGAAACTAGATGGGTAAGAGGGTCTAATATATGTCATATCGGAATCAGGGTGGATAAACGTACAAATAGAGTAATAATAATATCTGCTATAGATAATTTGGTTAAAGGTTCTGCAGGTCAAGCTGTGCAAAATATGAATATTATGTTTGGAATACCAGAAACTACTGGCCTTGAAATTATTGCTATGGCACCATAAATAATATTGTAATTATATTTAACAATTAGTTTTAAAATATAACTTTTGTATACATACATCTATGTATATAATTACTTACGGGAATAATATGATATGGGGGTAGATACATGGGAAAAATGTTCTTTGAAGTTAGAAAAGCTGTTACTAGCGACATTGAAGAAATAATGTTACTTGCAAAAAAATCGTTTAAATTGTATGCTGAGAATGCAGGGATTACGGGATTAGTAGCTCCTTTTGAGGAATCGTATGATGATGTATTAAAAGCGATAGAGACTACTAATGTTTTTGTAGCTCTATCTAATGAAAAAGTTATAGGTAGCGTACGAATTAAAGTTAACCCCGATCATAGTGCTTATTTAAGCAGATTTGGAGTTTCGTCGCTACATCAAAATAATGGGATTGGTAAAATATTAATGAATGCAGTTGATATTGCAATGATGGAGCAAGGGGTTACCGGTTTATATCTCCATACTGCATCTAGAATGTTTTCACTTATTAGATTTTATTATGGAAGATGTTTCTATATAGAGTCAACAAATAATGATCGTGGATATATTAGAGCATTATTATGCAAAGAATATGCTGTAGCAACATCAAAAGAATTGTTAGATAACATAATTTGCAATGATAGAGTAGTTTAAAATGGAGTGAATACCTTAAGGATATTCATTCCTTTTTTTTATATATTAAATTGTATGTTTACAGATACATCATAATGTAGTATTATGATAATAGTTCTCAAGTGACTATCTGTATTATATGAAAATAGAATATATTTTTTAAGGTTATAGTGATAATGAGTTTCAATATTAATAATAATTTTTATTAGGAGTGATTATATGGAAAAGCTAGTATCATTAATTGATGTAGAGATGAAAACTAAAGTTAAGGTAGTTGAAATAGCATTAGAGAGTAAAGTACGCAAAAGAATAATGGATATGGGAATAGTTAAAAATACGCAGCTTGTAGTAACTGGGAAAGCTCCAATGGGAGATCCTATAGAACTTTCAGTTAGAGGTTATACATTAAGTCTTAGGAAGAGTGAAGCAAAAGATATTATGGTAGAGGTAGTATAAAAACAATAAGGGAGGCTTAGTGATGAGTATGCCACTTAATTTTATTGGAATGGGAAGATTTGCGAAAATTAACAGTGTCCATGGTGGTGAGAATATGTGCAAGAAAATAATGGAGATGGGCATGAGTACAGGCGCTATAATAAAAATCATGAAAAATGATAGTGGTCCTTTAATTGTTAAGGTTGGAGAAACTAGATTGGTTCTTGGACGAAGTATGGCACAAAAGATTATGGCAAGTGAAGTATAAAATAATAAGAAAATATGGGGGAATACATGAGTAACGTAAATAATCAAGGTCAAGACTTAGTAATAGCACTAGCGGGTAATCCTAATTGTGGAAAAACTAGTTTGTTTAATGCATTAACTGGTTCAAAACAACATGTTGGTAACTGGCCAGGGGTTACAGTTGAGAAAAAAGAGGGTAGGTTCAAGTTTGAGGGTAGAAATATAATAGTAGTAGACTTACCGGGAACGTATAGCCTCGGGGCATATTCAGAGGATGAGATAGTAGCTCGTGACTTTATATTAAAAAGTAAGCCAGATGTAGTAATTAATGTAATTGATTCTAGTAATATAGAAAGAAATTTATATTTAACGATGCAGATTTTAGAAACTGGTGCAAAAATGGTATTAGCTTTTAATATGATGGATGAAGCAAGAAACAAGAATATAGAAATAAATATTGATAAAATATCAAAATCTTTAAATGTACCGGTGGTTGCTACAACTGCAACTAAAAATGAAGGTATAAAAGAACTCATAAAGCAAGCTATAAAAATAGGTGATTCTAAGCAACATAATATATTTAAAATTAATTATGGTAAAGACATAGAAAACGAAATTAGAATACTTACAGAAACTTTCGACCAGAGTTCTGTAACTAAAGAATACCCAACTCAGTGGGCGTCACTAAAACTTTTAGAGGGCGATGAATACATAAAGAAATATGTGAATGAGAATAAGAATCATGAAAATATAAATAATACACTTACTAAAAGTATAGAGAATTTAATCGTAAAAATAGGTTACGAACCAGATGCATTTATAATAGATAAAAGATATGAACTTATAACTAAAATAGCCTCCGATAGTGTGAAAAAAGAACAATCAAATCTTGAGAGTACTTCCGATAAAATAGATAAATGGACCACTCACAAGTATTTAGGAATACCGATATTTGCTGTGGTAATGTTCCTTATGTATCAAATAGCAATGATCTTTGGAAATGGGTTCTTGGGTGGACTCGTGGATACAGGATTTAGTGCTTTTGGAGATTTTATAGGTGTTATTTTAGCTAGCATGGGAGCACCAGTACTTTTACAATCATTTATTACTGATGGAATAGTAGGGGGACTTGGGTCAGTGTTTGTATTTACGCCTATGATTTTTACTATGTATTTCCTCATAGCTATACTTGAAGATAGTGGATATATGGCAAGAGCAGCTTATATAATGGATAAATTTATGAATTCAATAGGACTGCATGGCAAAACAGCAGTATCTCTTATAATTTCTAGTGGCTGTAATGTAGCTGGAATTATGTCTACAAGGACACTAGACAGTAGAAAAGATAGAATGATAGCGATACTTATAAATCCTTTTGTGTCTTGTAGTGCAAGACTTCCAGTCTATGCATTGTTTGCTGGTGCTTTTTTTACCGGTAGAAAGATTTGGTTGTTTGATGCAGGTGGAGTTATAGTCTTTGGGTTATATGTTCTAGGCATTGCAGTTGCAATATTAATGGGTAAATTCCTTAGTGCTAAAGTATTCAAAGGAGAAGAATCTTATTTTGTAATGGAACTTCCACCTTATCGTATACCAACAGCAAAAAGTGTATTTATACATATGTGGGAAAAATCATCTCATTTCCTAAAAAAGATGAGTACAATAATACTAGGACTAGTTATAATTGTTTGGATTCTATCAAACTTACCAATGGGAGTTACTCCAGGAACTAAAGATAGTTTAATAGGATCGTTAGGCTCAATTATCGCACCAATATTTAATCTTGCGGGTTTTGGAACTTGGCAGGCAGGAGTATCACTTATAACAGGTCTTGCTGCTAAAGAAGCAGTAGTTAGTACGCTGGGAACAGTTTATGCAGCGTCAAATGATGCATCTTTAACAGCGGCTATTCAACAAGCTTTTACACCTCTTACCTCACTAGCGTTTATGGTAATGACATTACTTTATTGTCCTTGCGCAGCAACGATAGGCGCAATTAGAAGAGAGACGAATTCTAGGAAATGGGCTGTTATTGCAGTAATATATACATGTGTTATCGGATGGGTAGGAGGAGTTTTAGTTTATCAAATCGGAAAACTTTTAGGATACAATTAATATAAAGGTACATTAAAAAAATATCTATTTAGTGATAATGAAAATCAATATCATGATTGCAATACACAAAAGGGAGGTGAACTTATGTGCATATTACTCATTGGTGGAGATAAACTTGGCAATATTACGCAGAAACTAATGCAGAATGGATTTAATGACATAGAGCACATTACTGGTAGAAAAAAAGATGCTAAAAATTTTAGATTACCCGGTCACATAGATTTAGTAATGGTTCTTATAGATTTTGTAGGACATCAATTAACAAAGATTGTTAAAGAAGAATCAAGGAGATCTAATGTTAAAGTTGTATATTCAAAACGTTCATGGATACATATGGAAAAGAAGATACAAGAATGTGCAAAGGAACTTGGATGTAGTCCTAAAGCTATTATTTAAATATAGTAAAAAGAGTAATATCATTGAGTTATATAAAAGGGAGGAATGTAGAGTGTTAATGAAGGTGCTTAAAAGATTGGCTGCTGGTGATCGATATTCTAATAAGATAATGGCGAAGGAACTTGGAATAGATGAAGGAATGGTTGAGCAAATGTTAATGCAGCTTGCGCAGATGAAATATATTGAAAAGGAAGATATGACGTCTTGTTCTGGATCATGTAATTGTGGAAGTAGTGCTAAAAAGGCAAGTTGTTGCAGATTAAAAAGTAATATAATAATGTGGAAAATCACCAGTAAAGGTAAGGAAGCAGCATTAAGAGTTGCTAAATAAAGGAGTAAAAAACAAGCATGAGGATGTTTGTTTTTTACTCCTTTATAAATTCACGATTATGAATAAACATCAGAAAGTTCAACTCTTATACTTTGATCTTTAGCATGTAATTCACTATTATATATTTTGTTTTCCTTAGAGACTTTTCCGGAAGGAAGACTAACGGTAAACTTGCTTCCCTTGCCGTACTCACTTTCGACGGTTATGGTACCACCGTGTAATTTTACAATAGATTTAACTAAACTTAGTCCTATACCTGTACCTTCTGCATTTCTTGATAGTGATTTATCTATCTGCTTAAATCTATCAAATATCATATCTAAGTTCTTTTTTTCAATTCCAATACCATTGTCACTTACTGATATTTCAACAAATTCATCTTTGTCATTAATATTTACTAATATTTCATTGCCAGCATTTGAAAACTTTATAGCATTTGATATAAGATTTAATACTACTCTTTCTATTTTTTCTTGGTCACAAGCAATTACTTTTTCTTCTGTATTAGTATCAAAGATAATATTTAATCCTTTACTGTCGGTGAAATTAGTTACAGACATTACTATATCTTCTACAAACTTAACTATATTGTTATTTGATAGGTTAAGTTTTAAGAAACCTGTTTCTATTTTTGACAAATCGACTATATTATTAATCATTTTAGATAATCTATAGGAGTTTTGTTTAATTGAATCTATATATTTAATAATTGAATCCTTATTATCATCAAGGGATCCACTTTTACAATACACATTAAATAACTGAGCTGTTGCAAATATAATATTCAGTGGAGTTTTAAGTTCGTGGGAGATGTTAACAAGAAATTCTCCTTGTGATTTCAATGCTTCTTTCATATATATATTAGATTTAATTTCATGTTCGTGACAGTCATTTTGATGGTTGATTATTTTATTTTGATTTTCTATATTTTGATTTTTGAGAACCCTTTGAGTAACTTCAACAGCGGTATGAAATATGTATTTCATCTTTCCATTATCAAATATGGGTGTTTGAGTGGAATCCCAGTAAGTTTTACCTTTTGTTATATTATCAAATTCGAATTCTTTTATATAACTTGCCTTTTGAGAAATAAGAACAGAATTACAAATAACTTCAGCTGGCGTTCCAATAAAACCAGTTATAACTTCACTTATAGGTTTACCTATACTATTTTCTTGTTTATTGTAATTAGAGTATGTAAAATTAAGATACTTTTGATTTGCTTTAAGCAATATTAAATCGGGTATACTGTAAACAGCAACGCCTGATGTGTTATCAACAAACATTTGTTCAACGAATATGAGTTTGTCATTAAGTCTGGAATTTGGTTTTTCAACAAAAGTATATAACTTACTATTTGTCTCAGAGCCGTGGGAGATTGAGATATCAACTTCAAGTGCATTAAGGAACTTTGTGAATATATAGCCAGAGTAATTATTATTTATTTTATCTTCTAAAGATTTTAAATTGAAATTTAACATGCTTCCTACTTCTTTAATGGATTTACCAACCAATTCACTTAGTACGTATTCTGTTAAATCAAGGAATTTATCATTAACATCTGTCACAATGTTAGCACACGAATACAAGTATGGTTCTATTATTGTTTCACTATAAGCATTTATCATCCAATAGCAACCTCCTCTTCATTCTATACATATATATATTACCATATTTTATACAACATTACTATATTGAATATTGAATTTATATGATTTTTATAATCTTATAGTATTTTAAAAAACAATATTGGAATAATATTACAATAAATCCATAATGATGATATACTTATACTAATAATCATAGTAAAAAATTATAGGTAATAGAATGTTATTGCCATTATATATATATTTAAGGGAGGTTTTTTTAATGAAACTAAATAAAATAATAGGCAAATTCCTTGATGCATGTGGAAAATTATTTGCCAATCGTTCTAGGTGGCTAATCATAGGTAGTATATTATTGGTGATTATTATAACAGGTACAGGAGGGTTTTATATTTCGCAACACAAACTAAAGGAGCAGGGTAGTCCTAAAATTGTACAAGCAGTTCAGATTAAGCAGAAATTAGATACTAAACAGGTTGCAATAAAACAAAACCATAACACCCAAAATCCAAGTGATGAAGAATTAGTAGTATATAATACGATGCATAAAATGATAAATACTAAAATTGTGGCAGAAGATGGAAAGATATGGGGAGAGATAGAGATAACTGATGGTAAGTGTAACCAATTAATTAGTGATATTTCAAAAAGTGGGTATCCTGACAAGGTAGAGCTTTTACAGTTTCTTAATCGTTGGAAAAATAAAGATTTTAAGAGTGGAGTCGGGGAGCACAATTACTTATGGGATGGACTTAAAGGAACACTCGGAAAGGCCAAATCACTTAGAGAATAATCATATTAATAATATATAATAATTTTAAAAAAGTGCCTATAGGCACTTTTTTTAGTTGATTAATATAGGAATATTATCATTAGGTAAAATAAAATTAATTAGCGAAAAAAGTTGAAACATGTCGCATCCAATAGTATAATATGTATATAATTTTCTTTTTCATATGCTAGTAAAAAGCTTATGAAATTATTTAAGGGGTGTATGTATGAAGAAACATTTAAGCGAACTACAAGTATATAGTGGGATAGCAATTTTATTTGTAACATTTATACATAGCGATGCATTTTTTTTGCTTAGTATATTACACTTAAAAACTTATGTTCAAGTGGGTTTTTTATTTAATCTTGCAGATAAAGTTGTCCATGTAGCAGTGCCAATGTTTATATTTATCGCAGGATATAAATACGAAATGCAGGATAAAAATGAAATATATACTAAACTTATATATAAAAAATTTACTAATATTATTAAACCATTTCTTATTGTTAGTATATGTTGGATATTATTTGAGTGGGGAAAGCTTTGTTTAGAAAATATTGTTTTGCATGACCATGTTAATATTTATTATGTGTTTATGAATTGCTTAAAGGATTTATTTAATACATTTTTGGGGGATAATTTTGCATACCAATTATGGTATATTCCTATGTACACACTTGTTGTATTTAGTTACCCAATTATAATTAAATTTTTGAAAAATTCTAGAACAAGAATGATTATTTTATACATTATAGCAATTATAATAACTGTTATTCAAATTAAAACAAAGCTACTCTCTAGTCCATATATGCAGCCTATTAATTTTATATATTACTTTTACTTATACGAGTTAGGAGTCCAATTATATTCTAAAAAAATTAAAAATAAGTATAGAAATATAACTATTATATCTTATCTGCTTTTATTACCAGCAGTATCACTTATAAAAAATCCACTTATAAGTAATTTAAGCACAAATTTAATTTTCACTCCTATTGCAGTAATTGCAATGTATTATGTAGCGCTATACTTAAAAAACAATAAAATATTATTAACCTTAGGAAAATATTCTTTCGCAATATACTTGTTCCATGAACCTATTTTTGTAAGCAAATTATCTAGACTATTAGTAAGTCATGATTTATATAATTCTAAAGTCGTCATACCATTTGTAGCAGTAAGTTCTATTGTGCTTAGCATTTGTTTTTATAAAATTTTAATAAAAACAAGGTTTGGTAAATATGTTTTTAATATTACATAACAAATGAAAAAGCATGATATATTTTTAAATATATCATGCTTTTTTTATCTTAATGATATTTGATCGAAGATGATAAATAGCTTCGCTTAATAATTAATCAATTAAGTTTTTTGATCTTAAAAAGTCTTCGGCAACTTTTTTAGATTGTGCGCCGTTATCAACTTTTAAGTTCATAGATCTCATTTCTTCATCATTAATTTTTCCATCTAAGACAGACAATACACCTTTTAATTCAGGGTATTTTTTCATTGTATCTGCATTTATTAGTGGAACTGCATAATATGGTGGGAAGAAAGCTTTATCATCTTTTAAAAGTTTTAAATCAAACTTTTTAATTAATCCATCAGTGGAGAATGCATCTAAAACCTGGGTCTCATTATTTTTAAGTGCTGTATATCTAAGTCCACCATCTATACCTTTTACACTTTTGAATTTTAAATTGTATTTTTTCTGAAGCCCAAGATAACCATCTGGTCTATTAGCAAAATCCATAGTAACTCCAGCTGTTACTGTTGGACTTATTTTCGCTAAATCAGATATAGTTTCTAAGTTATACTTTTTTGCAAAATCTTTTTTTACGGCTATTACGTAAGTATTGTTAAATCCTATTGGTTTTAACATTTCTATACCATATTTTTTAGCCAGTGCTGCTTTTCCAGTATCGTAAACTTTTGCTGGATCGCTCATAGTAGGTTGTTTTAGCATATTTACAAGAACGGTGCCAGTATACTCTACATATAGATCAACATCTTTTGATTTTAGGGCACTAAATACTACATTAGTTCCACCTAAATTCAATTTTCTTTCAACTTTGTATTTTGTTTTAGCTTCAATTAATGAGGAAACCATATCTCCGAGTATTATTTGTTCATTAAAGTTTTTAGATCCTACTACTATCTTGTTTTTATCATTAACAAAACTTGTAGCTACTGTTGATAATATAACTAAAAGTACAAGTCCTGAAGCTATAAGTTTGAATTTTTTACTTCCAAATAAACCTTTGCGTTTAGAAGTTTTACTGTGAGTAACTTTTATTCCCTCAGGAACTACTATGTCTTCTATCTTGCCTAGTACAAAATCTAATATAATAGCAAGTATACAAGCAGGGATAGCTCCAGCAAGAATCATGTTATTATCTACAGTTTGAACTCCAGAGAAGACTAAATATCCAAGACCACCAGCGCCGATGAAAGCAGCTATGGTCATTAGTCCGACAGCTGTAACTGAAGATATCCTAATACCTGACATAATAATTGGCATAGCTAGGGGAAAACGAACTTTTAGAAGTACTTGAGTATTTGTAAGTCCCATACCATCGGCAGCTTCAATAAGTGCAGGGCTGACATTTGTTAGTCCTGTAAATGTATTTTTTACAATTGGTAGAAGAGAATACATAACTACCATTATAATTGCAGGTTTACTTCCAATACCAAGTACTGGTATTAAAAATCCAAGTAATGCAAGGCTAGGTATAGATTGTATTACATTTGTAACACCAATTACAGGAACCGAAAGTTTTCTATATCTAACTATAAGTATACCAAGTGGTATAGCAATTATTATAGCAATAACAATTGAGAATAAAGTTAGTTGAATATGTTGTATAAATAAATCCATTATTTGAGTTTTTCTTTCTACTAGGAAATTAAAAAAAGAAGTTAAATTATTCATTAACATCTACCTCCATATCTATGAATTGATTACTTAATATAGATAAAAGGCTGCTCTTTGTAAGAAGGCCTACTAGCTTATGGTTATCATCAACTACTGGAACAAAATTTATATCTTCCTTTTTTATAACCTCTAATATATTTATTATTGTATCTTCTTGATTTACGGTTATAAGCTTGGTTTCCATTAAGTCTTTTATTCTTTTAGTTTTATCTGGATCTTTTCTTAGAGTTGTTCTAATTTGTTTTAACGTAACAAGTCCAGTTAGCGTATTACCTTTATCTATAACAAGTAAACTATCTACATTGTTAGATTTCATTATTTCAATTGCTTGGAGTATTGTTCGTTCTCCAACTGATTTTATAGGTTTATCTATCATTATATCTTTTGCCATAATTAGTTCAGGTTGATTCCATATTCTATTTTTACCTACGAAGTCACGTACGAAGTCATTAATAGGATTTTTTAATATTTCTGATGGTGTATCAAATTGAACCACATATCCACCATCCATAATGCAAATTCTATCGCCAAGTTTTAATGCTTCATCCATATCATGAGTTACAAATATAATAGTTTTTTTGTAGTTTTGTTGAATATTAAATACTTCATCTTGAAGCTGAGTTTTTGTTATAGGGTCCAGGGCACTAAAGGGTTCATCCATGAGTATAACATCAGGATCCATTACGAAAGCTCTTGCAACACCTACTCTTTGCTGCTCACCTCCACTTAATTGATTGGGATATTTATCTATATATATATCAGGATCTAGTCCTACAAGTGTTAACAACTCAATTACTTTAGTGCGTATCTTGTCTTTTTCCATTTTTTCTATAGAAGGTATTAATGCTATATTATCACCTATAGTCAAATGTGGGAGTAGACCTGCTTGTTGTATAACATAACCCATATTACGCCTTAATTTTATGGTGTTTTGATCTCCAATTTTTTTACCATTAATTAAAACTTCACCAGAAGTGGGAGTTATTAATTTATTAATCATTTTTAATGTTGTAGTTTTACCGCAACCACTAGGTCCTATAAAAACTACTAATTCTTCATCTTGTATAGTAATATTTATATCTTTTAATATTTTTCTACCATTAAAACTTTTGCTTACATTCTTAAACTCGATCAAGTTAAAACCTCCTAATTTTATAAAGTAACAACTCATAGTATAACATTGAGTTGTTACTTTGTAAAGATTTTGTAAATCCATATTAGACCCATATTAATTTGTATGGAATTATTATTTATCTATTAAAGCACATTTATACAAACTTTTTATAAAATAGTTTTCTATTTTAATTTGAAAATAAAAAGGCGATATATTTTAAAAATATATCGCCTTTTGTACTTTTAGATTCTATTTAATTAATTTCTTAGATCTTAAAAAGGCTTCTGCAACTGTTCTAGATTTTGCGCCGTTATCTACTTTATAGTTCATAGTACGCATATCATCTTCAGTGATTTTACCTGCTAAAAGTTGTAATACACCCTTTAATTCAGGGTGTTTTTTTAGGGTTTCATCTTTTATTATAGGAGCAGCATAATAAGGTGGGAAAAATTTCTTATCATCTTTAAGAAGTTTTAGATCGAATTTTTGGAGCATTCCATCTGTGGAGAATGCATCTGTAATCTGAGTTGAACCTTTTTCAAGAGCGGCATATCTAAGCCCCCCATCTAGTCCTTTTAAGCTCCTAAAGTTTATTCCGTATGTTTTTTGTAGCCCAATATACCCATCTTGTCTATTTGCAAACTCCATAGTAAATCCAGAATTTATTGTATTACTTATTGCTGCTAAATCGGAAATAGTGTTTAGATTATTTTTCTTCGCAAAGTCTTTTTTTAAAGCCAATACAAAGGTGTTATTGAATCCTAGGGGCTCTAAAAAATCAATGCCATATTGCTTTGAAAATTCAGATTTTACTATATTATAAACTTTAGTTGGATCAGTAATTACGGGCTGTTTTAGTATGTCTACAAGAGCTGTTCCAGTGTATTCTGCATATATATCTATGTCTTTTGATTTCATAGCGGTAAAGACTACAGCAGTTCCTCCTAAGTTTAATTTTCGATCAACTTTAAGGTTAGTTTTAGCTTCTATTAATGAAGCCATCATATCCCCGAGTATTATTTGCTCGTTATAACTTTTAGAGCCTATGACGATTGTATCTTCATTTTTAACAAAACTCAAAGCCGCGGAGGATATAATTACGAGAAGAATTAATCCTGAGGCTATGAATTTGAATTTTTTACTACCAAAAATTGTTTCATTTTTGGGGGCTTTAGTTTTAGTAACTTTTATACCCTCTGGAACTACAATATCTTCTACTTTTCCTAAAATAAAATCTATAAAAATGGCAAGGAAGCAAGCAGGAATAGCTCCGGCAAGAATCATATTATTATTAACTGTTTGTACACCTGAGAAAACTAAGTATCCAAGGCCACCAGCGCCTACAAATGCAGCTATGGTCATAAGTCCAACTGCCGTGACTGCAGATATTCTAATACCAGACATAATAATTGGCATAGCTAGTGGAAAACGGACTTTGATTAATACTTGAGTATTTGTAAGTCCCATACCATCAGCAGCTTCAATAAGTGCTGGGCTAATGGTAGTTAGTCCTGCAAATGTATTTTTTAGAATTGGTAGAAGTGAATACATAACTACCATTATAATTGCTGGTTTACTACCAATGCCAAGTACTGGTATTAAAAAACCAAGTAATGCAAGACTAGGTAGTGATTGAATTACATTTGCAAAACCAATTACAGGAGCTGAAAGTTTTCTATATTTAACTATAAGTATACTAAGTGGTATAGCTATTACTATAGCAACCAAAATAGCGAATATAGTAAGCTGGATATGCTGAATAAACAAATCCATTATTTGAGTTTTTCTTTCTACTAAGAAATCAATAAAAGAAGTTAAACTATTCATTTATATCTACCTCCATATCAATAAATTGATTACTAAGTATAGATAGAAGGCTGCTCTTTGTGAGAAGACCTGTTAGTTTCTTTTCATTATCAACTACAGGAACAAAGTTGATATCTTCTTTTTTTATTAATTCTAATATATCTATTATTGAATCTTCTTTATTTACTGTTATTAGTTCTTTTTGCATTATATCTTTTATTCTTTTAGTTTTATCAGGATCTTTTCTAAGAGTTGTTCTAATTTGTTTTAGGGTGATAAGGCCGGTTAAAGCATTATTTATATCAACAACAAGTAAACTATCTACACTTCTTGTCTTCATTATTTCAATTGCTTGAAGTATTGTTCGCTCTCCAATTGATTTTACAGGGTTATCTATCATAATATCTTTTGCCTTAATTAATTCAGGTTGATTCCATATTCTGTTTTTACCTACAAAATCTCGTACAAAGTCATTAATGGGATTCTTAAGTATTTCAGATGGAGTATCAAATTGAACCACATGACCACCATGCATAATACAAATCCTATCTCCTAATTTTAATGCCTCATCCATATCGTGAGTTACGAATATTATAGTTTTTTTATAATTTTGTTGTATACTAAATACTTCGTCTTGAAGTTGAGCTTTCGTTATTGGGTCCAGGGCACTAAAGGGTTCATCCATGAGGATTATATCGGGATTCATTACAAATGCTCTAGCAACTCCTACTCTTTGCTGCTCACCACCACTTAATTGATTGGGATATTTATCTATATACATTTCAGGGGCGAGTCCTACGAGATTTAATAATTCAATTACTTTAATATGTATTTTATCTTTATCCATTTTTTCTATAGATGGTATTAATGCTATATTGTCACCTATAGTTAAATGTGGGAGAAGGCCTGCTTGTTGAATAACATAACCCATATTACGTCTTAGTTTTATTGTAGTTTGGTCTTCGATTTTTTTACCATTAATCCTAATTTCACCAGAATCAGGTATTAATAATTTGTTAATCATTTTAAGCGTTGTAGTTTTCCCACAACCACTAGGTCCGATTATAACAACTAATTCTTCATCTTGTATAGTAATATTTATGTTTTTTAATATTTTTCTACCATTAAAATTTTTGTTTACATTTTTGAATTCAATCAAAGTTAAAGCCCCCTAATAATTTATGAGTAACAACTTAAATATAAAGTTAGGTTGTTACTTTGCATAAAACTTATTATAGCACTTATTTGTCACTTTTTATGGATAATTGTTACTATATTAGAAAAAAAGTAGATTATTGTTAATGAAAAACCATTTAACATATTATATAAAAAGCCCCTACATCACATTAATATAAAATGAGATATAGGGGTAAATGTTATTTAATTTCCATAAAGAAAAGTTTTAATTCGATTATAACTACTTTCATCACAAATTACTATAAAGACATCTTTAACTTTAAATGTAGAATGTGGACCTGGCGAAAGCATTAGTTTATCATCACGCCTGATACCGATTATAGTTGCACCTGTGCTTTGCCAAAATTTAGCTTCAGATATAGTTTTATCTATTATAACCATCTCAGGTTGTATCTCAAATTCGTATGGAATAAATGGATTGCTATTTTTAAATCTACTAGAATAATCTATTAGTTCATCAATAGAACAATTTATACTTTTATCTAACTCCTTTTTCTTTTCGAGTAAGTTAAAGATATTTTGTTTAATAGAACTTATTGAATCTATATCTTTAAATTTATCAATAAATTTTAGGCAATTATCTACGGAGGTTATGACTATTCCACTCCCTTTAGTAACGGTAACTATATCCATATCACTTAGAAGAGTTATAGATCTTCTTATAGTTTCTGGTGATACGTTATATTCACTTGCAAGAGAAGAACGACCATATAACTTATCTCCTATACAAAAATCTCCAGATAATATTCTGTTAGTAATATCAATAGCTATTTTTTTATAAATTGGTTTTAAAATAGTGTTAGTTGGCATTTTTGATTTTATCAAAAGGAATATTTAAACTTTCGATAAATCCTCCTCTCATATAATGTAGTTTTTAGCAAATAATTCATATAAATATTATTGTTTTTATAAGAATAAGTATAAATTATTATGTTAATATTGTCTACTGTATGTTATTTAAAATATAAAAATAAAGTAAAGTACAAATGTGAATACTAGTAAGCTAATTAAATTATATAATGTAAATAAGGTAAGGTACCTACTTTGAGCATTTGCAGTTCGGTTTTTTATGTAAAGTTTATATGAGATAACACTAGCTAAGGAAGCAACCAGGGTTCCAAGTCCTCCTATATTTACTCCAAGCAAAAGTTCTCTCCAGTTAGAAGTGAAATTTGCAAGTAGTATTGAACAAGGCACGTTACTAACAACTTGACTTAATATAATAGATGAAAAATAAGTTGTTGTTTTGCTATGTAGAAAACTTCTCCCAAACGATTTTATGAAAGGTAAACTTGATAAATTACCAATAAATATAAAGAAGCATATAAAGGTAAGTAACAAAATGTAATCTACTTTTAACAAAAGCTTTTTATTTAAAAAAAGCACTGTAAGCATTGTAATAATAAAGATTACTTTATAATTTATTATATTAAACACAGATAAAATAATAAATATAAATAGGATACAAAATACCATCATTTTTACTTTGTTTTCAATAATTATGTTATCTAAATTAAATGTAAGTTTTTTATTTTTTTCAAAGTTATTTAAAATAAAAAGCCAAACAATACCTAAAAGTGTAAAGGGAACCATTATTTCTAGAAAATCAAAACCTGTAAGTCTATAATAGGAGAAAATAAATAAATTCTGTGGATTACCCATAGGGGTAAGGCCACTACCAATATTGGCAGCTAAAGTTTGAAATATAACTAATTTTATAGGACTGATATTAGCACGTTTACTTATTATAAGGGCTAGGGGCACAAAGGTTATTAAAGCTACATCATTGGTTATGAGCATTGAACTAAAAAAAGTTAAGTATATTAAAATAAAAGAGATTTTTTTAGAACTATCGTATTTAATAAGCAAAGTTACAGCTAGTTTGTCGAGCACCTTCATATGTTTAAAGGCACTTACAATGAGCATAAGATTAAATAATGTAAATAGAACCTTAAAATCGATGTATTCTATTTTAGGAGTGGAAAAGAATGATGTTATAATAGAGAGTCCTAAAGCTAGTGTAAAAACTAAATCTTTTCTAAATATACTTAATATTTGTGTAATGTTATTATTAAGAGAACTATTGGTTAACATATTTCATCACCTGCCATGAATTTAATATATAAAACAATATTTACGATTATAATATATAAAACTATAATATTATAGCATTTAATAGATTTATAATCTATTGTTTTTTATCGGGGGTATAATATTAAAAATAACATATAATATTCAATATTTATTATAAAGTTTACAAAACAGGGGAACGAGAGTTCTCGTAATGGTGAATATAATTACCGTAATACAGTAATAATAATTGGGTACAAAATTTACTGTAGGAGGTTTAATAATGAAAAGTATATCTTTAAAAATGAAAATATTAAGTGGATTGTTATCTGCAGGCATAGCCTTTTCTGGAACAAGTGTTGCATTTGCAACTGGTAACAACAGCGAAAATGCAAAAGGTGCTACAAGTATAAATTTCAAACATTCTGAAAGTAACAAAAAAGCCGCTAAAGAACATAGGGCAAAGATGGAAGCAACACTTCAAATTGTAGTTAGGGAGAGTGAAAACTCTAATATTATTACTAAAGCTGAAGGAGACAAGGTATTGGAATATGTTAAGGTAAAATCTGATGAAAATCAAATGAATCACAAGAAAAATAAGGAAGGCAAAAAAGAGAAATGTGATGGTGAAAAAGGTGGACTATTTAATGATTTAGTAACAGAAGGTATTCTAACTAAGGGAAAAGCAGAAGTTCTTCGTGAAAAAATGTATGTTAAAAGGACAGAAATAAAAACTGCCGAAATAAGGACTGGGTTACAGGGTCTTGTAGATGATAAAGTAATAACAACTGAGCAAAGTAATAAAGTTCAAGCTATTATAATGACAAGGCAAACACAGGGAAAAGAAAACTACAAAAAAATGCAAAATATGAGTGAAAAAGAAAAACAAGAATACGTGAAAAAAATGGACGGTACTAAGGTTAATTCTATGAAGGCACTTGTTGACAATGGTACTATAACAAAAGATCAAGAAGCTAAAATACAACAGGTATTGCCGCAACATGGTCATGGACATCATCACAAATAAAAGTGCATCAAAATCATCTTTCTCCTGCGCGACTTGAAAGGAGATTTCAATTGTTTTTGCACCGCTCCTTTCAAGTAACTTCTGTAGAAAGATGATAATGTATTTAGTGGCAGAAAAACAAATAACAAGTCAAAATAGACTTGTTATTTGTTTTTTATATTAAGTAAGGCAAAAATAGTGTTGCAAGTCCTAGGAAGAAAAAGAATCCTAAAACGTCTGTTACTGTAGTAACAAATACAGCAGAGGCAAGTGCTGGATCAATATTGAGTTTCCTAAGTATAACTGGAACTGCAAAACCAGATATGGTTGCAGCTACCATGTTTAGTACCATAGAAAGACCAATAACTACTCCAAAAACAATATTCTTTTCCCATAGGTAACCTAAGAATGCTACAGCAATACCCATGGCGATGCCTGTAAATAGGCCTACACCAAATTCCTTCAATAATATTTTTAAGGAATTTTTGGCAGTGACTTCTCCAAGTGCTATGCTACGAATAATTATTGTTAGAGTTTGGGTGCCTGCATTACCTCCCATACCTGCAACTATTGGCATGAAGGTGGCCAAGGCTACGACCTTTTGTATGGTTCCTTCAAAAAGGCTAACGGTTGCGGCTGCAAGGATTGCAGTTAATAAATTTACAAATAACCAGGGTAATCTACTTTTCACGGCAGACTTAAGTGAGCCAGTAACCTTTTCATCTTCTTTTATACCTGCAAGACGATATAAATCCTCAGTATGTTCATCGCTAAGAATTTCCATTACATCATCTGAAGTTACTATTCCTAAAATCTGCATAAATTCATTTACTACTGGCATAGTTAGATAACCATATTTCTCAAATATGTGGCCAACCTCTTCTTTATCCATATCAACTGGTATGCTCATGGCATTATCATTCATAATATCAGATATTTTTACATTAAAGCTGTTAATTACGATATCTCGAAGGGATATAACCCCTTTTAAAAGAGCATTTTCATCAACAACGTATATGTAATAGGCATTATCTACATCAGGTGTTTCCTTCTGAAGGTAATGCAGAGTCTCACCGATAGTCATATTTTCTTTTATACTGACAAATTCCTTTGCCATTATTCCACCTGCACTATCTGGAGGGTAGGTTAATAATTCGGTTACTTCAGCAACATCTTCTTTATCCAGCTTTATCATTATGTTTTTAGCTTCATCTTCTGTTACTGCTTCTAACAAATCAACCAATTCATCTGAGGACATTTCATGTATAATTTTCTTTTGCATGACATCTTCATGAATTGATAGGAGGTCATATTTCTCATCATCATCCGCATCATCAATAATATCTGCAATGATATTTGGAGATAGTTTTTTAAATAAATCTAACTTAACTCCTTCGTATTGCCTAATAGCTATTAAAATATCAGCAGGATGAATAAATTGAATAAGTTTATTTACTTCATCTATAGACTCAGTTAATAAAAATTCAGTTAGTTCTATTTCGTTTAGTTTATGTGACATGTTATAACAACTCCCATAAAAATAGCTTTTTAGCACAATACTAAAAAGCTTAAGTAATTAAGATAATTTATTATATTCCACGAGGGGTTGTAGTGTCAACCTTATAGAAATAATTTAACCTAATAACAAGTTTATGACTAATGGAAAAAATGTGGTAAAATGATTATATATTAAATAAAAGGCTTTATGAGAGGAGAATTTAGTTAATGGCAATTTTGGTATGTGGTGGAGCAGGTTATATTGGAAGTCATATGGTGGCTGAACTTTTAGAAAAAGGTGAAGAGGTAGTTGTTTTAGATAATTTTCAAAAGGGACATCATGATGCATTAATGGGTGGAAAGCTATACTGTGGTGATTTAAGAGATGATGTTATACTAAGCAAAGTTTTCACTGAGAATACTATAGATGCAGTTATAGATTTTGCAGCAGATTCATTGGTAGGTGAGAGTGTTGTAGAACCTTTAAAGTATTTTGAAAATAATATTGGTTCTACAGTTAATTTACTTAAGGCTATGAGAGACCATAAGGTTAAATACATAGTGTTCTCATCAACTGCAGCAACTTATGGCGAACCAGATAATATTCCTATACTTGAAAGTGACAAAACTTTTCCTACTAATCCTTATGGAGAATCAAAGCTATGCGTTGAGAAAATATTAAAATGGTGTGATAATGCTTATGGCATAAAATATACTGCATTAAGATATTTCAATGCAGCAGGTGCACATGTAAGCTCAAAAATAGGAGAAGATCATAGACCAGAATCTCATTTAATACCTATTATTCTTCAGGTAGCACTTGGACAAAGAGAGAAAATTATGATATTTGGTGATGATTACAAAACAGAAGATGGTACTTGTGTTAGAGATTATGTTCATGTAACGGACCTTGCTAGTGCTCATTTACTTGCAGTAAAGAGACTTAGACGAGGAGAAGATAGTATAACTTGTAATCTTGGAAATGGAAAAGGATTTTCTGTTGCGCAGGTTATTGAAGCAACAAGAAAAGTTACTGGAATTAACATAAAGGCTGAAATGGCACCTAGACGTGCAGGAGATCCAGCAGTACTTATAGCTTCTAGTGATAAGGCTAAAGAAGTTCTCGGATGGGAACCTAAATATGCTTCTCTTGAAACTATTATAGAAACTGCATGGAATTGGCATAAAGGTCATCCACAAGGATACATTAAATAAGAAGGTATCCTTATGAAATTTCTCCTGGGTGACTTGAAAGGAGAGTTTGAAACATGAAATTTTATTAAGAAATTCTAATGTTTTGTGAATATTAAATTCTTTATCGCTCACACTCGACGTCCTGTCTCGGGTTCGCTAACCTGCCGTCCTGGCACGTTTACAAGAATTAATATTGACAAAACAAGAATTTCTAAATAAAATTTCAATTGTTTCTTCACCTCTCCTTTCAAGTCAATTCCGGAGAAAATTCATACTATTATATATTCATATTAAGATAAGTCTAGGCTGCCGCATTGTTATATGCTAAACGATTAATGAAAATGTAATTGGTAAAAAAAAGAGTTTTTAAAACTCATATAAATAAAAGTTTTATAGGGTTCCGCAGTGTTGACTTTGTAACTGGGCTGGTCCAAGATAAAACGCACAGTTTAATTGTGTTCACGGAAGGATAAAAGCCTGGGAGATATTCTACAATATCATCTTTGGTTTTTATTTTTTTTACTGTTAATGGTAAGTTTGTTAAGTAGTAATAAATAATTAAAAATTTTATATTAAAAGAGGAGAGTGAGAATTATGCAATGGGTGTTTTTAGTTATAGCAGGATTTTTTGAAATGGGTTGGGCTATAGGCCTTAAATATTCACAAGGATTCACAAAGCTTGTACCGAGTGTATTTACCATATTGGGAATGATAGCAAGTTTCTATTTTCTGTCTTTATCATTAAAAAGTCTTCCAATAGGAAATGCATATGCAATTTGGACAGGAATTGGTACAGTTGGTACTGTGATTTTAGGGATAGTCTTATTCAAAGAACCAGTAAATGCAATGAGGCTAGGTTGTATTGGATTTATAATAATAGGAATTGTAGGATTAAAATTGGTGTCACCTAGTTAAGGGGATTCCTCCTATGTGCCTTGAAGTGAGAGTTTGAAACTGGAATTCTCATTAAGAAATTCTAATGTTTCGCTTAAGTAAAAGGGGTGTTTTATGTCAGCTTTATTTTTAATAGTTATTTTTCTTGTTCCAGTACTTTTAACTATAGTTATTCTAGATACATATACAAAGGATAAGACTTCAATACAAATAATGTTAATAGGTATAGAAGTTACTATTGTTGGAGTATCAATCATAGCATTTGGTGGGGGTGGGTTTTCGTCTAATGAGACCTTTTACTTTAATATAATAGGATTAACTATTGTTGCAATGGGCCTTACCTCAAGTATATACGGATTAAGAAATAAAATGCAATAATAAACTTTTTCATATATTTTTAATGTAATATAATGTGATGTGTTACATTAACTTTGAGGCTAAATTATTTTTATAAGTTAAGATGATAAGCAGAGGGCATAATATAAAAGTTAGAAAATAGCAAAGGCTCAAGGAAAACCATTTTTTAAATATAAGTTATAAAAGATATTAACGAACATAGACTAAATATTGACAAAGGAAATGATAGAGAGTATCATGTGAGTAATAAGAATTATTAGCAAACAATAAGTAAACGGAGATGGGATTATGAATGAAGTAATTAAATTATTAAATGATCATAGATCAGTTAGGGATTATAAATCTGATGCTGTAAGTGAGGCGGATTTAGACCTTATAATAAGAGCTAGTCAGGCTGCTCCTTCTTCAATTAATGGTCAACAAGTTACTATAATTGGTGTTCAAAATGTAGAGAAAAAAAATAAGTTATCAAAACTTGTGGGAAATCAAGTTTATGTAGATAAGGCACCTGTTTTCTTAGTGTTTTGTGCAGATTTTTATAGAGCTAAGCTTGCGGCTGAAATTAATGGAGAAGAGTTTGTAATTACTGAAAGTGAGGAATCAAAATTAGTAGGTGCAGTAGATGTAGGATTGGCACTTAGTAATGCGATAGCTGCAGCAGAGTCATTAGGTCTTGGAATTGTACCAATTGGAGGTATTAGAAAAGAGGCACAGGCAGTAGCTGAACTTTTAGAATTACCTGAGCTTGTATATCCTATGGTGGGGCTTGTGATTGGTCATCCTTCTGATAAGTCAGAAGTTAAACCAAGGTTTCCTAAAGATGTGATTTATAATAAGGAAGTTTATAATAAAGATTCTTTAGAGTTAAAATCAAAAATCAAAAAATATGATAAAATAGTTAAAGATCACATGATAAAAGTAACAAATGGTAGACTTAATAATTCATGGAGTCAAGATATATCAGGAACATATAAGTTTTTTTATTATCCAAAAGTGAAAGCATCACTTGAAAAACAAGGATTTAATGGTAACAAATAAAATATAAATTTTATTTTTAAAAAAATTGTACAATCTCTCCCTCTGGATTATTATGTCCTAAGGTTAGGTTATACAATTTTTTTAAATTTTTTGTATTTTATTAAATTAATTAGCTAACACTAAATAAATACCATATCTATCTTTATAGTCTTTATTTTTAGTAGCATAATCAGATAAAAAGTAACCTTTAAAAAGAGCGATTATGGAAATTAATATAATAAAATTTTTTAACCTCGAATTAATCTTCATAACATTTCTCCTTTCTCTCTATTACTATGTTATTATTTTGCTCTAAAATAATATTAAAAACCTATTGAAACATAGGGAAATTGCTAAAATATATACATGGATAAATTGTTAATCAAAAATGGTTGTGGTAATTTTATTGTATAAAATTTTATATGGTAACATGGATAAATTTTTTGTTAACAATCTGGTGTAAAGTGTAAAATGAATATAAGTATGATAACATATTGATATTAAGCAGAAAAAGGGGAAATATGACGAAAAATAAAAAGATAAAAAAATATAATCAAAAAAAGAAAAAGATATTATCACCTTTATTGATTATTTTATTAGGGGTATTTGTTGTCTTTTTATCGATTATATCAAGTAATAGTAAAGTAACTGTTATAAAACCGAATTCAACAGAGGGTTTAAATAAAAATAAAAATACCCAGGTAAAAAGTGGTGTTCTTAAGGTAACTCAAAAAGATGTAGATAAGGTTAGTAATAGATATCCTAAAAGTACAAATAATGATGTTAAAAAAGAAGATGATAAAGTATCTGATAGTGATAAAAAGCAAGAATTAGAAATTATAAGAGGTGAGGTTGAAAAGTCTAAAAATGTTACAAAGGAAAAGGAGGAAAATACTAAGGATGTTCAAGTTCAGGCGGCTAATAAGCGCATTGCTCTAATAAAAGTGCATGGTGAGTTAAAGAACGCATATTTACAAGTCGATTCCAAAAATGAGAAACAGATGTTAGACATAATGATTTCAACTGTGGGCAAACTTGAAACTAATCCTTCTTATGACTTTAAGGCAGATAAGGTTAAGGTTAAATCTATTTATAGTAAGCTGGATGCGGATAGTAAGAGTGACATTAAATTGGCGATATTTAGTAATATTGATGGAGATAGTATAACACAATTAAAAAAATCTTTCGGATTATAAAAAATAAAGAAAAGGTATCTAATACATATAATGTAATTGGATATCTTTTCTTTAAAAAAATTAAATTTAAAAATAATTTTAATTTTATTAGGAAAGCTTTATTTATTTAAAAAATTTGAATTTACTTAGGAAGTTCAATATCGCTAGGAATTTCAAGTCCTGCCATTTTCATTAAGTATAATGCATTTCTAGTTGTAGAAACACCGGTTCGTAATTTATAGTCAAAGTATAATTTATCATCTTTATAATATTCACGAAGGTGATAATTTCTAACTTTTTTGTTTGTATTCTCTATGTCACCAAGTTCTAGGTCGTGGGTAGATACAAAACCTAAAGCATTCTCATTACTTAGTTTTGAAACTAAAACTTTAGCACCAGTATGTCTATCAATAGAATTAGTCCCTTTAAAGATTTCATCCAATAAGAAAAAAATGGGGGTCTTATCCTCAGTTGCAGTTACAAGTTTTTTTATTCTTAAAAGTTCTGCATAGAAGGAAGAAATATTTTTTTCTAAATTATCACTTGTCCTCATGCAAGTATAAATATCCATTATAGAGCAGATAAAACTTTCACAGCATACAGGAGCACCGGTATAGGCTAAAACTAAATTAATGCCTGTTGTCCTAAGTAATGTGCTTTTACCTGACATGTTGGAGCCTGTTATTAAAATAATATTTTTCGACTTGTCTATGTGAATATCATTGTATATTCTCTTATCTCCAAGTAATGGATGACCGATTTTTTTAGCATCAAATATAGGTGGGCTATCTTGGAATTTTGGCATAGCCCAATCACTGTGTTCGAAGGCGATGGTTGATAAACTATTTAAGGCTTCCATTTCACCAATAACTTCAAGCCATGTTTTTAGAGAGGATGCACTAGCTTTTTTAAATTGTTGTAGATTGATTAAACATTGGTAATCCCATAGGGTAAGTATATTTATAGGGAAATAGTAAATGTTTTTTCTATCAGATATTACGGTTACTAGATTTACCAATTTTTTAATTTGAGTGGAAGCTTTCATTCCATCTTTATTTACAAGCTTTTCTTTTAATTTTATTAAGTACTCTGAGGTGAACTTCTTTTTTTCTATGTGCTTAAGTAGCCTATTATATATAAGAATAGAATCTTTGTATTGATATACGGTGTCCAAATTTCTACTTACTTCTTTATATCCAACTAAAAGCAATATTATCTGAAGGACGATTGCTAACATAAATATTCTATATGATATTATCGATAAAATAAAAGATGAAAGTAGAAGAGACAAAGTAATTATCGGCAATAGTCTTATTACAGCTATTACTATGGGTTTTAGAAAAAAATCATTTTTATCTTCTGCCCATTTAAATAATTCTTCTGGGTCATGATTTTTATTTTCGCTAAGTATTGCTTCTGCTTCAAATCTTTGTGTCCATCCAATATTTCTTGCAAGTTCTTTTATAGCATTCTGTCTTTTATGTATGTCTTCAATATTATACTTAGGTTTTTGGAGAGTTTCCTTAAGCTTTTGACGTCCTAGGTAAGTAATGCAGGTGTTTATCCATTGAAAAAGAGAGTTATCACCAAATATATCTAGGTCTCTTGAATAGCTGTGAGTTTCATCAACGAAGTCCTCACCACTATCACAAAAACCCTTCCAATTGTTATCGAGACGTTTTAGGCAATTTTCATTAATTTCACATAAAATAGTACAGCGAATTTTATTATACTTTATTTTTTTGTGCTTTATTGCAAATGATATGAAGGTAATAAGTGTTGTAATTAATACGATAACACTTAAATAATAAGTAGTTTGCAGATAGAAGAAAATTGTAAAACCTAATCCGGCTACAAAGATTATTAATCTCAATAAGCTAATAAAACTTATAGTTTGATTTTGCTTTTTTAATAAATTTTCGTAATGTTTCTTTCGATTTGAGTAAGATATGGTTTTTCTTTCCATAATGACCTCCTAGATGTTTTCTTTAGTAAATACATAATAACATATTAAAGGCTTAGACCGCAATTTTCTATAAAAGTATAATATTGTAAAATAGAATTGTTTGATTTGGACTTTTGCATATAGTAATTGTGGTAATATATAAGTATAGCCAATAAGTTAAAAAATAAATTGTTTGTCTTAATCTTTCTTAAGTATAGGAGATGATGTATTATTGAAAATAACTATAACAGGGGACTTATATTCTGGAAAGAGCAGTGTAGCTAAGGGTGTATGTGAGGTGATGGATTATACCTATTTTAGTGTAGGTGAATTACAAAGAAAGCTTGCGGTAGAAAAAGGTATGACTATTATGGAATACAATGATTATGTGTTCAACAACAATTTAGATCATGAGGTTGACAATAGGACCGTAGCAGTTGGGACAGAGAATGAAAATTTTATCTTTGATGCCAGACTTGCCTGGCATTTTATACCAAACTCTTTTAAGATTTATTTTAAAGTAGATATAGATATTGCAGTAGAACGGGCTATGATATGCAAAAGAGGAAAGTCCGAGAATTATACTTGTGTGCAAGAGGCCAAGGAGAAAATAATTGGAAGAAGAAGACTTGAAGTAAAAAGGTTTAATGAAATGTATAACATTGATATAGATAATGATAGTAATTATGATTTGGTTATTGATACTACCCATATGACTATGGATGAAGTAATTAAAAAAACTATAAAGAAGTTGCAAGAATGCAGTAATAAAAGTAATACATGTATTTAAATAAATGCGTGTATTACTTTTTATTCATTTATTGATAACCTTTACAAACACCGCTAGTATTCCAGAGGTAATAAGTGGTCCTACAGGCACTCCGCCTAAAAATGATGCAGCGGCTACTGCTCCGACTATCATGGCAGGCATTATATCACTATGTCCCTGAACAGTAAGATAGTTTAAACCTTGTCCGCTTAAATATGTTGTTAAAAAAGAAAGAACTAAGGCTGTTAAGCCTATCCAGGATGTAAATACACTTTTTATGTTTACGAATGTTATAGTACCGTTAGCTATAGGTATCATAATGGCAGCTATAAGAAGTATTAGTCCCCATGTCATTCCGTTCTTTTGAAGAGGTGGATAAACATATTTATCTAAGCCTAAAAGTTTTGCCATAAGTAAAGCACAGGTTGCAATGGCAACTGAATTTGCTTTTCCCAATATCGAGGCAGCAAGAATCAGCAATAGAATAATGGTTGGATTCAAAACAAGTCATCTCCTTTAAAATATTTCTTAAAATTAATTTCTTTAAGTAATAAATAAAAATATCCATCTATAATATATTATTCGGTTTATATGGTATTGTTTCTATAATAAAATTTTAAATTTAGACACCTAAAAACATAAATCGACTAATAAAACACCATATAGCCAATAATCACACTAATATGTAGCATATGTGACGTTTTTATCTATATATCAGTCATGTCCTAATATTGATATAAATGTAACATTTATTCAAAGTTTATGGAGTTTTCCAAACAGGCAGACCTATGATAACATATAAGTTGTTAGTAATAATTAATAAGAATTATCTAACTATGCATTATTATATTGAGGAGAGGTTATATGTTAGAGTTTAAGAACATACGGAAGGTTTTTAAGAATAAAACCGTAATTAATGACATTAGTTTTACAGTGAATAAGGGAGAATTTATAGTTATTGTAGGACAAAGTGGTTGTGGTAAAACTACAACATTAAAAATGATTAACAGATTAATTTCACCCACATCAGGAAGCATAAATTTAGATGGAAAAAATATACTTAAGCAAGATACAATTAAGCTTAGACGAAATATGGGATATGTCATACAGCAAACAGGACTTTTACCACATATGACGGTTGGCGAGAATATTGGGATAATACCAATGCTTGAAAAATGGCCAGAAGATAAGATACAAGCAAGGACTATTGAACTTTTAAAAATGGTTGGAATGGGTCCCAAAGAGTATCAAGACAGATATCCATGTGAACTAAGTGGTGGTCAGCAGCAAAGAATTGGTGTTGCAAGAGCTTGGGCAACAAATCCAGATGTAATCCTTATGGATGAGCCTTTTAGTGCATTAGACCCAATTACTAGAAATTAACTTCAAGATGAATTATATAATCTTCAGCAGGAATCTAAAAAGACAATAATTTTTGTAACCCACGCTATGGATGAAGCACTTAAACTTGGTGATAGAATTTGTATTATGAAGGATGGAGATATTGTTCAATTCGATACACCAGAAGAAATTTTAAATAACCCAGCTAATGATTTTGTTAAAGAGTTTATAGGTAAAAATAGAATATGGCAGCAACCAGGATTTATAAAAGCAAAAGATATTATGATTACAGAGCCAATTACAACTAGTGGAAACAGAACAGTAGTACAAGCTTTAGAAATTATGAAAGCAAACAAAGTAGATAGTTTGTTAGTTATCAATAAACAAGATAAGCTAGAAGGAATTGTTACAATAAAAGACATTATACGTAATTATACAGGTTCGCTAAAATTAAACACTATTATGGAAACAAAAATTAAAACTGTCAAGTTAGATGACTCGTTAATGAATATATTAAATCTAATGAATGAACTTAAAATTGGATATGTTCCAGTTGTAGATGAGAGTTCAAAATTAGTTGGACTTATTACTGAGAGTAGCTTGTTAATTGTTCTAAGCAATCAGTATATTGACCAGGAGGATGAGAAATAATGGGAATAATACATTCGATAGTTGGTTTTAAAGATTTTGTAATTTCAAGTCATGGACAGATAATAGATTTAACAATTCAGCATGTTGAATTAACAGTATTTGCTGTAGTTATAGCTATAATTGTTGGAGTCCCTTTAGGTATATTAATAACTAGAGTTAAAAAATTATCAGGTCCGGTTATAGGTTTTGCTAATTTGATACAAGCTGTACCTAGTTTAGCACTACTTGGATTTTTAATACCAGTAATGGGAATAGGGAGTGCACCAGCGATACTAATGGTATTTTTATATTCATTACTTCCTATTATAAAGAATACATATACTGGGCTTATTAATATAAATCCAGATGTAATTGAATCATCTAAAGGTATGGGAATGACAAGTAAACAGGTACTTAGGTTAGTTCAATTACCACTTGCATTACCTATAATTATGTCTGGTATAAGAATATCAGCAGTTACTGCTGTTGGACTTATGACAATTGCAGCATTTGTAGGTGCAGGTGGACTTGGATATATGGTATTCTCAGGTGTACAAACTGTAGATAATAATATGATTCTAGGTGGAGCAATTCCTGCATGTATACTTGCATTGTTAATTGATTCGGTTGTAGAGAAAATAGAAGAAGGGGTTACACCTCCGGGAATTAGAAAAGCAGATGGTACAATTAAATTGTCTAAGAAGAAAAAATATAAGTTTAGTAAAATTCAAAAAATCATAGCTAGTTGTTTAGTAGTTGTATTAATTGGTGGTGGCATATTTATGACCACAAGAAAAACTGATACAATTGTTGTAGGTGCTTATAACAGCAGCGAACAGACTATATTAGGAAGTATGCTAGCAACATTAATTGAAAAGAATACCAAACTTAAAGTAGAAAGAAAGTTCAATTTAGGAGGTTCAGGAATAATATTTACTGCATTAAAAAGTGGTAAAATAGACATTTATCCTGAGTATACTGGAACGGCACTACTCGATATTATGAAGTCAAAACTCATTAACAACCCAGATGAAGCTTATAAAACTGTAAGTGATTATTATGTTAAAAACTATGGTATAACGTGGCTTAAACCACTTGGATTTAATAATAGTTATGCAGTAGCTGTAAGGCAAGACACTGCTGATAAATATAATCTAACTACCATTTCAGATTTAGCAAAGGTAGGAAACCAGCTTAAACTTGGTTGTACATTAGAGTTTAGTAATAGAGAAGATGGTTATTTAGGTTTAAATAAAATGTATAATTTGAATTTTAAAAGCGTTAGTACAGTTGAGGGTGGTTTGAGGTATACGTCTTTAAACAATAAAAAATCAGATGTTGTAGATGCATTTAGTACAGAAGGACTTTTAAAGGCATTTAAACTTAAGGTTTTAAAGGATGATAAACAGTTTTTTCCACCTTATGATGCCGTACCTATAATTAGTACTAAAACACTGCAAAAACATCCAGATCTTAAGCCTCTAGTTAATGAATTAGCTGGCAAGATAAACGATGAGAAGATGGTAGATTTAAATTATAAAGTCGATAAGCTTGGACAAAAACCAGAAAAAGTAGCAGAAGACTTTTTGAGAGAAAATAAATTAATTAAGTAGTTTTATTTTATGGAATAAATAAAAGGGTCCATTTCTACAGTTTATGTGGGAATGGGCTATTTTAATATTAACTATATTTCATTATCCATTTTATATAATATTGTTATGTAATCGTTAATTAAAGTTGAAAATTATACGTTTAGAAACACAAATCGACTATTAAAACACAATATAGTCAATAAACGCACTAATACGTAGCATATGAACCGTTTTTATGTATATATCGACTATACCCTATTATTGATAGGACTGTAACATCTATTCACAGTTTATGGAGTTTTGCAAACAGACAATCCTATGATATTATATAAGTTGTTAGCTCTAATTAAGGTAAATTTGCTAACAATGTATTATTATATTGAGGAGAGGTTATATGTTAGAGTTTAAGAACATACGGAAGGTTTTTAAGAATAAAACCGTAATAAACGACATTAGTTTTACAGTGAATAATGGAGAATTTATAGTTATTGTAGGACAAAGTGGTTGTGGTAAAACCACAACATTAAAAATGATTAATAGATTGATTGCACCGACATCAGGAAGTATAAACTTAGATGGTAAAAATATACTTAAACAGGATACAATTAAGCTTAGGCGAAATATGGGGTATGTCATACAACAAACAGGACTTTTACCACATATGACAGTTGGAGAGAATATTGGGATAATACCAATGCTTGAAAAATGGCCAGAAGATAAGATACTTGCAAGGACGACTGAACTTTTAAAAATGGTAGGAATGGAGCCAAAAGAGTATGTAGATAGATATCCATGTGAATTAAGTGGAGGTCAGCAGCAAAGAATTGGTGTTGCAAGAGCTTGGGCAACAAATCCAGATGTAATCCTTATGGATGAGCCTTTTAGTGCATTAGACCCAATTACTAGGAATCAACTTCAAGATGAATTATATAATCTTCAGCAGGAGTCTAAAAAGACAATAATTTTTGTAACCCACGATATGGATGAAGCACTTAAACTTGGTGATAAAATTTGTATTATGAAGGATGGAAATATTGTTCAATTCGATACACCAGAAGAAATTTTAAATAACCCAGCTAATGATTTTGTTAAAGAGTTTATAGGTAAAAATAGAATATGGCAGCAACCAGGATTTATAAAAGCAAAAGATATTATGATTACAGAGCCAATTACAACTAGTGGAAACAGAACGGTAGTACAAGCTTTAGAAATTATGAAAGCAAACAAAGTAGATAGTTTGTTAGTTACTAATAAGGAAGATAAGCTAGAAGGAATTGTTACAATAAAGGACATTATACGTAATTACACAGGTTCGCTAAAATTAAATACAATTATGGAAACAAAAATTAAAACCGTTAATTTAGAGGATTCTTTAATAGACATATTAAATCTAATGAATGAACTTAAAATTGGATATGTTCCAGTTGTAGATGATAGTTCTAAGTTAGTTGGACTAATTACTGAGAGTAGCTTGTTAATTGTTCTAAGCAATCAGTACATTGACCAGGAGGATGATAAATAATGGGAATAATACATTCAATAGTTGGTTTTAAAGATTTTGTATTTCAAACACATGGACAGATAATAGATTTAACAATTCAGCATGTTGAATTAACAGTATTTGCTGTAGTTATAGCTATAATTGTTGGAATTCCTTTAGGTATATTAATAGCTAGAGTTAAGAAGTTAGCAGGGCCAGTTATAGGGTTTGCCAATTTAATACAAGCTGTACCTAGTTTAGCATTACTCGGATTTCTAATACCAGTAATGGGAATAGGTAGTGCACCAGCGATACTAATGGTGTTTTTATATTCATTACTTCCTATTATAAAAAATACATATACTGGGCTTATGAATATAAATCCAGATGTAATTGAGTCATCTAAAGGTATGGGAATGACAAGCAAACAAATACTTAAGTTAGTTCAATTACCACTAGCGTTTCCTATAATTATGACCGGAATAAGAATATCAGCAGTTACAGCTGTTGGACTTATGACAATTGCGGCATTTGTAGGTGCAGGTGGACTTGGATATATGGTATTCTCAGGTGTACAAACTGTAGATAACAATATGATTCTAGCCGGAGCAATTCCTGCATGTTTACTCGCACTATTAATGGACTTTATTGTAGAGAAAATTGAAAAAGGGGTTACACCACCAGGAATTAGAAAAGCAGATGGTACAATTAAACTATCTAAGAAGAAAAAATATAAATTTAGCAAAATACAAAAGATCATAGCTAGTTGTTTAGTGGTGATATTAGCAGGTAGTGGCATATTTATGGCTACAAGAAAAACTGACACAATTGTGGTAGGTTGCTACAACAGTTCAGAGCAAATTATATTAGGTAATATGCTAGCAACATTAATAGAAAAAAACACAGAGATTAAAGTAGAAAAAAAGTTGAATTTAGGCGGTTCGGGTCTCGCATATACTGCTTTGAAAACTGGTAAAATAGACATGTACCCTGAGTATACTGGGATGAGTTTGGTTGGGATTATGAAACAAGCACCAATTAATGATCCAGCTAAAGCATATAAAGTTGTAAGTGATTATTATGCTGAAAACTATGGTATAACTTGGCTTGAGTCATTTGGTTTTAATGATACTTATACATTATCAGTAAGACAAGATACTGCAAAAAAGTATAAATTAGAGACCATTTCAGACCTTGCAAAGGTAGGAGATAAGCTTAAACTAGGTGCTACATTAGAATTTTGTAATAGAGCAGATGGTTATTCAGGAATAAGCAAAGCATATAATTTTAAATTTAAAGAATTTAGTTCAATAGATGGAGGGCTAAGGTATACAGCTATAGGGAATAAAAAAGTAGATGTTATAGATGCTTTTACGACAGAAGGATTATTAAAGTCCTATAAACTTAAGATTTTAGAAGATGATAAACATTTCTTCCCAAATTATGATTGTGTACCAATAGTTAGTACTGAAACTCTCCAGAAATATCCACAACTAAAAGGATTAATTAATAAATTAGGTGGAAAAATTACTGAGGAAAAAATGATAGAATTAAATTATAAGGTTGATAAACAAGCAGCGGACCCACAAAAGGTCGCAGAAGACTTCCTTAGAGAAAATAAATTGATTAAGTAGTTTCAGTTTATGGAATGTATAATTAAAATGGTCCATTTCTACAGTTTATGTAGGGATGGGCTATTTTAATATTAGCAATTATTCCAATAAGTGAGAATAATGTTTAATAGACCAAGTTTCAATTTCTTTAATAATTTTAGTTAGTGCGTATCCTCGATCAGTAAGGTAATATTCAACTTTAGGAGGAATCTGTGCATATATTTTCTTGGTTACTAATTCATCATTTATTAATTCTTTAAGATTTTCATTTAATACCTTTTGACTTATACCTGTTGTTATTCTCTGAAGTTCTAAAAATCTTTTAGGTTCATCATATAAATGGCATAATAAAACTGCCCTCCACTTTCCTCGTATAAAATCCATTGCATAATCTAATAAACAAATATATTCTTTACCTTTACTGTATATCATTAGGGTACCTACCTTTAATTAGTTTTATATTTAGGATGATTGAGCAAAACCATAACACATTAGAGTTAATTATATAGGAGCTATTTAATATAAGCAAATTTGTACATAACATTAAATAAATACAGATATTGAGATAAATCTTACCTAAGGCGTAAGAATCTTACCTAAAGGTAAGTTACCTAACTAAATAGTGCGTACTTGTAAGTTAAATTATGAGGCTTTATAATGAACACAGGTTTTAAATAAATGAAGATTATATGGAGGTATAAATTATGAAAGTACTTGCTTTTAACGGGAGTCCTAATAAAAATGGAAATACATATGAGGCTATAAAAGCTGTAGCGAGTGAGCTTAAAAAAGAAAATATAGAAGTAGAGATTATTCATGTAGGAAATAAGGTAATACGTGGATGTTTAGCTTGTGGTGGATGTAGTAGAAACATGAATGAAAAGTGTGTTATTAAAAATGATGAAGTTAATGAATGGATTCAAAAGATGAAAGAGGCTGACGGAATTATTTTAGGGTCGCCAGTACATTACTCAGCAATAGCTGGAACTATGAAATCATTTTTAGATCGTGCATTTCTTGTAACATCTTCAAATGGAGGCATGCTTAGACATAAAGTAGGAGCTAGTGTTGTCGCAGTAAGGCGTGCAGGTGGTATTCCAACTTTTGATCAATTAAATAATTATATTAATTACTCTGAAATGGTAATGCCTACATCAAATTATTGGAATGTAGTTTTTGGTACTGCGCCAGGCGAAGCAGCTCAAGATGAAGAGGGAATGCAAATTATGAAAGTCCTTGGAAAAAATATGTCATGGCTTTTAAAACTTGTAGAGGCTGGTAAAGAGAAGATAGAAGAACCTAAAGTTGAAGAAAAGAAATTTATGAACTTTATAAGATAGTGACTAAAATTAGTAATTAATCTGATCAAAAGTCATTTAAGCTAATATAAGAAGTATGAAATTTATCCGTGATGATTTGCAAGTAGAGGTGAAGAAACTATTGAGATTTGGATTAGAATTCCTTAATTAAATCTCAAGTTTAGGGCTCGACTGCAAAGTATTACGGATTTCTTCATGCTTTTTTTGTATTCGCAGATCTAAATTTATTGACATAACTTTATTTTTACCCATAGCTTTTGCTTGATACATAGCTTTATCTGCTGATGTAAACAAATATTCTAGATCTTCGGTAGTAGGGGTTATAGATGCAACGCCAAGGCTTGAGGTAATTGGTATTAAATCGGATTTTCTAATGATTAAAGGATTATTTTCTATTGCTAACCTCAGATGTTCTCCAACTATTTCAGCCTGTTTAAAGGAGGTACCTGGTAATAGTACAATAAATTCTTCACCACCAAAACGTCCTAAAATATTATTCTCACCTAAATTCTGTGAACAAATTTTTGAAAGACGTTTTAACACTAGATCACCAGTATGATGGCCTAAGCTATCATTTATTTTTTTGAAATCGTCGATGTCAATCATAATGGAAGAAATAGGCTGTACTGATAATTTTGCTTTATCGAAGCTTTTATTAGCAAGTTCAAAAAAACTACGCCTATTGTATAAGCTTGTTAGAGGATCAATGCATGCTAGCTGTTTTGTTTTAGAATGCAATTTAGCATTTTCCACAGCAACTCCTGCATTAAAGGCAAAGGATAAAGCTGTGTCACAGTGATCCTTAGTATAAATATTCTTTTTATTTGAATCTAATGTTAGTATGCCAATAATTTTATTGTTGAAAATTATAGGTACTCCTAGCCAACTTTCAATATTTGTTAGATTTATATAATGATTAAAACGATTATCTTCTTTAACATTAGTAACTAATAATGTAGTGTATGTTTCATATATTTCTTTAAATAGTAGGTCTTTGTCTTTATTTACACGGATTTTGCATAGAACATCCATATTTTTAAAGCCATAACCTGCTCTAATGCTAAATTGGTTATTCTCTTCCATAAAAAATGATGCACTGTCATAAGGAATTATTTGTTTTAAGCTTTTGAGTAGTTTTTCTAAAACTTCATCTAAATTTAAGGTTGAATTCAGTAAAAAAGTAGCTTTACGAAGTTTTTCATTTAAACAATACTGTTCCTTTTGTTTAGATAAGTTTTCGATTTTCTTATACGCTTTAGATTGATTCATGGCTAGTATAAAAGAATTTATAAGTATAAAAATGAAAAATACTAATAGTGAGTAATCATTGATATTATTTATACCCATAGAATATAACATAGACATAACGCTTATTATAATAGTTGAAAAGAAAGCAACTATTATAATTATGAACTTTTGATTTTGGTTTCTATATGCCTTGAATATAATATAAGTAGCATACACAATGAATAACATACTAGAAAGTTTAAATATTAAAAATAACTTTGATGCAAATAGTAAGGAACTTAAAATAGTAGCAGCTATAAAGAATAAACAAAATGACTTACATATTTTGTTTATGATTTTTGAAGAGCTTTCCTTAAAAGTTACAAACATAAAGCTTATAATAAAATAAACTGCAAGATAGAAAGTTAAAAATTGTAGTTTAGACTCCAGGGTATAATTTATGTTTGCATATAAAGATAAAAAATATTTGTTTCCAATAACTAAGGATCGTAAGGACATTGTCATGCATAAGCAACTAAAATAAAGCTTAGAGATTTCCTCTGTCGTAAAAATATATAACCATAAGGAATATAAGCCAACAATAAGTAATATGCCGAAGTATAAGAAATCAAGTGCAATTGAAGCATCTCTATTGTTCATTATTTGATTTTGCGTTCCAAGATAGATTTGACTTTTGGTACCGCCGGCTTTTAAGTTATAATTTGAGACTTGAAGTACGAGATTAATTACCTTATTATTATTCATAAAATAACTGGTTGTGGGCATAGATTTTGGGGATGATAAAATGCTAGTTCCAACAATACCATTAGATGAAAGAAGCTTTCCATTTACCCATAATTTATATGAGGATAACATGGAGGGAACACTTAGACCTAAAAGAGTATTTTTATATTTTGAGTTTAAATTTATAATTAAACGATATGTAGCATATCCATTAGCATCATAATTTTTATTATGTTTATTTAAAGCTATTGGCATATCCATATAAGTGGGTGCGTAAGAAGTCGTAGAGAAGTCTTTTGGTGTTAATAGTTGATTCCAGTAAAATTTCCATTGTCCGGAAAGGTCAGTATACCCATCTTTATCAGAATCCCAAGTCGTAAGATTAAGCACACCATTTTTAGGATTAATATTTGAGGATGAGGTAGGTATAGTAAATTTATTTAAAAAGAAAATGACATACAATAATGCTGCTAAAATAATAAAGGATAGAATAATAGTCAATGATTTTTCTTTTTTTAGCATTATATATATGCCCCCCCCCCTTTAGTATATTACTGTATAGTTAATTGCATAACCTTGTAGTCAAGTGACTTCAAGGCTTTACAATCATATATTTACAGGAATTCCCCCACCTTTTGTCGAATTTATATTCATCACAACTAAATTCACAGAAACTAGAAAATCCCATGCAACCGAATTTAAAACAATTATCACTTACTGATATTTACACAGATCTTGATGAGTATTTTCATCAAGATAAACCAAAACTAATACGACTCTTTGACCAATATATCAACTTATCTGAATTAATTCCTCAAAGCTTCATTAATCACTATTATTCTTCAACTGGTCACCCTAGAAATTACAAACTTTCATCTATGATAACGGCTTTAATTATAAAAATGATACTCTCTATCGCCGATATATCTTTGTTAATTAATGTATTAAATCTTTCTTCTGAGCTTAAGACATTATGTGATTTTTCCAGAGTACCAAATGCATCCCAATTTTCAAGACTAAAAATTGACTTTGAGGATGATTTTCTTATGTTTTTTAATAATCTGGTTGCAATCACTGAACCTATATGCCGTAGGCTGCGGCCCGATCTTGCCGCTATCCTTGTAGTTGACACTACAGGTATTGAGGGTTATGTTAAAGAAAACAACCCTAAAGCCTTTGACTCAGTCATGAGAAATACTAGGAAGTTTTCTAAGAACATTCCTAATTTCAATGCTCATAGCTACGCTTGTTCTCAGATGCCTAAAGAATCTCTTTCTAATAAAGACATTAAACTATCTTATATTAATGGTCACTATTGTTACTCAAGAAAAGTCGCTTTAGTCACCAACGGTCTTGGTATCATAAGGCATATTGATTTCTACAACAGTGATAATTCTATTACTCTAGCTGACGCTAAATCGGGAGCTGAACATAAAGATAATTACGATGCCAAGAGCCTTATCCCGGCCCTTAATAATTTCTTTAATTATCATCCTGATTTTAAATATAAATATTTTTTAGGTGATGCTGGCTTTGACGCCATTCAGAATTATAAATATCTGTATAAAGATCATGATATTATCCCTATAATTCCACTCAATCCAAGGGCAACCAAGAATATAGGCAAACCTAAAATCAGCGACAATGGAATTCCTACCTGCCCAAAAGATGATTCTTTACATATGAAATTTGACGGTTCCTCAAAAGAAAAAGGAAGACCATTAAGGCTAAAATGGCTCTGTCCAAAATCCAAAAAAACAGCTGTGAAAGGTAAAACAACGTATATTCTATCCTGTGAAAATCCTTGCACTACTTCGCCTTGTGGTAGAATGCATCACACTACTGTTAATGATAATTACAGACTAAATACTATTATTCCAAGAGGATCGGATAAATGGATTCATCTTTATAAAATAAGAACCATAATTGAAAGAACAAACTTCATGGTCAAATTCCCTATGTGTCTTGGATATACAAAGCTAAGAAATACTGTTTCTCTTAAGGTTGAAGTAATTCTCGCTGCAATAACGCAACAAATTGTAATTTTAATTGCTGATAAACTTGATAAAAAAACTCACCTTTTATCTGTAAAATCTTTAATAGCATAGTTATTTTTTCTAGTTAAAGTAAGGCTTATTAAGTTCGCTATAAATCATTAAAGTTTATATCCATTATTTGTCTTGTTTTCATGTAAAGTTTTGCAATCAACTATATATTACTGTTATTATATTAACTTAGTATAACAAAAATGTCATTATTTATTTAAGTGACAGAATTATTTGAGCCAAAATACAATTAATACCATCTGTAATTTTAGAATAAATAATAGGCATCATTCTTCATATCGTTTAGCATTTTAATTGTAGTCGTGTGAGTTAAAGAAGGTCTATATGGATGTGATTTAGTTAATGCTAATTAATATGATTAAACAAAAACAATTAATATAAAGTTTATAGTATGTAATCCATTACTTATAAAATTCTATGATATACTATATTTAGTTTAATAAAAGTGGTTATGTGGGGGTAAAAAATGTATAAATTAATAGCAATAGATATGGATGGAACCTTATTAAATAGTGAAAAGAAAATTTCACCAGCTAATTTTAATGCAATACAACAAGCAAAAGATAATGGAGTTAAGGTTGTACTAGCATCAGGAAGGCCGCTGATTGGATTTAAAAGATATCTAGAAGAACTTAACTTAGTTTCAGAGGATAATTATGCAGTAGCATTTAATGGAGCACTTGTCCAAAACTCTGAAGGTAATGAGATAATATCTAAAACAACATTAACTCTTGAAGATTATAAATATATATATAGTTTAAGCAAAAAGATGAATGTTAATATACATGCATTAACAGAAGATTCAGTAATTTCTCCTAAAGATACTATATTCACTAGGCATGAAGCAGAAATGAATCATATTCCTAATAACATAATTGCTGTAGATGATGTACCTGCAGGAACTACTATAGTGAAGGTCATGTTTGTAGACAAGCCAGAAGTTATAGAAGATGTAATGGGGAAAATTCCAGAAGAAGTAAGTGACAAATACACAGTGGTTAGAAGTGCACCTTTTTACTTAGAATTTCTACATAAATCAGTTAATAAAGGTGTAGGAGTAGCGGCGCTTGCTAAAAAATTAAGTATTAAACAAGAAGAGGTTATATGCATAGGGGATGCTGGTAATGACATTCATATGATTAAATATGCTGGACTAGGAGTAGCTATGGGAAATGCATATCCAGAGGTTAAAAGAGCTGCTAATTTTATAACTAAAACTAATGATCAAGATGGTGTAGCATTTATTATTAACAAATTCATTTTGCATCCACAAGAAGATTTTGCGGTATAATACCATAAAAATAAAGCAAGTAAATTCTTTAAGAATTTGCTTGTTTTATTTTTATAATAAATGTTAATAATAAAATTAAATTAATTCGTTTCTTCTGTTTTTTTGTTTTACTATTGCTTTGTTTATTTTTTCTGAAGAGATTACATATGAATGATTTTCAAGCACTTCTAATCTATTAGCTTCTTCAATTTTATAACGATCATCGTTATAGTAGATATTGTTATTATGGTCCATTAAAAGTCCTCCCTTTTTTAATATTTAGTGCTATTATTTTAGGCTTTTTATCATCTTTAATACTATGAGATGCTTGGTATTTAATATATAAAAAATAATTAAGACAACAACTTGTATTAATTGGTATTTAATGGTAGATTAATTTTTAAAATTTAATGATAATCTGATATAATAAACATACATTGCATATATTTTTACAAAAACAATTCGGGAGGATAAAATGACTAAAACTAAAAAAATATTATTAGCTTTTATGTGTTTTGTTATTATAGGTGGCGTAATATACAAAACAAATTATGTAAGAAAAGAACATGAAAAATCTGTACAAGCTATAAAAACAAATGAGCAAAATAAAAAGTTGAAAAAAATTGCTAATGAAAAATTATTATCGAAAGCAAAAAAAGCAAAAGAAGCAAAAGAAGCACAGGAAGTAAAGGCACTAATTAAAATCAACAAAAATAAAGCGGCATTAAAAAAACAGAAAGCTTCGAAGAAAAATTTGAAGAAGGTAGTTGTTATAGACCCAGGGCACGCAAGCATTACTAGTTTTGAGAAAGAGAAGCAGGCACCAGATTCAACTATAATGAAAATAAAGGAGCCAGGTGGAGCTCAAGGAATTAATACAAAAACGCCTGAGTATGAGGTTAATATGGCAGTAGCAGTTAGACTAAAAGCTTTGCTTAGTAAAAAAGGATATACTGTAATGATGACTAAAACAGAGAAAAATCAAATGCTTGGGAATATTGAAAGGGCTCAGGTTGGAAACAATTCTAAGGCAAATTTAGTTATAAGAATTCATGCAGATTCAAATAATAATTCGGCAGTTAATGGTGCGTCAATGCTCGTACCTACGGACACTAAAAATACAGATCCAATATATAAGTTGAGTAAACAATATGGACAAGTAGTTTTTAAAAGTTTTATTAATGAGATGGGCATGAATGATAGAGGCGTTGTTGAAAGAGATGATATGACAGGATTTAATTGGTCTAAGGTTCCTGTTATTTTAGTGGAGATGGGCTTTTTATCAAATCCTAGTGAAGATAAGATGTTATTAACTGGAGCTTATCAAGATAGGTTAGCAAAGGGTTTGGCAGATGGAATTGATGCCGCGTTAAAGTAAGGGTATAGATAATGGTATCCAATTCTCTTGCGTGCCTATTATATATATTGGAAAGGTTAGTGTAAAAATTTTCAAATGTTTTTTTATAAAATTATTAGTATTTATTTTCATGTTATTTGGTATAGTTTATTTGTATTATGCCACACTAAATGTAATGTAACAGAGAGCTGGTTATTAATTTATTTTGGTGAAGAGAGATGTGATTATGAGTGATATGGAGAATAATGATAAAAAACATTTAAATAAGATTTATAAAAATTTTTCTGATTTAGTTTATGTCGTTGCTACAACCGAACTTGAACGTTTTATTACTAAGGGTGAATTTACTAGTTTCTTCAATTATAGGATGAAACAAATGCTCTCGGAGATTAATGAAAATAGTGAAGTTTTAGATGCTAGTGTTTTTTTTAATACAAAGGGTGAAATAACACTTATTGATGCAGGGGTAGTAGGCAAATTCATAGAAAATAACTATAGTTTAAAAATGCTGGAATATTATAAAATTACTTCTTTAAATAAGATTGTTAGGGGAGTGGTTAACGGTTCCGAGAAGTCAAAAGTAGATTTTATTTTAATTTCGTTTTCAATACTGTATGATACATTGAATGAATTATATAAAACTATTAGTTGTAAACAAGTGAATAAGATTATATATAAAAATCGATATAGTTTAGATGATTATAACAAAGAGGATTGTTCTATGATTCTTGCCACACTATTAATACTAGAGGACTTATGTAGATATATTGGAGTAGATAGACACAAAATGGTGAAACGATTAAAGAATAAAATTTATAAATAATAAGGTGATTTAAAAAAGAGACAGAATAATATGTTAAATTTTACATAAAGAATTTTTAGTTATATTTATTGAAAATTCGACACAAAAACCGTTGGATATAAATTGTAATCTATTGCTATTCTTTATTAATCGTGACATTATGGGTGTATAGGGTTGAAGTTGTCATTTAAAAGAGATAATCTAATGTAAACGTATTTCACGAAATGACATATTTTTTTAAAAAGTAATGTTACTGTATTCTCATAAGAAAGTATGGGAGGCAAACACATATGGTAATTATAGAAAATTTGTATAAAAAAATAGCAGATGGTGATGTGAATTACAATTATGCTTACAGATTGGTAAAAAGTCAGATATCTGTATCGATGTATGGTAAGATTACCCAAATACAGGCTTATGGCATTGAAATAGAAAGACAAGATGTTACTAATGGTACGGTTGTAAGAATACAAAGAGATTACGCAGAAAATATAAGTCCTCAAAGGTATAAAGTTAAAAATCTATTGAAAATGTTATATGATAATACAGTGTCACCTATTCATATGATTGATATATTGGGAGAGTATATTGATGAGTGTACTAGTGATTTTGATGAAATGCTAGTAAGTATAGCTACTTGTTAATGATTCATTTTGATTTAACATATTGAGGAGAATATTCCTCCTGTAGAGGACGAGTATTCTCTTTTTTTATATAATAGAAAATTATAAGATTATGGAGTATAATACTATAAATGGTCCAGATTATAATGCAATAGTATACTAAAGCTAAAATTTTAAACAAGAGATTAACAAGTGGGAGTTGATAATTATGATTCTAGGTGTAGGTACTGATATAGTTGAAATCAGCCGGATAAAAAGTGCTATGGAAAGGAATAATGGGTTTTTAGAAAAAATTTTTACAAGCACAGAACTAGAATATCTTACAAGCAGAAATTTAAGAGCTGAATATGTGGCTGGAAGATTTGCTGCAAAAGAGGCTGTAGCAAAAGCTTTAGGGACCGGCTTCAGGGGGTTTGATTTTAAAGATATTGAAGTTGATCGGACAACTTTTGGAAAGCCAATAGTAATCTTAAAAGGAAAAGCAAAGTTAATAGCTAAAAAAGAAGGTCAATATAATATTCATCTTAGTATATCTCATGGTCAAGAGAGTGCAATTGCTTATGCTATATTAGAAGTCGAAAAGAAAATTGAAGAAGTTGTGAAAATAGCGAATGTAACGGATTCATTATAATTAACTGTTTTAGTAATAGTATGTAATCATTAGTAATAGTATAAGTAGTAGAGTAAGCTAATAAGGCTTGCAACAATAATAATTGTTGTAACTCTAGAGAAAATGCTAGGAGGATGATAATGAAAAAAGTATCGTTATTATTGTTAAGTCTTTTGGTACTTTTAAGTTCCGTACTATTTACTGCTTGTAATAAAAACCCAAAGGATACTAATGATATTACAACCTATTTAAAAAATATGGATAGTTATACTGTCAATATGAACATGGATATAAAAAATGATAAGCAGACAATTAATTATAAGGCTAAACAATCCTATATAAAGGGAGGCGGATATAAGCTAGAGTTAAACAAAAACAGAGTGTTTATATATAAAGCAGATGATAAAATCTATGTTAATGATAAGAAAAATGGAAGGTCGTATGTGCAGAGCAAAAGTTTTGATGAAGTATATAAACTAAGTTTTATAGGTGAATACATAGGATTATTGTATACTAATGAGGAAATAAAATATGTTACTAAAAATATTAATAATATTGAATATACCGTAATTAATTTATTTATTCCTGGGAATAATAAAAACATAAATAATGGACTTTTATATGTTAATAATAAAAGTATGTTGCCAGAAAAAATGGTTATTTACGATACTTTCGGCAAAGAAAAAATTAATATAACATATACTAATTTCCTTGCTAACGTAAAGATTGACCCTACGGAGTTTAATGTTCCATAATATTTATTGAATTTTAGTAACAAATGAGGTGAAGAGAGTGTTTAAACATTTAAGACCTGTATGGGCTGAGGTTGATTTAGATAAACTAGCACATAATATGCGTGAAATTAGACGAATAACTAAAAGTGAAAAAATCATAGCAGTTGTAAAGGCAGATGCCTATGGACATGGAGCTGTAGATGTGGCTCCAGTACTACTAGAAAATGGTGCGAATAGTTTAGCGGTTGCAATGTTAAGTGAAGCAGTGGAACTTAGGCGGTCGGGCATAGAATGCCCAATAATGATATTAGGATTTACACAGCCGGAACTTATAGACAATTTATTAAAGTATGATATTGATCAAACTGTATTTTCATATAAATTTGCAAAACAATTATCAAAGATGGCTCAAGAAGAAAATAAAATAGCAAAAATACACATAGCGTTAGATACAGGTATGGGTAGAATAGGCTTTTTACCAAGCGAGGATAGTGTGCAAGAAGTATACAATATAAGCACATTACCGAACATAACTATAGAAGGGATATTCTGCCACTTTTCTACTGCAGATGAAAAGGATAAGACATATACTGATATCCAAGTTAAAAAATTTGATGATTTTTATGAAAAGTTAAAAGAGAGAAAAATTTACATAAAGATGAGACACATTGCCAATAGTGCGGCTATTATAGATTTACCAGAAATTCATTATGAGGCAGTACGACCAGGAATAATAATTTATGGTTATTATCCATCTGATGAGGTAAATAAGGAAAAATTAGATTTATTACCAGCAATGACTTTAAAAACAAATGTTGTACATATAAAAACGTTGCCACCTGGAGAATATGTGGGTTACGGAAGAAAATATAAAACAGATAAACAAAGTATGATAGCAACACTTCCAATTGGATATGCTGATGGATATACAAGACTTTTATTTCAAAAGGCAAAGGTTATTATAAAGGGTAAATTTGCTCCAGTGATAGGGAAAATTTGTATGGATCAGTGTATGATTGATATTACAGATGTAAGTGGAGTAAAAGTTGGAGACGAGGTTATATTAATAGGTGAAGACGAAAATAATAAATTTAATGCGGACACTGTTGGAGAACTGATAGGTACAATAAGTTACGAAATAGTTTGTATGATTGGTAAAAGAGTTCCGCGAGTATACATCAAAAAAAATGAGGTTGTAAAAATAAGAGAATATATATAAAATACTTAGTCTTAATGTAGAATAAGCTATTTTTATAAAAGATTACTTGTTGAAAAAAGGCGAAAAAGCGAATAATTTCTTTGACATATTGACATAGATTAATTATAATATTTTTATACATATTGTTTGTTTTACTAAATAGGAGGTATTAAATTTTCTATGTCGACTTCAAAGAAATTAGTAATAAACCTCTCGGAGGAACTTTACATTGAATTTAATAAAGCACTTAAAAAAGATTGTAAAAAAAGAAGTGTATTTATTAGGGAAGCTATAATACTATATATTGAGGAAAAGAAAAGATTAAATTATGTAGATAGAATGAAACAAGGATATTTAGAAATGGCTGAGTTAAATTTAAAAATAGCTAATATGGGTTTTGAAAAAGATATCAAAGATTTTAAAGAATATGAAGTTAAGCTTTCGGAGAGTGATTTGTCAAATGACAACAATAGTAAAAAGAGGAGATATATTTTATGCTGATTTGAGTCCGGTTGTAGGCTCAGAGCAAGGTGGGATTAGACCAGTAATTATACTTCAAAATGATATTGGTAATAAGTACAGTCCCACTATTATTATTGCAGCTATTACTTCTCAGATAAATAAAGCGAAACTCCCTACTCATGTTGAAATTTCTTCAGAAGAGTATGGTCTAAATAAAGATTCTGTGGTTTTGCTGGAACAAATAAGAACATTAGATAAAAAAAGATTAAAAGAAAAAATTGGTCACATGACTGATGGTGATATGAAAAAGGTAGATACAGCACTTTTAATAAGTGTAGGTTTATAAAATAGATAAGGGTATTTAATGCCCTTATCTATTTTATTGAATCACACAGATTTTGCTAAAATGCAGCAATACTAAAATAATGTAGAAACTTATTTGCATGCATGGTGAGTTTTCTACTAGACTACATAATAATTTTAAAGAATATTCACGAAAATTTTATATTAATATTTATTAAGGGCATTGTCATTATGTTATAATGTTATTAATGATTTTGACCTAATGAATTATATAAACGTGGTAAGGAGATTTTAATATGATACAAGTGAAAAAAGTAACTAAGATTTATGATAATAATGTAATAGCGTTGTCGAATATTGATATTATAATTGAAAAGGGGGAATTTGTATTCCTTGTAGGACCTAGTGGAGCTGGTAAATCTACTTTTGTTAAAATACTTTTAAAAGAAGTAGAACCAACCACAGGTAGTGTTATTATAAATGATGTAGATATAACAAATATACTTAGAAAAAATATACCATATTATAGAAGAAAGATCGGAGTAGTTTTTCAAGATTTTAGATTGATTGATACTCTAAATGTTTACGAAAATGTAGCGTTTGCACTGAGAGCTACAGAATGTTCTGCAAAGGATATTAGAAAGAAGGTACCTTATGTTTTAGATTTAGTTGGACTCTCCAAAAAACATATGGCTTTTCCTAATGAAATTTCAGGTGGAGAAAAACAAAGAGTTTCTCTTGCAAGGGCTATAGTAAACAATCCCACTTTGCTAATAGCGGATGAGCCAACAGGAAATTTAGATCCAGAAACTGCACTAGGAATTATGGATATTTTAAATGACATTAACAAAGCAGGAACCACTGTAGTTATGGCAACACATGCTAAAAACATAGTTGATGCTATGAAGAAAAGAGTGCTCGCTATAGAGAAAGGTGTTCTAGTTAGAGACGAGCAGAGGGGAAGATACGGTTATGAAGATTAGTACAATTAAATATTTTATTATGGATGCTTTAAAAAGTTTAAAAAGAAATAAAACTGTTAGTATAGCGTCGGTAGCTACAGTTGCTGCTACTTTGTTTATTTTAGGTGTGTTTTTATTAATTGTTTTTAATGTTAACGCAGGAGTCAAAGAGCTAGGGGCTAAGCTTGAGGCTACAGTTTATCTTAAAGATAATATAACAATAGCAGATAAATCAGCTATAGAAAGAGCTTTGAATGGAGTAGCGGGAGTTACAAGTATTACGTTTGAAGATAAGAATGATGCACTAAACAATGTAAAGAAACAATTTGGGAAGGATAGCGAAGCCTTAACAAAAGGATTGGACAAGAGTAATCCTTTTCCAACCGCATATGTTGTAAAGGTTGAAAAACCTGAGATAGTAAGTAGTGTTGTTAAGTCTGTTACTGGATTAAAAGGTATAGAAAAAATTAATGATGGACGAGAAATCGTTGATAAGGTCATAAAAATAACGAACACCCTTAAAATTATAGGAATTGTATTATTTGCAATCCTAGTAAGTGTATCTTTATTTTTAATTGGAAACACAATTAAGCTTACAGTATACTCTAGAAAAAAAGAAATAGGAATTATGAAATTTGTTGGCGCAACCGATTGGTTCATAAGATGGCCATTTATTATTGAGGGAATGCTTCTTGGTATGTCAGGAGCAATTATTTCTACTGGAGTATTGTATTATGCTTATAAATTAGTTTTTGAGAAGTTTACTAGTGCATTACTCGGAGTTACATTAATAAATCCTCATTTTATATTAAGCACAACTTTATGGCAGTTTATGTTAGGCGGCTTAATTATTGGAGCATTAGGAAGCTCTATATCAATAAGAAAGTTTTTGATTGTATAATATTAAAGTTTAATTTGCAAAGGGTTTAATCATCTGCGAGGCTTTAATATCAACTACTTTAGAAGGGAATTAGTTCCCTTCTAAAATGTCGTTAAATATCTTTATTTAATATTAGTGTTATAAATTATATATAATTACATAATAATATATAGAGAATTGCAAAGAGGTGTATAAAATGAGTGATGAAAAAAAAATTAAAACTAAATCAAATGTTAGCGAAAGACCTAGAGGAGAAAAAAGGAAACGAATTATATGGGTTATAGTTTTGCTTATTATTACGAATTGTATAACTTTGTTTGTATCAATTCAGATTTCTTTAATGACTCCAAATGGAAAAGTGATAATGGGAAGAGCTGATTATGAACAAATAGTAAAGTTCCAAAAATTATTTTTAGTTAGGAATAAATTATATAAATATTATGATGGTAAAATTAGCGATGATGTTTTAGTAGAGGGAGCTATAAAGGGGATGACTAATTCCTTAAATGATCCTTATACAGTTTTCATGAACAAAAAAGAGTATACAGATTTTAATACTCAGACAGAAGGCGCTTACACTGGTCTTGGCTTACAAGTGGGAGTTAAAGACGATAACATAGTTGTAATTTCAACATTTGATGATTCACCAGCTAAAAAGGCAGGAATAATTTCTGGAGATATCATAAAAAAGGTTAATTCAACTGAAGTGACTGGGAAAGAATTAGAAAAGGCAGTTGCTATGATGAAAGGTAAAGAAGGCGGAGCAGTTACATTAACACTTAGTAGAAAAGGAAAAGCTAATTTTAATGTTAATATGAAACGTGCTACTATCGATTTAGTAACAGTTAAGGGTGAAATGTTACCAAATAAAATTGGATATATTCAACTTACAATGTTTGATGAAAATACTGCTGCTAATTTCAATAAAAAATTAGCGGAATTACAAAGTAAGGGAATGAAGAGTTTAATAGTAGATGAAAGAGGAAATCCAGGTGGACTTTTAGATCAGGTTGTAGATTTAACATCTAATTTTGTACCTAAGGGAAAGAATATAGTATATACAATAGATAAGAATAAGAAAAAGATTGAGTATAAGTCAAAGGGTGGTATAGCAATAGGAATGCCATTAACTGTACTTACGGATGCGGGATCAGCAAGTGCTTCAGAAATTTTTGCAGGTGCTATAAGAGACTATAAAGTTGGTACACTGGTTGGAGAAAAAACATTTGGTAAGGGTATAGTTCAAACTATGCTTTCTGGAGGTAATAGTGGGTTTAATGATGGTACTGCATTAAAGATAACTATATCAAAATATTATACTCCGAATGGTGAAAATATACAGCATATTGGAATTAAACCAGGAGTTGCAGTAGTGTATCCACAAGTACTCAAAGAGAAGGTATATAATAGAGCTTTAGATCCACAATTTAAAAAAGCCTTGGAGATAGCTACGGATAAAATCAAGCAATAATTAACAAGTATCTACCAATAAAATGGTAGATATTTAGTTTTTAAGAACATTTTGATTAATGAAGGTTATTATCAAAACATACTTCATTAATATGGGAGGAGAATTTTATCCAATGGACATTGCAATACATACTTTAAGTGCAGTTGCTTTTGCAATTGTAGACCCTTCAAATGCATTTATTTTAATGATGATTGCATTGATTTTTTATAATAAGAACAAGAAAATTGCTGCTATGCAGAAGATGATAATGGGAGAGAGCTTAGATTCAGCATTTGAATTAACTATTTCTCAAATTGTACTAGGTATTTTTGCTGGGGCGGCAGCTAGCTTAATATTTACATTCGCAGGATTAGTTTTTGATGAAAACTCAAACATTTATTTATTGTTTATGGTTTCGTTATTTTTCATGGCATTTAAGCCTAGATTTATTTGCTTTTCCTATTCTGGTGCAGTACTAGGTATAGCCAGTTTAGGTTTTAAATTTGCAGCAAATATACTAAATATGCCACAATTAGATGTTATAAACATTGATATTTTGACGTTAATGACGTTGGTTGGAATATTACATATTGTAGAGGGAGGTCTAGTAATGATAGATGGGTCAAGAGGAGCTATCCCGGTATTTACTAACAGAGATAACAAAATAATTGGTGGATTTGCATTGAAAAGATACTGGGCGTTACCGATTGCACTACTTATACTTTTAAGTGCAACTTCATCGGATTTAGTGGTTGGACAGAGCGTAATGATTCCTGAATGGAGACATTTAATCAAAGGGAATATAATAGATCGAATTGTGAAGAATTCAGTTATAGCATCTATTGCTTTGTATGGAGTCATAGGCTATAGTAGCATTACTTTTACTAAGAGTAAAAGGGCTAAGACACTTACTTCTGGCGCTTTGATTATGGTTTATGGATTATTGCTAACGGCAGTAGCGCAACTTGCAGTACTAGGCACGACGTATCAATTCTTTGTTCTAATATTTGCGGCAGTAGTACACGAAGCGATGCTTAGACTAGAAAAGTATATGGAGCTCACAATGAAACCTAAATTTAGTAGTAGTGATGAGGGAATTATGGTGCTTGCAGTAGCCCCTAAGTCTCCTGCTTTTGAAATGGGAATTGAAAGTGGAGATTTGATAGTTGAGCTTAATGGTAAAACGATTGAGGCTGAGGAAGAAATATTTAATATAATTAAAGGGAATTTTAGTTCTCTATCGTTAAAAATAAAGAAACCTTTTGGAGATTTGAAAAATGTAAATTATAGTAACATGGCTGTAAAAAAAAGGCTAGGTATAGTGGTTGTACCTAGGGAGATTCCTGATAATACTGCTATAGTAAATATGCATGATGATACATTTAAAGAGGTAATTGATAAAATAAAAGACAAAAACAAAGAAGAACATAAAGATATAAAACAAGAGGAAGATAAAGACATAAAACAAGAGGAAAATCAAAATCAAGACCAAGGCGAAGATAAAAAATAAACATAATTAATAAAATATATATATTATTACAACATAACTATTTTTATTATGGGAATATTAATAATGGGTGATGTTTATGAGAAAAAAAATATTAATAGTTATGTTCGTATTTATTATGTTGTTGCATTCAACGGTATCTTCTGCTTTAGGATTTAAATATATCCAAATTTTTGATCCAAAACAAGATAGGGTTGTAAAGGTAGTGCAGTTAAATGATGAAATTCATAATATGGTTGTAAGTTCAATAAAGGATGTAGATAGCTTATATCCTAAAAGTAAACCACTTACGGATGATGGGTATGCAATTAAGGTTCCGATTTATCCTGCTGTTAGGGTAGAGGGGAAATGTTTGAATTCACTTGTTGATAATATTTTTATAATAATTCCACAACATGAGGCACCATTTTTTATGGTGTTTGAAGATGATAATAAGCAACTTTGTTTCCCTTTCAAAGGAAATGTAAATGATTTGTCAAAACTTTTAGATTTTAAATTAAGAAGCTAATGAAGTTTTTGATTATAATATTAATATTGTAGAGATTATAAAAGAAAATAATGAATGATGGAATAGGGACTTAGTACCCTATTTTTTTGTATATTTTTAGGGGTAATTAGCAATATATATTTGTTAGGTGTGTTATTATGAAGTTTATAAATACCGATAATCAAATAGGCTATGGGATGCCAAAGTATTGTAGCTTTATTCAAAAACATTAATATTATATTTTAAAGTTGATGGGGGGGAGTGAATGTCTACACAAGTAATAATAGTTTTAATTCTTACAATTATCATTTCTATAATTTCAACGCTAGCTTATTCTGTTAGAATTGTTGGGGTAAGAACAGGGAGAATAGCAGTATCTTTTGCAGTATTTAATATTTTTGCGTTAGTTTCTAGAACTGCAAATAGTGTTCAAGCACCACTACTTGCTAAAACAATTGAGAGTACTATAAAAACAGGAAATCCTCAGAGTTTATTATCTACGTTTAGGTGGATACTATTTTCTACAACGGTTGCAACAATTATTGGTTCAGCACTTATGCCAACATTTATAAAGCTTTTTGGAAAAGTAGTAGAATCGTTTAGTATTAATCGTTCTATACCTAAATTATTAATGCATGCTTTTTCAAAATCGGGAATAGAGCAGTTCAAAAGTAGCGTTACAAAACCTAAAAAAGAAAATTTGGCACAATTAAAAAATTTTAAAACAATGCCTAAAAAGATTATTTTGCTTAATACTATAGCTTTTTCTATATCTACGGTAGGTGTTTTAGCATCATTGTATGCAGGTTGTTTGAACCCAGAATTAAGAACCACCTGCAGTACATTATCAGCGGTTATAAATGGTGGTGCAACAATACTTATGGTTATATTCATAGATCCATTTATATCGATTTTAACGGATGATGTAATAAATGGAGAGTGTAGTCAGGTACAGTTTGATAGATGTATAATTTTTATTGTTGGAGGATTAATAGTGGGAACAATATTAGCTCAGTTTTTATTAATTCCAGCAGCACAGGTAATATCTTTTATAGCAAAATTAATTTAGAATAGACGTGGTTATTATAGTATTATAAATACTATATTGACATATTAAAAAGTTATAGTTAAAATATAAAGTAACGAACAAACGTTCATATAATGATAAACAAGGCGGTGATTTTATGTATGAGTTTAAGTTGCATTCAAAGTTTAAGCCTATGGGAGATCAACCACAGGCTATTGATAGCCTTGTGAGAGGAATTGAAACGGGTGAAAAGTTCCAGACCCTTAAAGGGGTAACTGGTTCAGGTAAAACTTTTACTATGGCTAATATTATTGAGAGGGTTCAAAAACCTACATTGGTGCTAGCTCATAATAAAATCCTAGCGGCACAACTTTGCTCGGAGTTTAGGGATTTCTTCCCAGACAATTGTGTTGAGTATTTTGTGTCATATTATGATTATTATCAACCCGAAGCCTATATTGCTCAGACAGATACATTTATAGAAAAAGATTCATCAGTTAATGATGATATTGATAAATTAAGACATTCAGCTACATCTGCGTTACTTGAGCGTAATGATGTTATTGTAGTTGCTTCAGTTTCATGTATATATGGTCTTGGTAATCCCGAGGAGTATAAAAAACTTACAGTGTCGCTTAGGCAGGGCATGGAAAAGGACAGAAATGAAGTAATAAGACATCTAGTAGATATACAGTATGAAAGAAATGATATGAATTTTATTCGTGGAACTTTTAGAGTGCGAGGTGACACTATTGATATATTTCCTGCATCGTCATCTAGTGAGGGAATTAGGGTAGAATTTTTTGGAGATGAAATAGAAAAAATTAGATCCTTTGATTCGCTTACAGGAGAAACTATAGGAATCCGTAAACATGTATCTATTTTCCCGGCTTCCCATTTCGCCACATCAAAAGATAAATTAGAGGTCGGTATAGCTCAAATAGAACAGGAGCTTGAGGAGAGATTAAAGGAACTTATTTCAGAGGACAAGGCACTCGAGGCACAAAGACTTAAGCAAAGGACGAATTATGATATTGAAATGATGAGAGAGGTTGGTTACTGCACTGGTATAGAAAATTATTCTAGAATTTTAGATGGTAGACCGTCAGGAACAGCACCTCAAACATTGATGCAATATTTTCCAAAAGATTTCTTGATGTTTATAGATGAGAGTCATGTAACTCTCCCACAGGTTAAGGCTATGTTTGGGGGGGATAAATCAAGAAAAACTAATTTAATTGATTATGGTTTTAGGCTTAAGTCGGCTTATGATAATAGACCTTTAACTTTTCCGGAGTTTGAAAGTAGCATGAATCAAACAGTATTTGTAAGCGCAACGCCAAGTGTTTATGAGGAGGAGCATAGTGAGAACATTGCAGAACAAGTAATAAGACCTACAGGGTTATTAGATCCTGAGATTGTTATAAGGCCAGTTAAAGGACAAATAGATGATCTATATGCTAGTATTCAGGACACGATAAAAAAAGGATTTAGAGTTCTGGTTACAACACTAACTAAAAAAATGTCAGAGGATTTGACTAAATACTTTAGAGAAATGGATATGAAAATAACTTATTTGCATTCGGATATTGATACAATAGAAAGAATGAAAATTATCCAAGATCTTAGGCTTGGCACATTTGATGTGCTAGTAGGTATAAATCTTTTAAGAGAGGGATTAGATATTCCAGAGGTTGCACTTGTTGCGATACTTGATGCAGATAAGGAAGGATTTTTACGTTCTGAGACATCATTAATTCAAACAATAGGAAGAGCTGCAAGAAACTCAGAGAGTAGAGTAATAATGTATGCAGATAGAATTACAAAGTCTATGAAGAAGGCTATGGATGAAACTACAAGAAGACGTAAACTTCAGATGGAATATAATGAAGAGCATGATATAGTGCCAACTACTATTGTAAAAGATATTAGAGATGTAATAGGATCTATAACGGTAGCTGAGGATGAAGAGGTATATGAATCTCTTGAAGCGGCTAAAGAAGCAAATTATGATGAAACTAAGAAATTAATGGATAAGTATGAAAATGAGATGAAGCAGGCAGCTAAGGATTTACATTTTGAAAAAGCTGCCCAGCTTAGAGATATAATTTATAAACTTAAAAAGCAGATTAAAGACATATAAATTTAATTAAAAAAAACATGAGGATTTGATTGTTTTGCTACTGAGGAGGAGACCATGAGAGATAAGATTTTTATAAAAGGTGCTAAGGTTCATAATTTAAAAAACGTTGATTTGGAAATACCAAGAGATAAGTTAATAGTGTTTACTGGACTTTCGGGATCGGGTAAGTCGTCTCTTGCTTTTGATACATTATATGCAGAGGGACAGAGGCGTTATGTAGAGTCATTATCTGCCTATGCAAGGCAGTTTTTAGGCAATATGGATAAACCAGATGTTGAATATATAGAGGGGTTATCACCTGCTATTTCTATAGATCAGAAAACTACTAATAGGAATCCACGTTCTACAGTTGGTACTGTAACTGAAATTTATGATTATCTGAGACTGCTTTATGCTAAAGTGGGAATACCACATTGTCCTAAATGTGGCAAAGAAATTACTCAGCAGACTGTGGATCAAATGGTGGATAGAATAATGGAAATGCCATTAAAAACTAAGATTTCGATTTTAGCTCCAGTAATAAGGGGGAAAAAGGGCGAACATGTAAAGGTAATAGAGAATATTAAAAAAAATGGTTTTGTGCGTGCTAGAATAGACGGCACTACTGTAGAACTTATGGAAGAGGATATAAAACTTGCGAAAACTAAGAAACATAGTATAGAGATAGTAATAGATAGAATTTCTGTGAAAGAGGAAGTGCACAGTAGACTTACGGAATCTTTAGAGAGTGCATTAAAATTAGCAGAAGGTACCGCTATAGCAAGCGTTGTCGATGGCGAAGATATACTCTTTAGTGAACATTTTGCTTGCATAGATTGTGGTATTAGCATTGGGGAGTTGGCCCCTAGGATGTTTTCTTTTAACGCTCCTTATGGTAAGTGTGACTATTGCGATGGACTTGGCACTCTTATGGAAATCGATGAGGACCTTATAATACCAGATAAAAGTAAGAGTATTAAAGGTGGAGCTGTTATGTCTTTTGGGGAAGGCAGTCTTAAGGAAGATTCCTGGACTTTTTCAGTGCTACGTGCTCTAAGTGAAAAGTATAAATTTAGTTTAGATACACCAATAGAAGATTATGATGCAGAAATTCTTAAAATGCTATTGTATGGAACGAATGGGGAAAAAGTTAAGGTTAACTATGTTAAGGAGTATAGATCAGGTACTTTTAATCATTCATATGAAGGTATTATAAATAATTTAAAGAGAAGATATTTTGAAACATCTTCTGATTATATAAAAAAAGATGTAGAACAATATATGGGTGATAATGCATGTCCTAAGTGTAAGGGCGCAAGGTTAAGCCCGGAGGTGCTTGCAGTAACAGTTGGTGGCAAAAATATAAGTGAATTTTGTCAATTATCTATTATAGATGAGGCTATATTTTTAAATGATATAAAATTATCAGAGAAAAATAAGATTATATCTAATCAAATATTTAAAGAGATAAAAGATAGACTTAATTTTTTAAAGGATGTAGGTCTTGATTATCTAAATTTAGCTAGATCAGCAGCTACATTATCTGGTGGAGAAGCACAGAGAATAAGACTTGCAACTCAGATAGGTTCTAGTCTAATGGGCGTTTTATACATATTAGATGAGCCTAGTATTGGTCTTCATCAAAGGGATAATGATAAACTTATAAAGACATTAAAACATTTAAGGGATATAGGGAATACTGTAATTGTTGTAGAGCATGATGAGGATACTATGAAGGCATCAGATTTTATTGTTGATGTTGGCCCAGGTGCTGGTGAACATGGTGGAGAAATTGTAGCTACCGGAACAATTGAAGATATAAAAAACTGTGAAAGGTCAATTACTGGTCAATACTTAAGTGGCAAGAAAAAGATTGAGATTCCAAGCAAAACAAGAAAATCGAATGGGCATTCCATAAAAATACTTAACGCAAGGCAAAATAATTTAAAGAATGTTAGTGTAGATTTTCCATTGGGAGTATTTACTTCAGTTACTGGTGTTTCAGGTTCTGGAAAGAGTACTTTGGTAAATGAAATTTTATTTAAGGGTCTTAATAAAAAGATAAATCACTCTAAAAAGAATCCTGGACTTCACAAAGATATATTAGGATGGGAAAATATAGATAAAATTATTAATATTGATCAAGGGCCTATAGGGCGTACTCCGAGGTCAAATCCAGCTACATATACTGGCGTTTTTGATGTGATTCGTGATGTTTTCTCCATGAGTCCTGAATCAAAAATCAGGGGATATAAACCGGGAAGATTTAGCTTTAACGTGAAGGGTGGAAGATGTGAAGCTTGCCATGGTGATGGGATAATTAAAATAGAGATGCAATTTTTATCTGATGTTTATGTTCCTTGTGAAGTTTGCAAGAGTAAAAGATATAATAGAGAAACTTTAGAAGTTAAGTATAAGGGGAAAAACATTGATGATATTTTAAATATGACTGTTGAAGAGGCTGTTAAGTTTTTTGAGAACATTCCAAGAATTCATAGCAAACTAAAAACACTAATGGATGTTGGACTTGGTTATATAAGACTGGGTCAGCCTTCAACTCAGTTATCAGGTGGGGAGGCTCAGAGAATTAAACTTGCTTCTGAATTATCTAAGAGAAGTACCGGCAAGACATTTTACATTTTAGATGAGCCTACTACAGGACTTCATATCGATGATGTTAGTAAACTTATTATAATACTTCAAAGACTTGTAGATTCAGGGAATACTGTGGTTGTAATTGAGCATAATTTAGATGTTATAAAGTGCTCAGACTATGTTATAGACTTAGGACCTGAGGGAGGAGACAAGGGTGGAACCATTTTATGCACTGGTACACCAAAAGAAATATCTTTAAATGTAAATTCATATACAGGACATTATCTAAAAAAAATGTTATAATTTATATAAGGCTAGCATAAAGTGAATGCTAGTCTTTGATTATTTTTTAAAGAGGAGAAAGTGCATTATGGCTGAGATAAGTGAGATTATGAAATATGCAATTATAGCGATTATTTACATTATAATAATATTTGCATTGCGAATAATGTATAAGGACATAAAAGGTGGTGCGAAAAAGAAACCAGTTATAAAGAAAACCATGGGTCTTGAAGTTATGGAAAGAGGAGATAATCTTAATTTAAGGGTTGGTGCAGTTATACCTTTAAATGACCAACTTTCAATAGGCAGAAAGGCAGATAATCTTTTAATTCTGGGAGACAAATATGTGTCATCTCAGCATGCAAGAATATATTTAAAAAATACAAATTATATTTTGCAGGATTTGAGAAGTACTAATGGTACTATAATGAACAATAAAGCGGTTAAGGATACGGTATATATAAAAAAAGGTGACGTTATTAAAATAGGAACTTCAACCTTTAAGGTTATAGGGTAAATTATGAGTGCAAGCGGGGTGAGAGTATGGATAGTATAAAACAGGAGAGGAAGCTGCTACGGTATACCTATCTTTTATGTATAGTTTTATTCTTAAATATGTATTTTATTGGTAAAAATGAGTTTGATATAAACGCTTTAATAATAGGTGGAGTAGTATGTTTTGTTTTTGCATCTTCACATTTTATAATAAGAAGATTTTATCCAGATGGAGACAAATATATTTTACTTTTTTCAAATGTATTGGCAGTTATAGGTATGGGAATGTTATATAGGCTAGACTCAACCGTTGCAATCAAACAACTTATTTTTTATGCAATTGGAATAGCTATATTTATTTTGGTGGTAGTGCTTTTCCCAAGTTTAAGTAAGTTTGGTAAGTACAAATATGTCTATATGGTATGTACTCTTATTCTTATGTCTTTGGGAAGTATAATGGGAGCTACAACTTATGGAGCTAAGAATTGGGTGGAAATAGCTGGGTTCACTTTTCAACCAACAGAATTCGGAAAATTATCTTTGGTGGCATATTTAGCAGCATCACTGCAGTATTACGGAATAAAAACGGAGGGGAATTCAGAAATTTCCAAAATTAAGGCCTTGATTGAACCTGCAATAGTGGTTATGATATCACTTGGACTCATGGTAGTCCAAACGGACTTGGGTTCAGCTCTCTTATTTTTTGCTATAGCAATAACTATGTTATATATTGCTACTTCGAATTTTAAATATATTCTAATATGTTTAGTACTATTCATGGTAGGTGGATTTATAAGTTATCAAATGTTTGGACATGTGCGATTAAGAGTTATGATTTGGGGTGACCCTTGGAAATATGCTACTAAGGACGGATATCAGTTAGTGCAATCTTTAATTTCGATAGCCTCGGGTGGTCTTTTCGGAACAGGTCTTGGCCTTGGACACCCTGCAATGGTTCCAGTAGTTACTACAGATTTTATTTTCGCGGCCATTTGTGAGGAAATGGGACTGGTTACTGGATTTGCTATTCTTATTTTATATTTTTTATTATTTTATAGGTGTATGAGAGTTCCTATTTATAGTAAAGATAATTTTACAAGACTACTAGCGGTGGGCTATAGTACAATGCTGGCTGCTCAAGTATTAGTTATAGTAGGAGGAGTAGTTGGAGCGATTCCACTAACGGGTATAACGCTACCATTAGTTAGTGCTGGAGGGAGTTCTATGTTAATAACTTTCTTCTCGCTGGGTATACTTCAAAAAATTTCGGAGGACGGTCAAAATTATGAATGATTTTGTAAGTAATATAAAAAAAGTCTTGTTGGTATTTTTAATACTCTTTATTGCTTTGATTACATACATAACTTATATATATATGTTTAATAGTGAGAAAGCGGTAGCTAGTACATCTAATCAAAGGCTTTGGGCGGAGAGAAATAAGGTTCTACGTGGAACTATTTATGACAAGGATATGGTAGCGTTAACTAAAAGTACAAAAACAAGTGAAACATCTCAAAAACAGCAATATTTACAGGGTGCTGCGTTTGCACATATTATAGGCTATATGGACCCTATTTATGGACTTAGTGGTCTTGAAAAAAAATATGATGCACAACTTATGGGAAATAATGATACTCCATTATCAAAATTTGTATTTTTTAGTAAAGATAAGGAAGAAAAGGTCGGGAATGGCTTAAAAACTACGATTGACTCTAAATTGCAAAAGAAGGCATACAATCTTTTAGGTAATTACCGAGGTTCAATAGTAGCTTTAAACCCAAAAACTGGCGAAATTTTAGCTATGGTTTCTAAACCTTCTTATGACCCTAATAATTTAGCTGCAGAGTGGAAAAACATAACTACAAATAAGGAAATGCCACTGCTTAATAGAGCTGTGTCTGGGCTATATCCACCAGGGTCTATATTTAAAACTGTTACAGCAGCAAGTGCTTTAGAAAACATAGCCAATGTTTACAATAGTAGTATAAATGATAATGGTAGTTTAATTGTCAATGGAACAAAACTTTTGGAAGATTATAATGGTGAATCTTTTGGGAATATAGATTTTAAATCTGCTTATATGCATTCCAGTAATGTGTTTTTCGGGTCATTAGGCATTGATTTAGGAAATGATAAACTAAAGGAAACAGCTGAGAAATTTTATTTTAACAAAAACATTCCAACTATAGGGTTAACTGTAGAAAATAGTGTATTTCCAAGCTACAAAAACAGTGAAAAAGGTAATATTGCACAGAGTGCTATAGGTCAAGCGGGTGTTTTAGTTACTCCTATGCAAATGGCATTAGTTGTGAGCGCAGTTGCTAATGGCGGCACAATGATGGAACCAATGCTTGTTAAAGAAATATTAAGTAGTAAGGGTGAGTCTATAGAAAAATTGAAACCTAAGCAGCTTGGACAAGTCATGACAAAGAACAACTCTGATATTATGAAGGGGTTAATGAAGGAAGTAGTGTCAAAAGGAACCGGAACTGGTGCAGCTCTTCCTGGAATAGTAGTTAGTGGTAAAACAGGAACTGCAGACCATGATGACCCTAGTAAACAACAAGCGCCACATGCTTGGTTTACTGGATTTGCACCTTATGATAATCCTCAAATTGCAATAGCGGTGATTGTAGAGGAAGGTGGGCAAGGTGGTGTAAAAGCTGCTGAGATAACTAGGGAACTTATTAGAGCGTATTTGCAATAAAACATTAAGATTTTAAATTTAGAAAAATATGTGAAGTATGGATATAATGGTAGAAATATAAAGTCAAATATTATAATAATATTTGACTTTATATTTTGTATGGCATAATTTATTTTGTAGTATAATTAAAGATAATGATTTATAACATTAATATTAGCATAAAAGAAAAATTATATGTAGTAAATTGTAATAAATTGCCCGGGAAATTTAGATGTATTGGTATAATTTTAAATATATATGTTTATATAAAGTAAAGGAGGTACTCGGTTGTGTTTGATTTTGATTATCAATTAAAGACTCTTCCAGATGCACCAGGAGTATATCTTATGAAAAATAATCTTGGTGAAATAATATATGTTGGAAAGGCTAAAATATTAAAAAATAGAGTAAGGCAGTATTTTAAGGCTTCAAAAAATCATTCTGTAAAAGTTAAAGCTATGGTGAAAAATATAGCTGAATTTGAATATATAGTAACTGATTCAGAGATGGAAGCTTTGATCCTTGAGTGCAATCTTATTAAAAAATATACCCCAAGATATAATATATTGCTAAAAGATGATAAGCATTACCCATTTATAAAGATAACTATTAATGAGGAGTTTCCAAGGGTATTTGTAACTAGAAATATTGTAAGTGATGGGGGAAGATATTTTGGACCATACACAGATTCTGCAGCTGTATATAGTATCATTGAACTTATAAAACAAATTTTCCCACTTCGAACATGTAGAAGAAATATAAAAGAAGGTGTCCTACATGATAGGCCATGCTTAAACTATCATATAGGATTATGTAAAGCACCTTGCACAGGTTATATTAGCAAAGAAGATTATGGAAAGATTATAAAGGGAGCATTGGATCTACTTACGGGGAAAGACAAAAGCATAAAGGATGAATTAAAGAAGAAAATGGAAAGTGCATCGGAAACTTTAGAATTTGAAAAAGCAGTGGTATTTCGAGATAAGATTATGGCTATAGAAAAAATAAATGAGAAACAGAAGATTATAGTAGGAAATTGTGAAAATGAAGATTTCATTAATGTGTATGTTGATGAAAAAGATGTTTGTATTCAGGTGTTTTTTCTTCGTGATGGTAAGATAGTGGGGAGAGAACACTTTATTTTAAATGATGAAGCAGAGGATGTAGAAAATGAACTTATAGAAGAATTTATAAAGAGATTTTATGGTGGGACAGCATTTATTCCTAAAACAATATATGTACCTTTTATAAGTGAGGTAGAAATCTTAGAGCAATGGCTTAGCGCTAAAAAAGATTCAAAGGTAACCATTAAGATTCCTCAAAAGGGAGAAAAGAAAAAGACTTTGGAGATGGTTGCAAACAATGCAAAGATAACTCTCGAAAATTTTAAATTAAAAGACATGCAGGATAAGGAAATTCATAAAATTGCAATGCAGGAGATTACAGAATTATTAAAACTTGATGAAATACCTGATAGAATTGAATCATATGATATTTCAAATATAATGGGGGTAGATTCTGTAGGAAGCATGGTGGTTTTTGAAGGTGGAAAGCCTAAAACCAGTGATTATAGAAGGTTTAAGATAAAGTCAGTAATAGGAGCCAATGATTATGATAGTATGAGGGAAATTTTAGAACGAAGGTTTCAACGTGGACTTGATGAAGTCAAAAGAATAAAAGAGAGAAATTTAGAACTTAGTAAAGGCAAGTTTTGTGTGTTTCCGGATTTAATTCTTATGGATGGGGGTAAAGGCCAAGTTAATGTGGCACTTGAGGTTTTAAATAATCTAAATATTAACATACCAGTATGTGGAATGGTTAAGGATGATAGGCACAAAACTAGAGGTTTAATATATAATAACATAGAGTTAGTTATGAAAAGTAACTCTCAAAGTATGCACTTAATTACTAGAATACAAGATGAGGTTCATAGATTTGCAATTACTTATCACAGAACACTTAGGGATAAAAGAACATTATATTCTATATTGGATAACATACCAAACATAGGAGAAAAGAGAAGAAGAGAGCTACTTAAAAAGTTTGGCAGCATTGATAATGTGAAAGGTGCTAGCGCAAAAGAACTAACTCAGACCCCTTCTATGGATAGCAAGTCTGCAGAGTGTGTTATAGAATATTTTAAAAATAATAAATAAACATATTCTTAATATTTATTTACATCAAAAATTTAAACTGTTGAGTTATTGTGGGAAAAAGGGTAAACTAAAAGAACTATAACTTGAGCAACATAAATAATATTATTTATGTTATGCGAGTATATAAATATATTAATATTATCAAGGAGTAGGATATGAAATCATATACGGAATTACTTAAACAAATAAATAAAGCAACAGATAATGCTAATATAATGGTAGATGAACTAATGGAAAACCACACTTCTTTTAGAGTGGGTGGACCGGCCGATATTTTAGTAACACCAAATGATGTTCTAGAAGTTCAAGCTTTAATAAAAATATGTAAAAAATATAAAGTCAATTATTTCTTAATAGGGAAGGGCTCTAATTTATTAGTTAAAGATGGTGGAATTCGCGGTGTTGTAATAAAACTATGTAACCTTAATAAAATTGAGGTTGAAGGAAATGAAATAACAGCTCAAAGTGGAGCAAGTTTATATGATGTTACAATTGCAGCTTTAGATAATGGTCTTAAAGGTATTGAATTTGCTAATGGAATCCCAGGGAGTATTGGTGGAGCAGCGGCTATGAATGCAGGAGCATATAATGGCGAAATGTCTATGGTTCTAGATAGTATGCTTGCAATAGACAATAATGGAGAATTATTAACAATAGAAAAAGACGAGATGGAGCTGTCCTACAGGAGTAGCGCTGTTCTTAAATATGGATATACAGTTATAAGTGTTACTCTTAAGCTAGAGGTGGGTGACAAGGCAGTTATAAAAGCGAGAATGGATGACCTTGCAAAAAAAAGAAGCGATAAACAACCTTTGGAATATGCATCAGCAGGTAGTACGTTTAAAAGACCTGAAGGGCATTATGCAAGTGTACTTATACAAGATTCAAATCTGAAAGGAACTCATGTTGGTGATGCAGAGGTGTCTGTTAAACATTCTGGTTTTATTATAAATAAAAAGAGCGCAAGCGCAACAGATATTTTGGATTTAATTAAGCTTGTACAGGATGAAGTACAAGAAAAATTTGGTGTGAGGCTTGATACCGAAGTAAAAATTTGGGGAGAGGATAAGGAACCTTTCGAGGGGGCAGCTTCTTGCGAAGCTGGGTCTACGAGTGAAATTGGTTCATCTTCTTACTAAACTGTTTTATATTACTTACAAATAATTTTAAAAAATTCATAAAATAAATAGGATTTTAAAATGCACAATAAGATAAACTGTTGTGCATTTTTTTGTATTTACATATCTATAATTATGATTATTTGTGTTATAATTAATAATAAAACTGTATTAGTACAATGAGGTAGATAAACATTTAAAGCAAATAATTGATAATATATAAAATACTGGCAGTAATAATAAAATATTAGGTGACATAAAATTCTTGATTTTTGTAAAGGGGGTTTTTTTTAATGAGATTTGTTATATTAACAGGGCTATCAGGTGCTGGGAAAACACAAACGGTACGAAACCTTGAGGATTTAGGTTTTTTTTGTGTGGATAATTTGCCACCTGTTTTAATTCCCAAATTTGCTGAGGCATGTTATCAATCTAATGGTAATATTGACAGAATTGCTTTAGTTATAGATATTCGTGGTGGAAAGTTTTTTGATGATTTATTTGAAAGCTTAACATACCTAAAAGATGAAGGGTATGAGTATGAAATATTATTTCTAGAGGCCTCAGATAAAGTGCTTATTAAAAGATATAAAGAGTCAAGGCGTAAACATCCTCTAGCACCAGAGGGAAGAGTTGTAAATGGAATTGAAACTGAAAGACGTAAACTTAAGGATGTACGTGAGCGTGCTGACCATATAATTAATACATCTAAACTTTCTGCAAGAGAACTTACAGAAGAAATAAATAATATTTATGGTGAGGAAGGTCAGATAGAAACTAAACTTGTTATAACTGTGCTTTCGTTTGGATTTAAATATGGGATACCTGTGGATTCAGATTTGGTATTTGATGTAAGGTTTTTGCCTAATCCTTTTTACATTCCAGAACTTAAGAAGTATTCAGGCAATGACCAGCCGGTTCGCGATTATGTATTAGATTTTGAAGGGACTAAAGTATTTATAGAAAAACTTCAAGATATGTTACAGTTCCTTATACCAAATTATAAAAAAGAAGGAAAAAGACAACTTATAGTTTCTATAGGATGCACAGGTGGAAGACATAGATCAGTTGCTATAGCAAATAGAATTTATGAAATACTTGGGCGTAATGGTTACAATGTTAATATAGATCATAGGGATATAAATGAAGATGTAAATAGAGGTGATGGTAAGCTATGATGCTAAGGAATTTGCTGAAGCCTGGAATTAATATAAAAAGGTGGATTCTTCTAGGTATTGTAGGTGCTTCTATTTTAGTATTTGGAATTGTCGTACTAATAAACAAAGAATACAATTCTCTGCAAAAGTTAGTTTTATCAGCACTGATTATAGTACTTGGAGCTTTGACAATATATGTTGCCATAATACAAATCATGAAATTTTTTATTATATTAGTTAATACAGGCAGTAGTGATGTAGCTATAAGTTCGAGAAAATTGGAAGATTTAATATATGAAAAGAGAGTACTTATCAAGGGACCTAAGATTGTAGTGATTGGAGGAGGTACCGGTTTATCTACCATGCTTAGAGGCCTTAAGAAATATACTAATAATATAACGGCAATAGTCACAGTGGCAGATGATGGTGGGGGGTCAGGTGTTCTAAGAGAAGATTTAGGTATTCTTCCTCCTGGGGATATTAGAAATTGTATTTTAGCCTTAGCAGATACGGAACCACTAATGGACGAGTTATTACAGTATAGATTTAAAGATGGAAGACTAAAGGACCAAAGTTTTGGTAATTTATTTTTAGCTGCGATGGATGGAATTTCAAACAACTTTGAAGAAGCTGTACAGAAAATGAGTTCGGTACTAGCTGTAACAGGTCGCGTTATTCCAGTTACTTTGGATAATATGACATTAAAGGCAAAGCTTAAAAATGGAAATATAATTGATGGAGAATCAAATATTCCAAGAGGCGTAATAGACAATAAGAGCCCTATTGATGAAGTGTTTATAGAACCTACAGATGCTAGGGCACTTAAGGAAGCGTTAGTTGCTATAAATGAAGCAGATGCAGTAATTCTAGGTCCTGGAAGCCTTTATACTAGTATTATTCCAAATATATTAGTAAAGGAAATAAGAAATACATTGTATAAGACAAAGGCTATAAGGATTTATGTGTCAAATATAATGACTCAACCAGGCGAGAGTGATGATTACAGTGTTAGTGATCATATAAAGGCTATAAATCGGCATGCTAAAGGAAAAGTTGTTGATTATGTATTGGTAAATACAGGTGAAATAAGTAATGAATTAGAACTAAAATATCATAATGATAATTCCAAAATGGTTATTATAAATGAAGAGGAAATTAAAAAGCAAGGAATAGGAATAATTAAAAGTGATTTCGTTAAAGTAGGGAAAGGTCATATAAGACATGACACAGACAAGCTTGCTACCATTTTAGTAGAAACAATTATGGAGAAAAAGTTATTTAACGATAAAAAGAAAATAGGTGAGTACTTTTATTTATCGCAGAGGTTGAAGGAAAATAAACGCAATAAGGAGTAGAATAATGTCATTTTCGTCTAAGGTTAAAAATGAAATTTGTAGATTTACAGATATGAGCAAGAAAGAAGCCATGGCTGAGATGGCGGCTATAATGAAAGTTAGTGGAACTATTGGACTTGGATCAAATAAACAAATAAATTTTCAAATAACAACTGAAAATCCTGCGATAGCAAGACTTATATTTAAATTATTAAAGGAACATTTTGCTATTCACGCTAGATTATTAGTTAAGAGAAGCAATTCACTTAAGAAAAAGAATGTATATGTTGTTATAATTACGGAAGAAATGGGTGTTAAAAATTTATTAAAGCAAGTAGCAGTCCTTGAGGATGAAAACTTTTTTTCAATAGACTACACTATACCCAGCAGGTTAATTGAGGCTGAGGAATGCAAACGTAAATATATAAGAGGGGCCTTTTTAGGCGGTGGAAGTATTAGTAACCCTGAGAAAAACTATCATGTAGAGTTTGTGACTCATGATAGTGATTATGCAAGGGAATTAAGTACACTTATTAATAGCTATGGATTGTTTTCAAAAATAATACAAAGAAAAAGCAGTTTTGTTATTTATATTAAAGAGGGTGAACAAATTGTTGACCTTCTTAACATAATTGGAGCACACAATTCATTACTTTTTTTAGAAAATGTAAGGATAATGAAAGAAATGAGAAACAATGTAAATAGACTTGTAAACTGTGAAACAGCTAATCTTAGTAAAACAGTAAATGCATCAGTAAGACAAGTTGAAAGTATAAGATTAATACAAAATGAAATAGGTTTTAAGAGATTACCTAAAAATTTGAGGGAGATTGCGGAGCTAAGACTTGAGTATCCTGATGAATCTTTAAAAGAACTTGGTGCAATACTTGAACCGCCAGTAGGAAAATCTGGTATTAATCATAGATTAAGAAGGATAGAAAAGATTGCTGAAGAATTAAGGAAAGAAGGAAGGTAAAAAGATAATGTCAAAACATGAGGAGATAGTTAATCATATCCTTGCCCTGCAAATTGGAACTAAAATATCTGTAAGGGGCATAAGCTCTGAGCTCGGCATTAGTGATGGTACATCTTATAGAGCGATAAAAGAAGCAGAGAACATGGGTATTGTTAATACCGTTCCTAGAGTGGGAACAATAAGAGTTGAGAAGGTATATAAAAAAAACATTGATAGTCTTACTTATGCTGAAGTTATAAGAATACTTGATGCTACTATTTTGGGTGGTAAAGATGGTATAAATAAAAGTTTAAATAAATTTATTATAGGAGCAATGGATATTGAATCAATAATTAGATATCTAAAGCCAGGGTACCTCCTTATTGTTGGAAATAGAGAAGAAGCACAAGTACTTGCTCTTGAAAATGAGGCTGCAGTATTAATTACTGGAGGGTTTGATTCTAGTGAAAAAGTAAAGATGCTTGCGGATGAAAAAGGAATTCCTGTATTATCGTCAACTTATGATAGCTTTACAGTGGCTAGCATGATAAACAAGGCTCTTTATGAAACTATGATAAAAAAAGAAATTATTTTAGTTGAAGATGTTATGGATACTAATATTACTTGCCTTATTGGTACTGACACTGTTGCTACGTGGAGACAGCTAATGGTGGAAACTAATCATGAGAGATATCCAGTGCTAGATGAGAACATGAAAATTATTGGAATAGTTACATTAAGAGATCTACAAGGATGTAACGATGATGATGAACTAATTAATAAAATTATGAATAAGAACCCTGTATGTGTAACACCTAAAACAACTATAGCTTATGCAGCTCACATTATGGGCTGGGATGGAATTAAAATTTGTCCTGTGGTTGATAAGAAGAAGCTTGTAGGGGTTCTAACTATAGAACATGTTATAAAAGCAATGGAGTTTGCACTTAGGCAACCACAAGTTGCTGAAACTTTAGAAGATCTTATTTTAATGAATTTCACATGTGTACACGAGGATAATAGTTTACATTTCAATGGTCAAATTATCCCACAGATGTTAGATCCTTTTGGAACGGCCTCTTGGAGTTCACTAAATATGCTCCTATCAACTATGGGGATAATGGCATTGAGGCAAAAAAATAATATTAACATCTCAGTAGATAGTATTATGTCATATTTTATGAAACCTGTACAAATGGGTAGTGATATAGATATATATACTAAAATTGTTGATAAAGGTAGGAGCTTTTCTAAGGTAGAAATAAATATGTACAATAAGAATAATGAGCCTATTGCAAAGTCTATGATTTCTGCAAAAATATTTGGTAAATAATACATCTAATTAACTTAGGGTTTGAGGGGAAGTGAAAAAATGACTGAGGAACTAAAGATGAAAAAGAAAGAAGATTTAGGAAGCTTTGTACATCTGCATGTGCATACAGAGTACAGTCTTCTTGATGGTTCGGGAAAGATTAAAGAGCTCATTTCTAAAACCAAAGAGCTAGGCATGAAAAGTATTGCTATAACTGATCATGGAGTAATGTATGGATGTGTGGAATTTTATAAACAGGCAAAAGAACAGGGAATTAAACCTATTATTGGTTGTGAAATATATGTAGCAGCTAAATCTATGAACATAAAAGAAGCAGATAGAGATAATGCTACCCACCATTTAATACTTTTAGTTAAGAATGCTAAAGGTTATCAAAATTTGATGCATATAGTATCTGCTGCGTCCATTAAGGGTTTTTATTATAAACCAAGGGTGGATTATGAATTTCTCGCAAAGTATAGTGAGGGAATAATTGCTAGCAGTGCTTGTCTTGGTGGCGAAGTTCAAAGCCTTCTCTTGCGAGGCAATTATGAAAAAGCAAAGGAAATAGCGTTAAAATACAGGGATATATTCAAAGATGGTTATTATTTAGAGCTACAATATCATGGTATGCAAGAACAGTTTAAGGTTAATGAACTTTTGGTTGAATTATCAAAGGATACTGGGATTCCGCTAATTTGTACAAATGATACTCACTACATAATGCAAGAAGATTCTAAAGCTCATGATATTCTTTTATGCATTCAAACAGCAAAAACTGTTGATGATGAAAATAGAATGAGATATCCCTCAGATCAGTTTTACTTAAAGTCGCCAGAAGAGATGCAAAAGACTTTTTCTTATGTTCCAGAGGCGCTTAGTAATACAGTTAAGATAGCGGAGATGTGTAACTTTGATTATGAATTTCATGTATCAAAACTTCCAAGGTTTCCACTGCCCGGCGGTGTAGATCCTTATGAATTTCTAAGAGAACACTGTTACGAGGGTTTGGCGCCTAGGTATGAGGTTTTTAGTGATGTAATGACCAAGGGTTTCTCTATAGAATGTATAAATGAAATAGCTCAATCGAATCCAACTGCTAAGATGTATGTGGATAGACTTGAATATGAACTTAATATAATAAAACAAATGGGATATGTAGATTATTTTCTTATAGTATGGGATTTTATCAAGTTTGCAGTAGATCATGAAATACCAACAGGCCCTGGGCGTGGCTCTGCAGCGGGTTCAATTGTTGCATATACTTTAGATATAACAAAGATTGATCCTATTAAATATAGTCTTATTTTTGAGCGTTTTTTAAATCCAGAAAGAGTATCTATGCCGGATATAGATTCGGATTTTTGTTATGAAAGGCGTCAAGATGTTATTGATTATGTAGTTGAAAAGTATGGATCTACTAATGTGTCACAAATTATAACCTTTGGAACAATGGCTCCTAGAGCTTGTATAAGAGACGTTGGACGTGCCATGAATTATTCTTATGCTGAAGTGGATAGAATCGCTAAGATGATACCATCTGTGCTTAATATAACTATAAATAAGGCTTTGGAAATGAATGCAGAACTTAATTCCTTGTATGAAGATGATTCAAGGGTTGAAGCACTTATAAATATTGCAAAGGCACTGGAGGGACTTCCAAGGCATAGTTCTACCCATGCGGCGGGAGTAGTTATTGCGTCTAAGCCTTTAGTAAACTACGTTCCTCTTCAGAAAAACGATGAAATGATAGTAACACAATTTCCTATGGGAACCCTGGAGGAACTAGGACTTTTGAAGATGGATTTCCTTGGACTTCGTACTCTTACAGTTATGAGAGATTGTGTAGATTTTGTAAAACAAAACAGGAATGTATCTATAGACATAGATAATTTAGATATTGAAGATCATAAAGTCTATAGAATGATTGGAGAAGGAAAAACAGTAGGAATATTCCAACTGGAATCTGCAGGAATGACTAGCTTTATGAAGGAACTAAAACCAGATAATCTTGAGGATATTATTGCCGGTATAAGTCTATACCGGCCAGGTCCAATGGCAGAAATTCCACGTTATATAAGAAATAAAAATAGTATGGATAAGGTGGAATATGTTACTCCACAGCTTGAGGAAATCCTTGGCGTTACTTATGGGGTAATGGTTTATCAGGAGCAGGTTATGGAAATAGTTAGAAAACTTGCTGGATACTCAATGGGAAGATCCGATCTAGTTCGTCGTGCTATGTCTAAGAAAAAGCATAAAGTTATGGAAGAAGAGCGTTATAACTTTATCCATGGAATAGTGGACGAGACTGGAAATATAGAAGTACAAGGTTGTCTGCGAAATGGGATAACGGAGGTGGCAGCAAATAAAATATTTGATCAAATGATGGATTTTGCATCTTATGCATTTAATAAATCACATGCTGCAGCGTATGCTGTTGTAGGTTATGAGACTGCATATTTAATGTGTTATTATCCTACAGAATTTATAGCTGCAATGCTTAATAGTGTAAAAGGAAATGCTGAGAAAATAGCTTTTTACACTAGGTATGCAGTTCAAATTGATATTGGGGTGTTGCCTCCTAGCATAAATGAAAGTTTCGCTGAGTTTACTGTAAAAGGGGATACTATAAGATTTGGCCTATCGGCACTTAAAAATGTAGGGGTAAATGTAATAGAGAGCATTGTACGTAACCGAGAAGAGAAAGGCGAATTTTCAGGTTTTATGGATTTTTGTAATAAAATAGACACGTCTTGTGTAAGTAAACGAGCAGTGGAAAGTCTTATTAAGGCAGGAGCATTTGATGATTTTAAAGTTCATAGATCGCAATTGCTAGCAGTTTACGAGAAGGTATTAGATGGAGTGAATAATGATAGAAAGAGAAATATTTCAGGACAAATAAATCTGTTTTTAGATTTTGATAATGATTATAATAATTTTGAAATAGAGTATCCGAACATCAAAGAATTTAAAAAGAAACATCTTTTAGCTATGGAAAAGGAAATGACTGGAATATATTTATCGGGTCATCCGCTAGATGAATACGAAGAAACACTTAACATACAGACAAATACTAGGATATCTGATATTGTGGTAGATGAAAGTCTTGAAGAAGATAATGAAGTGCTTAGTGAAAGTTTTAAACTTCAAGATGGTGATAAGGTTATAATTGGTGGTATAATATCATCGGTTAGTAAAAAAGTTACTAAAAATAATGATATGATGGCATTTATTAATCTAGAGGATTTATATGCTAGTGTTGAAGTAATAGTTTTCCCAAAGACATTTGAAAAATATAAGTCACTTGTTGAAGAAGATGAAATAGTAATTATTAAAGGCAGGGTTAGTATTCGCGAAGAAGAACAACCAAAGATATTGTGTGAAGATATTAAACCACTTGCGAAAATTAATAGCGAAAAAATTTATATCTTAGTCGAAAATGATGTTATGATGAGAGATGCATTAAAGAAAATAAAGCAAAACCTAACCATTTATAGAGGTAGTACTCCAGTATATCTTTGTACAAAAGAGCCGAGGAAAATGTATGCTGTTGATAAGGCTTTATGGCTCAGTGAAGAAATTGATGTTATGGAAGTTTTAAGAAAAATATTTGGACAAGATAATATAAAAATACAATAAAATATTTTGGTGCTTATGTAAAATTAGTTATTAAAGGTAACATTGTTATCTTTAATAATGATACTTAAGAAAGTAATTCTAATTCGTTAAATGGGAATATGTGTATAATATGCCTGATTATATCCATTAAAAGGATTACATTGCACTGATAATAGGTTGTTTATTAAAAAATAATTATTTATTTCTATAAACCGTTGAATGTTGCGAGGATTTTGTATAATATTAGAGTATAAAGGGTATTTTTTAATAATAGTTATATTTTTGTTGGTAGCATGGACATATTATGACCACGGTGGGGCAAATTTATCCCGATGGTACAGAAATGGAAAACAATTAATAATTGTTTTATACCTTAAAGAATTATAAAGGGGAAAGAATTAATAATTGTTTATTCTATAGAGAGTTACAAGGAGGAATAGTTATGAAAACAATAGCGGTATTAACAAGTGGAGGCGACGCACCAGGAATGAATGCAGCCATTAGAGCAGTAGTTAGGATGGCTATATTTAAAGGCATAAGAGTTATGGGTGTACAAAGAGGATATAGTGGGCTTATAAATGGTGAAATATTTGATATGGATAGACATTCAGTTTCGGATATAATTCATAGAGGCGGAACTATTCTTAGAACTGCACGCTGTGAAGAATTTAAAACTGAAGCTGGAAGAAAAAAAGCAGTTAATGTACTAAGAGTATTTGGTATTGATGGACTCGTAGTAATTGGTGGGGATGGTTCCTTTGCAGGAGCGCAACTTTTATCAGAACTTGGAATTGCAACTGTAGGCATACCGGGAACTATAGATAACGATCTTCCATACAGTGAATATTCGATAGGATTTGATACAGCACTAAATACAGTACTTGATGCTATAAATAAAATAAGAGATACTTCAAGTTCTCATGAGAGAATTAGTGTAATTGAAGTAATGGGAAGAAATTGTGGAGATATAGCCTTATATGCTGGTATTGGCGGAGGGGCTGAAGAGGTAATTATACCTGAAAAAGGGTATGCAATGGATGATTTATGCAAAACTATATTTGAAGGTAAATTAAGAGGCAAAATGCATAATCTAATAATCCTTGCTGAAGGTGTTGGCGGCGCAAATGAACTTGCAAAGCAGGTTGAAGAAATAACCGGAATTGAATCAAGAGCTACAATCCTCGGCCATATTCAAAGAGGTGGAAGTCCAAGTGCCTTTGATAGAATGCTTGCATCTAAAATGGGCGTAGCTGCTGTAAAAGTGCTTATAGAAGGAAGATCAGGAAGAGTTATTGGCATGAAAAACGGTAAAATAGTTGATGAAGATATCAATGAAGCACTAGAAATACCAAGGAAATTTAATGAAGAACTTTATGAAATATCCAAAATTCTTTCTTACTAAAGTAATTTAATAAGAAGGCTTATATATAAAAGTTAAATATAAAATAATATACAATAAGAGGAGATTAATTAATGAAAAAAACTAAAATGATTTGTACAGTAGGACCAGCTAGTGGAAGTGTTGAAACTATAAAGGATTTAATAAATGCAGGAATGGACGCTTCAAGACATAATTTTTCACATGGTGATCATCAAGAACATAAAGAAAGAATTGATAGAGTAAAACAAGTTAGAAAAGAAATGAATAGACATATCGCTATAATACTTGATACTAAAGGACCAGAAATAAGAACAGGAAATTTTTCAGCTGGTAAAGTTGAATTACAAGAAGGATCTAAATTCACTGTTGTTTGTGGTGAGGAAGTTATCGGAGATGAAACTATATGCTCTGTAACTTATGAAGAATTATATAAAGATGTTAAAGCTGGCGATACTATATTAATAGATGATGGTTTAGTTGCATTAACAGTAGAAAGCGTTGAAGGCAAAAAAGTACATTGCGTAGTTGCAAATACTGGTATGGTAGGAAATCATAAGGGCGTTAATGTTCCTGGAGTTGCAATAAATCTTCCTGCACTTACAGCAAGAGATATTAACGATTTGAAATTTGGATGTGAAGTAGGCGTTGATTTTATTGCAGCATCATTCGTAAGAAAAGCATCAGATGTACTTCATATAAGACGTGTTCTTAATGAAAATGGTGGAGAAAAAATACAAATAATTTCTAAGGTTGAGAGTCAAGAAGGTGTTGATAACATTGATGATATTATTAAATTATCTGATGCTGTCATGGTTGCCAGAGGAGATTTAGGAGTTGAAATTCCAACAGAGGATGTTCCAATAGTTCAAAAAATGATGATAGCAAAATGTAATGCTGCAGGTAAAGCAGTTATAACAGCTACTCAAATGTTAGATTCTATGATCAGAAACCCAAGACCAACTAGAGCAGAATCTTCAGATGTTGCAAATGCAATATTTGATGGTACAGATGGTATAATGCTTAGTGGTGAAACTGCTAATGGTAAATACCCAGTTGAAGCAGCTACTATAATGGCTAAAATAGCACAAACTGCTGAAAAGGCTCTTAATTATAAAGAAAACTTAAAGAATAAGAGAGATTTTCATATTCCTAATGTACCAAATGCTATTAGTTTAGCTACTTGTACTACAGCTATGGAATTAAACGCTGCAGCTATTATTACTGCAACTCAAAGTGGTAATACAGCAAGAAAGGTATCAGCTTATAGACCAGAATGTCCAGTTATTGCGGTTACTCCTTATGAAGTAGTAGCTAGAAGTTTAGCATTAAATTGGGGCGTTGTTTCAGTATGTGCTGATAAAATAGAATCTACAGATAAACTTATAGAAAATTCTGTAGCTATTGCATTAAAAGCAGGATATGTACAAAAAGGTGATTTAGTAGTTATTGCTGCTGGAATTCCAGCCAATTTTGTAGGTAGCACAAACATGATGAAAGTTCATATTGTTGGTGATATATTACTTCAAGGTAAAGGAAACATAAGCGCATCAGCTTGTGGAACAGCTTGCTTTGCTCAAAATGCAAAAGAAGCAAATGAAACTATGCATGATGGCGATATTTTAGTAGTAAAAACATTAACTAAAGAATATACTAATTTATTAGATAGAGTTTCAGGAATTATTGTTGAAGAAGATGCAACAAGATCAGATGTTGTTGTTGAAGGTACTTCAAAAGCAGTTCCAATAATATACAATGCAGCAGGAGCAGTAGATATAATTAAAACTGGATCTTTTATAACAATGGATGCAGCTAGAGGTATTGTGTATAGTGGTAGGGCTAATGTAAAGAACTAAAAAAGCTTTTAGGATTGTCATATATTTGGCAATCCTTTTTTGTACGTCCAGCATGTTAGCTGAGCCGATAGGCTGAAAGAAGCCTATGTCGCCTAACCAACGGGAAGACAACCTGAGAGCAAGGGATTTACTGGCAACGGTAGGGTCTGA
>NZ_JAHLDV010000010.1 GCF_018861865.1 Clostridium frigoris
ATTCTACAGACTTGTCAAGTGTTTTATGCAAAAAAAATGGGGGAATCAATAAAAATTAATGATACTAAAAATGAGTAATCACAGGAACTAGGGAGTTTCCGTGAAATCTCAGATATATTAAGGAGGAGATACCATGCCAAAAATTAACTGCAGTGTTTTAAATTGCTCCCATAATAATGAAACCACATGTTACGCTAATATCATAAACGTTGGTGGAAAAAATGCTAAAAAAGACTCTGACACTTGTTGCGCTACTTTTTTAGATAGTATCGTCTATAGCGATCTTACAAATATCGTACATTCTAATAGTAATGGATGCGATGTAATTTCTTGTAATGTAGGTACTTGTATCTATAACTCTAATGAACTGTGTAGTGCTAAATGCATAGAGGTTAATGGTGAAAATGTTAATCTATATTCTGAGACTGACTGCTTAACTTTTAAAACTAAATAATTATATAGATTTTACAAAATAAGGATACCTTAGTATTTAAAGTGGACCTTGCGTCAAGGACATTTTAATTAAAGCTAAGGTACCCTTTTAACTATTCCTTAATCCAATTACCTCGCCTATGGTTAGGTAACGCCACGTTCCGCTCTCTATCCCATCAACTTTTATCTCAACAATTCGAACGCGCTCTAGTCTTACAACTGTATATCCGAAAGTTTTACTCATTCTACGGATTTGCTTATTTAATCCTTGAGTTAGAATAATTCGAAAAGTATCCTCTGATATTCTGAAAACTTTGCAAGGCCTTGTGTTAATACCGCAAATTTGTACTCCTTTTGACATACCTTCAATGAAGCTATTATCATATGACTTATTTACTGTAACTACATATTCTTTCTCATGTTCATTTTTAGATTCTAAAATATTATTTGCGAGCTCTCCATCGTTAGTCATAAGTATTAACCCTTGGGATGATTTATCTAACCTACCAACTGGAAATATATACTCTGGGTAATTCATGAAATCTATTATATTACTAGTTACTGTTTTTTCTGCAGTGCATGTAATTCCAACGGGTTTATTAAGTGCAATATAAATTTTATCTTTTTCTATTATATTTTTATTATCAAGAAGAATGTTATCCTCTTGCTCTACCCACTGCCCTGGAGTACAAAGCTCCCCATTTACTATTATTCTATTTTCCTCAATAAGTTTATTTGCTCCAGTTCTTGAACAAATACCATAATTGCTAAGAAGTTTATTTATTCTCATAATAACTCTTTATCCTTTCATCATACAAAATGTAGATATATGTTTACATTTATAGATATATATATCTACATTTGTATATATATCTATAAATATACATTTACATTTACAATTTAAGCTTGCTTCTTAAACATTATACATCACAATACCATATCATCTTAAAAAAATAACTCATAAGCAATCTGCTCATGAGTTATTACTAATATATATTAAAATTTACAACTATTATTTAGCTTGTTCTTGCATTTTATCAATTACAACTTGCGTAAACTCGATTGTTCCAGTGTTACCACCTAAATCGCAAGTTAAATGTTTTCCTTCTTTAAGAACAGCTTCTACAGCTTGTTCTATTTTATCTGCTGCCTTTGCTTCTCCTATGTATCTTAGCATCATTACACTAGATAAAATACAAGCAGTTGGGTTTGCTATGTTCTGCCCTGCTATATCTGGAGCAGATCCATGAGCTGGTTCAAACACTGCACCTTCTTCGCCAATGTTTGCTCCTGGTACTAACCCTAGACCACCAACTAGACCTGCTGCCATATCAGAGAGTATATCCCCGTATAGATTAGGCATAACAAGCACATCATATTTCTCTGGATTCATAACAAGTTTCATGCTCATGGCATCAACTATAACATCTCCAAAGGCTATATCTTTGTGATTCGCTGCGATATTTCTTGCACATCTTAAAAATAATCCATCAGAAAGTTTCATAATATTTGCTTTATGAACAGCTATAACTTCTTTTCTATTTTGCTCTTTTGCTATTTTAAAAGCATATTCTACAATTCTATCACTAGCTTTTTTGCTTATTATCTTTATACTCTCAGCAATATCGTCTGTAATCATATGCTCAATACCTGCATATAAATCCTCACTGTTTTCTCTTACTATTATTAGGTCTACATTCTCAAATCTTGAAGGAACGCCTTCAAATGTCCTTATAGGCCTAATATTAGCATAAAGATTTAGTTCCTGTCTTAGTGTAACATTAACACTTTTAAATCCTTTGCCTACAGGTGTAGTTACAGGTCCTTTAAGCGCAACTTTATTCTTTTTAATGCTTTCTAACACATAAGGAGGCATAGGGGTACCAAACTCTTCTATAACTTCTGCACCCATACGTACAGTTTCCCAATTAATGCAAACTCCACTTTTTTCTAGTATTTTAACCGTAGCTGTTGTTACTTCTGGTCCAATTCCGTCTCCTGGTATAAGTGTAATATTATGTTTCATTCTTCTAGGCACCTACCTTTTTCTTATTTTTCATAAGATTTATTAATCCACCGTGTATAAGCATCTCTTCTTCTCTTTGAGTTACTTCAGGAAGAGTTTCATACTCGGTTTTTTTTGTTATATTTTTTACAATAACTATACCTTTTTTTATCTGATTTGCAGCATCTTCAATTACTAATTCATCCATCATATCTATATTTTCATAATCCTTAAAGTCCTTAAATACCAATGGAATTATAGCATTATTAATTAAATTGGCTTTATGAATTCTTGCAAAAGATTTTGTAAGAACAACCTTAACGCCTAAATATAGTGGTGCAAGTGCTGCATGTTCACGACTTGATCCTTGACCATAGTTTGAACCTGCAACTATTATTCCACCATCATACTTTTTAGCCTTAGCTGGAAATTCTGCATCGCTAGGCGTTAAACAAAACTCTGCAAGGTATGGAATGTTCGATCTAAATGGAAGTAATTTAGCATTAGATGGCATTATATCATCTGTTGTAATGTTATCCTCTAATTTAGTTAGAACTTTACCTGTAACGCTTCCTATTAACTCTTTTGCTTTAGGGAATGGTTTTATATTTGGACCTCTTTTAACTACTATATCTTTACCATCTTGTGCTGGGCTTATTATTAAATTATCATTAATAACAAATTCTTCTGGCATATCCACAATAACTGCTTCTCCAAGTTCTCTAGGATCTGTAATATATCCTGTAAGTGCTGATGCAACTGCAACTTCTGGGCTTACAATATAAACATTCGCAGATGTTGTACCAGATCTACCTTTGAAGTTTCTATTAAATGTTCTAAGGGATACGGCTCCAGTTGAAGGTGCTTGACCCATTCCTATACATGGACCACATGCACTTTCGAGTATTCTTGCACCGGCATCAATCATATCTCCAAGTCCACCATTTTTAGATAACATATTTAAAACTTGTTTTGATCCTGGCGCAATAGCAAGTGACATATCATCCGGTATTGTTTTACCTAAGAGTATTTTAGACACTTTCATCATATCAACATAAGATGAATTAGTACAACTTCCTATTAGCACTTGATCTACCTTTATATCCTTTAGTGATGATACAAGAACTACCTTATCTGGACTATGAGGACAAGCAACAAGAGGTTCTATTTTACTTAAATCTATTTCAACTGTCTCATCATATACTGCTCCATCATCCGCTTTAAGTTCTACGAAATCTTTTTCTCTATGTTGTGCTTTTAAAAATTTATATGTTATCTCATCACTAGGGAAGATTGAAGTTGTAGCACCAAGTTCTGCACCCATATTTGTAATAGTTGCCCTATCAGGTACGCTTAGAGTTTTTAATCCATCTCCTGCATATTCAAATATTTTGTTAACTCCACCCTTAACTGTTAAACGCCTTAATACTTCAAGGATTATATCCTTAGCCGCAACCCAAGGACTAAGCTTTCCTGTTAAATTTACTTTAACGATTTTAGGCATTGTTATATAATACTCACCACCACCCATTGCAACAGCTACGTCTAATCCACCTGCTCCAATAGCTAGCATTCCAATTCCCCCACCAGTAGGAGTATGACTATCTGAACCAAGTAAAGTCTCTCCTGGAACCCCGAATCTTTCTAAATGGACTTGATGACAAATACCATTGCCTGGTTTAGAGAAATATATGCCATGTTTTTTTGCAACAGTCTGAATGTATAAATGATCATCTGCATTTTCAGGACCAGTTTGTAAAATATTATGATCTATATAAGCAACAGACTTTTTAGTTTGAACTTTATCAATTCCCATAGCTTCAAATTGTAGATAAGCCATCGTGCCTGTAGAATCTTGAGTTAATGTTTGATCTATCTTAATTGCAATTTCACTATCTGTAATCATTTCGCCCTTAACCAAATGAGCTTTAATTATTTTTTGCGCAGCAGTATATGCCATGTTATCCCTCCATTTTATATATATAAATTTATTCTACAATATTTAACATAGATTAAAACTCTTCAGTGTTATGTTTTTTTGTACTTAACTGTGGAATTATTTTTCTTGCAATTAGTTCTAATTCTTCACTTTTCATTACAGTGCTTCTTCCAGTCTCATATTGCTTATCTACCCAATCTTTTATAGTATTAATTCTTTCATCTTTTTTATCAATTTTATCCGAATCTTTTAATCTATAATAAGTATTAACCCAAGCTGCAATGCCTGCATGTCCCGAATGTTCGTTAACTGCCACAACAATTGGCCTACCTAATATTTTTTCAGTATCGAAAATATTGTATATTTCTTCATCTTTTAATATTCCATCAGCATGAATACCCGCTCTTGTAACATTAAATTCACTACCCACATAAGGCGTCCTAGGTGGAATACTATATTTAAACTCGCCTTCAAAGTATTGTCCAATTTCACTTATAAGCTTAAGATTCATATTTTTTACATTTCCTCTTATTTGACCATATTCTATAATCATTGCTTCAAGTGGACAATTACCTGTTCTCTCACCAATACCAAAAAGTGATGTATTTATTGCAGAACATCCGTGTAGCCACGCTGTAGTAGCATTTGGAACTACATTATAAAAATCATTATGCCCATGCCATTCAAGATATTCCGAGGGTACTCCACCATACTTTATTAATCCATTAATAATTTGTGGTACACTTCTTGGAAGTTCCGTACCAGAGTAAGGCAATCCAAGTCCTAATGTATCACATGCCCTAATCTTTATTTTAATACCAGATTCCTTGGATAGTTCCATAAGCCTTTGTACTAGTGGTATAACAAAACCAAAGAAATCAGCTCTAGTTATATCTTCAAGATGACATCTTGGAACTATTCCATTTTCTAGCGCTTCTTCTACTAATGAAACATATAAGTCCATGGCCTCTTGTCTTGTTTTATTAAGCTTTTTGAATATATGATAATCAGAACAAGACATAAGCATTCCCGTTTCCTTAAGTCCCATATCTTTAACAAGTTTAAAATCTTCTTTGTTAGCTCGTATCCATGATGTTACCTCTGGAAACTCATATCCTCTTGCTAAACATTTTTTAACAGCATTTCTATCCTTCTCAGTATATAAAAAGAATTCTGTTTGTCTAATTATACCCGAATTATTGTCAAGTTTGTGTAAATAATCAAATATTTTAACTATTTGCTTTTCAGTGTAAGTATCCATAGACTGTTGACCATCCCTGAATGTAGTATCCGTGATCCATATATCATCAGGTATAGACATTGGAATCTGCTGACCTCCAAAAACAACCTTCGGAATTTCTGAATATGGGAATATATCTTTAAACAACCTAGGTTGTTTTTCATCAACTAACTTAAAATTGTTTGTTACAATCTTAGACTCATCATTATTTACTAATTTGAACTTATTCACTTATTATCCCCCTTCTTAGTCCTTCCTTATTTGCATCTTTAGCCACTGCATATAATTCTAGAGTATATGAATGTACTATGCATTAAAATTTCATTTAATGCTAATTATATAGCTTATGAATAGTTTTGTAAAGATATTTTGCAACATCATAGTGTATGTCCATCATTTATCAAAATAGTAATTCTTATGAGAATTAAAAAAAGAGCATACTCGGGTTTCCCATCGTATGCTCCTACTATATCTAACTTAATTTTTAAAATAAACTATTTAATTTTTAGACCTACCATATGATTATTAGCACCAGAGTCTACTTTGTCAGCTTGAGCCTGCGTTATAGTTCCAGCATCAACAAGAGCTTTAAGAGCACTTACATGTGTAGTCTTATTGCTATCCATATATGCTTTGCGCTGTGCATCAGTCATACTTTTAATCTTTTCCCTTTCTGCTGTGTTTGCAGCTTCCTGAGTAACTATAGCTTCTTTAATTTTATCTGATTGATCCTGAGTTATAGTATTATCAGTTACAAGCTTTGCTAAATTAGTATCTACTTTTGCTTGCCTTTGAGTATCCATTTGAGCCTTTTCAGCAGCTTTTAGATCATCAACCTTTGCCTGAGTCAATATGTTATTATCAACTAAGTCTTTATATACATCAGTTTTTATTGTATTATCCGTGGTTTTAGTCTTTTCATATGCTAATACTTTATCGCTTTCACTTTGCGTAATAATATTTGAACTAACACCTAATTTAAGTGTTGATTCTAGTTTAATTCCACCTTTCATATTTTTCCCACGTTCACCAGGACCACCTTTTGCACCGACAGGTCCAACTTTATCAGCTTGAGCCTGTGTTATAGTACCTGCATCTACAAGAGCTTTTAAAGCACTTACGTGAGTAGTCTTGTTACTATCCATATATGCCTTTCTTTCTGCATCAGTCATACTTTTAGTCTTTTCCCTTTCTACTTTGTTTGTAGCTTCCTGTGTAGCTATAGCAGCTTTAATTTTATCTGATTGATCTTGAGTTATAGTATTATCAGTTACAAGCTTTGCTAAATTAGTATCTATTTCCGCTTGTCTTTGAGCCTCTCTTTGGACCTGCTCACTAGCTTTTAGTGCATCAGCCTTAGCCTTAGTCAACATGTTATTATCAACTAAATCTTTATATATGTCAGTTTTAACTGTTTTATCTATAGTTTTACTATTTTCATATGCTAAAATTTTGTCACTTTCAGTCTGTGTAATAATACCTGTGCTAACACCCAATTTTAGCGTTGATTCTAATTCAGCTTTAGGTTGCTTAAACTCAGTTTTTGAAGACGCCTTCACATCAGTCTTTGTTGTTGTCGTGCCTGTTGCAAAAGCCAAACTAACAGAAGATAAAAGCATTCCTCCTGTTATTATTCCTGTTATTATCTTTGTTCTTAAAGTTATACTTTTCATATTAATTGCTCCTCACTAATTTATTTTTTATTAATGACTACACTTTTATTATAGGCACCTGTTATGTCAACAATGTGTCAACAAAATGTTACTTTCATGTGTTTTATGAATTTAATGTAAATTAAAAGCTCCACCTAAGGTAAAACACCTACTGGCGTTCAACTTTTAGTGGAGCTTATCAGAATTTTTTATGTTGCTATTTGCTTTATTTTTTATGAATTTTTAAAGCATCAAAGGAATTGTCTTTTTGGAATATAAATGTCGCCCCATATCCATCACGACCTATTACATTCTCATTGCCTTCCTTAAGTACAATGCTATTATCTTCATTTGTATATCCTAATTCGAAATCATCCAATAGAATCAATAATTTTTGTTTATCTGTCATTTTTTCCACCCCTCAGCGCTATAATATATATTTTATTATACCTTATTGGTATTTATTGTTCAATTAATTGCCAAAATCCAACATGAATATCATTACTGAGGCATCATGTTTAGGTTTAATTTACGCTTCTTCAACAAGTAATTTTAATTTTTCTTGTGTTAAAATCAAATTATTTTGTGTATTATTAAATTTTTCTTTCAATGAATCCATTACGCTCTCTACGTTAGTTGAAACACTCTGTACACCATCCAATGACTCATGAATTCCTGATTGTACAACCCAATCAGATATAAGACCATCGAAAAAATAATCTGCAAATGTTTCAAAAGACCTTATATTTATATCTATATTCATTGTTAATCTTACATCAGATAATTCATTTTGAAATCGTATCAATGCTCCTTTTACACTATGGGCATATTCCTTAGCTTGATCAATATGCGAGTGCTTAGCTGCCGTGGCCAGTAGCTCGCCTCCTAGTATGTCCCATGTTCCCCAGTCTTGTGCACTTTCAAGAGAATCTATTACGCGTCCCAGTTTAATTTGTACAGCATCGCCCGCCACAATTGCTTCCTTAAGTTCTTTCTTTTGTGTTTTAAAATCAGAGAGGTTGTCTATAAGTTGAAGCAGCTCTTGAGAATTATCATCATTTAATTGCATTATAATCTCTTCTTTATGCTTTAATACAATTTCATATTCACCTTCTACCCCAGCCAAATCATTTAATGATGCTTTATATAACGCGAGCTCTCTCTCTAATTCTAAAACTGATTTACAACAATCATCATATTTTAGCATTGCAGAAAGCACCTCCCGCTTCTCCTTTTCAAGTTGTTCATGTTTACTACCAAGTATTGCATAAAAAAGACTTGTAATCCCTTTTGATTCAAGTCTTTTTACATCATTATCCTCATCTTTAAGGATTTTTTTGAGCTGTACCTTCCTATCTGTTTCCTTTTGCAACTCTTCACTGGTCAGATTAACTGAATTTTGAAGTTTTCTTTTTTTAAGCAATTTTTCTTTTACATTTATAAGTTCCCTATTAAGATCTTCAAACATAATAACTTCTCCTTTCATTATGATTTTTTATAAAAAACATATTATTTATTACATATAAGATTAATAAATATCAGACTTTACAAAATATTCTTACCTCGAAACTGCTGATTCAAAAAATATCTTTGTACCCACCATCAATTAATTTTCTTATTTCTGGAGATATTATTCTTATTAGATTTTTATTAGAGTTTATACTTATTGTTACTTCATTTTCTTGGGCTTTAGCAGAAATTAAATACTTTATAACATCTTCAATTATTTTAGTTTGTTTAGAATTATTAAAATAAAAAGTATAAGTTTTAATTGGACTTGTTGCTCCAGGTAATACACTTCCCGCTAATTCAATTCTTGCAGATGTTATATTCTCAAATTTAAGTTCGTTTATAGTAGGTGACACGCTTTTAGAACATCCCGTTATTAACACTATACATAATATTAAACCAAGGGTTGTAATTCTAATAAGCTTATACATATTTCACCTTACTTCTAAATATTTACTTTATATACGAACATCAAAATAGAAAAGCTCATAAGTTCACAATTGATTTCAGCTTCTTTTAATCTTTTCTGCTTAAGTTTCTCCTTTTAAAATTGATAGGCTATATCTTGTATATACCTTGTAATACATACTTTCTACACTTATATATCACTATTAAGGTTATAAAATATTTCGCCTATTTCTCTCCAATAAATAAACCATGCAAGCTGTATCCTAATATATTTTCATTTTCACAAGTATCATAATGATAATTAAGGAGCGACCAAAACTTTATACAACAGCCCGGCAGAAACCTAATATTTCAATCCACGCTCCTATGTAAGGAGCGACATTTAAGGGTGGTGGTTACGTAGGGTATGCGACTGATTTCAATCCACGCTCCTATGTAAGGAGCGACCTCAACAGGATAATGGCCAGGATGATGCAGACACAATTTCAATCCACGCTCCTATGTAAGGAGCGACTTTTCAAAACTAATTTTAAAGTACCTTTTCATCGATTTCAATCCACGCTCCTATGTAAGGAGCGACAAATATTGACGGTAAACAAACAGTAAGTGCAAGAATTTCAATCCACGCTCCTATGTAAGGAGCGACAATCATAGCAGGATATAGAGTGCCACTTTATTTAATTTCAATCCACGCTCCTATGTAAGGAGCGACACCCCTTAATTTTATTTTTACTAAATTGCAGTGCAATTTCAATCCACGCTCCTATGTAAGGAGCGACGCTACTATAAAAGCACATGAGGAATATAACAATATTTCAATCCACGCTCCTATGTAAGGAGCGACAAAACTGGTACTGCATATAAAGCTAAAAAAAGTATTTCAATCCACGCTCCTATGTAAGGAGCGACGAGCGGTAAAACATCATTGTTAGGTAATTTAACAAATTTCAATCCACGCTCCTATGTAAGGAGCGACGAAATGAATATCAAACAATCAAACTTATATTAAAATTTCAATCCACGCTCCTATGTAAGGAGCGACTATTTCACATCAGACGAGATAAAAGACATCGAAAATTTCAATCCACGCTCCTATGTAAGGAGCGACTATACACATATTGCCATACTTTTACTTATATGGATATTTCAATCCACGCTCCTATGTAAGGAGCGACCAAGGAAGTTTCAACGAAATGGATATAAAATAATAATTTCAATCCACGCTCCTATGTAAGGAGCGACGTCTAGTTACGGACAGGATAAATTTAAAATAAAAATTTCAATCCACGCTCCTATGTAAGGAGCGACCATCTAATACGCAAAAACTATTACATACGCTTTGGATTTCAATCCACGCTCCTATGTAAGGAGCGACTGTTAAGCGATGATGAAATACTTTGCCAAACCAGATTTCAATCCACGCTCCTATGTAAGGAGCGACTTGAAATACAAGCAAAGATTAATAACTTATATATTATTTCAATCCACGCTCCTATGTAAGGAGCGACCACAAAATCCTTTTGCTTGTTTTTCTGTATCAAAATTTCAATCCACGCTCCTATGTAAGGAGCGACATTTCCATGGGCTAAACAATATGCCGATACTATGAATTTCAATCCACGCTCCTATGTAAGGAGCGACGCCACAATTTACTATTCTAACTTCTTGTATACTAGATTTCAATCCACGCTCCTATGTAAGGAGCGACAGTAATGGTAAGAGTACCTTACTAGACCTCTTAATTTCAATCCACGCTCCTATGTAAGGAGCGACCAAATAATACTTCGTTAAGTTTATCTTCAAGTTCGATTTCAATCCACGCTCCTATGTAAGGAGCGACTTATAAGCAATGGGCATTGGAAGTGCCTGGTATTGATTTCAATCCACGCTCCTATGTAAGGAGCGACCATATGAAGCAACTCTGTGCCTTACAATCTCATGTATTTCAATCCACGCTCCTATGTAAGGAGCGACCTTCTACTTGCGAATACTCTTACACATTTCTCTTATTTCAATCCACGCTCCTATGTAAGGAGCGACAACCTAAGTTTTTCAATCTTTTAATTGCGGTAAAATTTCAATCCACGCTCCTATGTAAGGAGCGACTACAATACCTCAAGTTTGTGATGATGTTTGGTCAATTTCAATCCACGCTCCTATGTAAGGAGCGACTAATGGATATGCATAAATGTTTAGACTGCAATCAAATTTCAATCCACGCTCCTATGTAAGGAGCGACGTAGCAATCTTTACATTTATAACTGGACCAGTAGATTTCAATCCACGCTCCTATGTAAGGAGCGACTGAAAATGTATGCCGAGCTTATAGGAAACTATAAATTTCAATCCACGCTCCTATGTAAGGAGCGACACCAAAACCCTTTAATTCACTAATCTGGTCAAAAATTTCAATCCACGCTCCTATGTAAGGAGCGACGATACACATGATTTAAGAAATTTGTAGGGGCTTAATTTCAATCCACGCTCCTATGTAAGGAGCGACTATTAATATTTCTGATATATGATCTACTTTTAAAATTTCAATCCACGCTCCTATGTAAGGAGCGACCATCAGTAGTAAATATATTACATACACCATCATTATTTCAATCCACGCTCCTATGTAAGGAGCGACGCTATTATAAGTTGATCCCCTATAGGTAGTACCAATTTCAATCCACGCTCCTATGTAAGGAGCGACATTATCTTCAAGTACATGCCATATATCATCAAAAATTTCAATCCACGCTCCTATGTAAGGAGCGACGTTTTATCAATATCGTTAAGTACTTCCTTAATAGATTTCAATCCACGCTCCTATGTAAGGAGCGACTAAATTTAGTAGATACCTTGGTGAAACGATAATGATTTCAATCCACGCTCCTATGTAAGGAGCGACAAGATAGTGATGGAGATAATCTAACTTATGTTTGATTTCAATCCACGCTCCTATGTAAGGAGCGACTAAGAAGTATGAAGTTTGGTCAGGGTTTAATGTTATTTCAATCCACGCTCCTATGTAAGGAGCGACTAGACTCTATTATTTGACTAACTGTTTCTACTGATTTCAATCCACGCTCCTATGTAAGGAGCGACAGCAAAAATGGCCAAAAATCCGTTAAATTTATAAGGATTAAAGATATTTTTGCACTTTTTTTGTTAAATTATATCCCTCCTACCATATATTTCACCTTTAACAAAAGGTTTTTACTATATTTATGGTGCGAAGGCTCCACGATTTTATGTTTGCTTAACATACGCACTAAATTATAAGCGTACCTTCAACATCAATTGATTCCTTTGCACCTATATGCACAATCTTATTTTTATAATTGTTCCCTAAATAATAAAATCTCAAACTATCTTTATCCTTATCAATGATTTGCTCAAGCTTATGCTGAACCTCACGGCATTTAGCTGCATCTAATACACACTCAAAAACTGAATTTTGAACACGCTGACCGTAATTAACGCATTGTTTTGCAACCTGGCGCAACCGTTTCATGCCACTTGGCGTTTGTGTATTTACATCGTATGTTATAAGTACTAACATTTTATCACCTACTTCCACATAAATGGAGGATATCCATCCAAGTCACCACGGATAAACCTGCCCAATAGCATTGCCTGAACATAAGGTACTAGTCCCCATTCTACTTTTTCTTGCAAAAATTGATGCGTAATTTTCTCTTGCTTCTTGCTTTGCCAAGCTTTTAATATGCTTTTTCTTGTATCCTCATCCATGTTAACTGCTCCATTTTCTTTTTGTGTAAACCCTTTTGAATTTACTTCCCTTTTGTTTATTAGCGATATAACAAATCGATCCGCATAGACCGAACGTAACTCTTCCATCATATCAAGAGCTAATGACACTCTACCAGGCCTGTCACGATGTAAAAATCCTACATAAGGATCTAATCCAACTGTTTCCAATGCCGCCGCAACATCATGCGCTAAAAGCGTATATACAAATGATAACATCGCATTAACATTGTCTAAAGGCGGACGTTTATTACGACAATGAAAATAAAAAGATTCTTTTTGTTGAAGAATTAGATCGTCAAATACGCTAAAATATTGTGATGATGCTTCCCCCTCATATCCTCTTAGTTGATCTAAATTTTCACTTTGTTCAACTAATGAAAGCGAATTTACAAGAGTTTTAGAAACTCCTTTTAACTTATCAACATCAAGTCTAATTGCATAATCACGAGTTGCACGTTCAATAACCCAACGCGCATTATAAATTTTCCCTATAATAAAGTTTTTAGCTATTTTATTACTCTCCTCATTACTGTCTGAAAGCCTGTATTGAGCTTTTCTTAAAGTAACATTGCCCCTAACCTCCCCAACTACCCTTGCAAGGAACCTACCACTTTGTTTCATAAAACTTAATGCAATGTTATGTTTTGCACATGCACCCATTAATGCTGGACTCGCACCAGTATAACCAAAAGCTACAATACCTTCAAGATTGTGTAATGGAATTCTTGAAATTTCTATTTGCTCTTTTAAAATTACAATATTTTCTCCATCAAGTGATAAATAAGTATTTGGAGATGTAACATAGAGTGTATTTAATAGCTTTCTCATTCTTTCACCTCCAAAATATTTTTATTAATATAATTAAGTGCGGATGGATTTTTACATAACTTTGGCATGCAAACCTCAGTAAGTGAACATGCTTTACAACTTTTAGATATTTTAACTTTAGGTGTATATCTTCTGTCATATAATTCATGCATTTCTTTAAAAATAGTTTTTACACGATCACGTAAGTCATTATCAAATATAATTTTAAGTCTACGTTTTGTTTCGCCATAAAATAAATATGCTTCAGGGATTTTACATAATAGCATTTCCTCAATACACATAGCCTGTGCACATAATTGTAGAACATCCGATTCATCTTCTTTTGGTTTCCCACGCTTATACTCCACAGGAACTGGTTTGTATTTTCCAGTCCTGCCAAATATATTTACCCCATCCGAATCCTTATGTAGCTCAACCACATCACAAGTTCCAGTTATTCCAAGTGTATGCGAAAATATTTTCATTCCACGCGAAATAATTATATCTCCACGCTTTTCTTTTAATGTATCATCATGTGTTTTCTCATGAAGAATTTCGCCCTCAATTGTTCGAAGATTTTCTTGCCATTGCTGTTCAATGTGTATTAATGCCCATTGACGTTTACAAAATTCAAAATGTTGTATCCCAGACAATAGCAAAAAATCATCTTCTTTATATTCCATCATATATTTCTGGTGTTAACCCTTCTAATGTTTCATTAGAAATATTATAATCATTAATACTTTTTGGTATATCTACAATTGGTACAACTTTCAAACTTCTATGCACCTTTGCAGAAGAATATTGGCCCATTTGTGCATTATGTTTCCACCAATAAACCTTACATACCTCCATGCTTCCATCCGGGCGAGCAGATGAACAATCATTTTCAAAAAGTGTAATTAATGACTTTTTAATAATTTCACTATCCTCTTCACTAAAACCTGTCTTTGTTGCTAATTGTGTATTAATGCTTCCATAAATCACATAAACACCAAATTCAACTCTATGCTTCATACCCATTGTATCTGAACTTTTCTTATCTGGGTCTTTCTGAGTTTCTCCATTAACACTTTTTGTTATTTGCATACTTGATATCTCAATGGGTGAAATACTTACAGCACAATGGATTGAAACTGGTCCCCTTATCCCTATTGAAACAGAATTATCCGCTCCTGCTTTAAATGCAAATACTTGCCCAAAGCTTCTAACATCAATCCATTTTTCGCAAGCTATTTTTGCATAGTTTTCCTTATCTTTATTTGATTTTTTTAGTTCTGGGCAACCTTCAGCCCTATCCTTAAGACTTCTAAAACCATCTGTTCTTCTCTCATCCGATTGAACAAATATTGCCTCACCCATGTCTTGAAGGCGATTACGAATTTTTCTTTTGATGCAAACATCAGAAATCTCACCAAACCCATCGTAATTTTCTCTAGGTCTATTCCCATTTAGTGGGTCTCCATTAGGATTCGCATTTTTCGCTGAAATGACAACTGCAAAATCAATTTTTTTTACAAAATTACTCATATTAAATCTCCCCTTCGTTCGTTTTTTGTAATTTCTTTTTTGCATTTTCTTCTATTCTTTTATTTTTTTCATTTATAAAAACTTGTCTTTGACAATAATATCCTAAGATATAACTATCATCTAACTTCTTCAGACTTATAAATTCTTCATATGGTATCATAGAATTTATTTTTGTCATTAGTTCCGTTAAGCTTGTGCCCTTTAACCCTAACCTTGCCATATATGGCTTAAGCTTATCTGTAATAATACCCCATGTTTTATAAGGATGAATTTTAAATTGATGCATTAATCTTTCTGCATTTGTATCTCTTTTTTCACCAACCGTATATAACGCATATTCTTCAATTTGCTGTGCTACTGCTAGAAGCCTGCCAAAAATGTAACTCCTATCCCTCTGATTTTCATCAAGTGACATTGACCATTCCTCCTTAAATTTATCATATCTATATTTTTTCACTAATGCACAAGTTATTGTTAATGTTTTCTGCCATTCCCAATTTTCCATTGATAGTGGATTTGAAGCACGGTTTAACGCGGAATTTACAAAATCATAAGGTATTCTAGCGCCATCAATAATACATTGTAATAACCTTTCTACTGTTGATTTTTTTAACTTATCATTCACTTTATCACCATAACATGCTAAAGCTATATCTTTAGGAGATGGAGCACCGATAAAAGTAATGGCCTTGAATTTTAATTTTCCTTTTTCATCAACTCCATCAGGTACTTTTTTATACGTATGTTGCCAAATGCAAGTCTTATGCCAATTCTCAATCCTATTTAAAAAATCAATACCATCAAGCTCACGGTAATAGGTGATAGATAGTCTTCCAGTTGTTGCGGCATCTAGCCCCATAATAATTATTTCCGCTTTTGTATTTAAATCACAACCATAACCTGCAATAGCACTATTAAGCCTTTTTGCAAACTCCTTTTCAGTTGAAATAGCAGGTGGCTCTTCTTTACCAAACATACTATCTTGAGTATCGCACATAGGGTCAGGTATATCTTGATTTTTAGTGCCCCATACTATAATCACCTGATCACCATTTTTATAACCTTGTTTTTCTATAAGCCATCTTAATGCACTATGTGCTTTTTGTGAAGTTTCGTAACCAATACTCACAACTTTGTTTTTGTCATTTTTGCCCCCAAGCCGTCCTTGATATGTAAAACCCGTATCATCATTTGCTGAAATAAGCTTTGCCTTATCTCCTGTATGTCTAATCTTTGCAGAATGTTTTACTGAACAAGGAATGACTTTTCCCTTTACATAACACAAGTCTACCTTTTCTTGAAGACTTAAATAATAATTAATATAACTTTCATAGATATCTTTATCAAGCCATACAGCAGATTCATCTTCACCTGAAATTTCCACCCTGAATCTTATGAAAGCATCACTTTGATCACTTACTCCAAGCTTCACACCTTGTTTAAGCCCTCCATTATCATTACATATCATTATCTTCTGATGTATTAAATCTGATATAAGTGCTTTGTTTTTTAAATAACTTAAAATTGCACTAACTTTTGTATTAGAGTAAGGTGAATTACACCAGCCCTCAAGTTTTTCTATATAATTTTTGTAGAATTCTTCACCTTTTTTCTTGTCTACATAATTGCAATAATCACCCGCAACATATTGCAATTTATCGCAAAGTGGATGTGGTAAATTTCCATTGCCCCTTGCAGCTGAATCTTCATTTACAGGAATAATTGTAACTACCTCATTTTTTTCAAGTATCCTTGCTCTTAAGAATTCTCCATCCCCATTAATAGCTATCTCTATATGTGCATTTTGAGTTGAATGGGCAATAGGAAGAAGTGTAATTCTCTTCTCATCTGTTCCAGGAACACCCACTTCAATCCTACAATTCTCATAAGTATCATAAAGTTTCTGTATCCAGCTCAATAATCTCCCCCTCCTTTTCAAATTCCTTAAGTCCACTAAAATTATTATCATCAAACACCTTAGGTTTCATTGATGCTAGCTCACGTTTTATAGTGCATTCGTCAGGTTTGAGAAATTTGATATAGCCATTATTCATTATTGGTGTCCAAAGCCTAGCCATTAGTACATCTTCTCCTGTTTCATCCGGATAATCAAAGCCATGAAACATTAGCCCAAAGGAAAGCGACCCATAATTATCATAAGCTCCCTCTCCCTCCCCAAATTTGCATGGTTCAACATATGCCTGGCACTCCCTAGTTCCTAGAAAAACATCCCGTCTACCACCACATTTAATCATTCTTTTAGAAATTAAATAATGCTTATTCTCATTTCTGTCCTGCTCTAAATTAGGGCGATTATAATTCCATTCAAAATGGGCCCTTACTTGGTATTCAACATTAGCAAGGTACGTATAAATTGACAGAGTATTTCCTCCACTAAAATTTACAGGTCGTATTCCCTGTGATTGAGTTTTAATCAGATTCATTACCCTAACTTCGTCAATTATCCAGATTAGTGTAGGCTTCCAATATACACTCTCAAGTATTCCCTTTAATGCCTGATAAGTTGGAACTTGATATGAGAATTTCTCTCCTCCAATCCTATTTATAGGATCGCTAAAAAGTGCGTATCGCCCACTAACTTTGAATTCAACAATATTTTCTCTTTCCAATTATCTCAACCTCCTCAAAAATTACAAAATTCCATTGGTGCATTTTCAAATGTTACCCCTGCATCTTCTGTATAAAATTCTTTTCTAAGAGTAATTATTGCATTATCTTTTAACCCAATAAGCCCTCCCATTTGTTCAAGTTTTCTTTTATCTGTTTCATATATATTTACCGAAAACTGCTGTGCTTTCCTTAAATACTGTTTTAATTCACCTAAACTACATTGACCATTTATAAGAGTTATAAGCTCCTCGCCTTCTTCATATGGAACAATCACGCCTGTTATATTTTGATCTATTACCTGAAAGTCCTTACCTGCAGTTTTAAATCCTTGTTTTAACATTAATTTTGATTTACAAGTATTTCTACTATTAAATGAATTACCACCCTCACTATTCGTTGATAATAAGTCATACATCGAATTATCATTGTCTGGCTTAGGTAATGTATAGTCCATCTCTGCACTTCTATTATAGTAATAGTACTTATAATATCTTTCCATAGTTTTTGGAGAAAGTAGATCATTATCAAAGATATTTGGATTTGCTTTAAATTCATCAAGAACTCTCTTTGTACATTCCTGCCCCTCTTTGATATCCACCAATTTGCTAACATTTTCTCCTTCAACATTAACTATATAAACATCACTACAAGAACTTTCCCCATGTCGATTGCATCTACCTGCTGCTTGGGCTATACTATCAAGTCCAGCAAGAGACCTCACCACACACCCAAATGAAATATTAACACCAGCTTCTATTAACTGAGTACTTATACAAATTATCCTCTGATGCCCCAACTTTTCTCTCATATCTTTTAAAATTTTCATTCTATGAGAAGGACACATATTAGTACTCAAGTGAAAAATTAAATATTGTTTTTCTTTAGGTAAATCAGCATTTGCTTTTTTCAACTCATTAAAAACATCTTTTGCAGCATTCTTAGTATTAAAAATTGCTAACACACTTGCTAGCTTGTCCTTAATTTCCGATGCACTATCTAACTTCTCCATAATTTCTAAAATAAACTCCTTTAATGTAGATACACTGTACCCCCCAACAATCCTTTTATCCACCAAATTTACACGTTTAAATTGTTTGAATTTCTCATGTATATCCGTAATTATATTAGCATTTTCGCTCAGCATTAAAGGCATTTTTGTTGTCGATAAAAGTGGTTGTGTAGCTGTACAAAGTATAATTGTCGCATTGCAGATATTTGCCAGGAAATTAATTGCACTGTTAAACATATTTATACACTTAATAGGTATCGCCTGAATTTCATCAAATATTATAATTGAATTTGCAAGATTATGCATTCGCCGAACTCCTTGCGTACCTCCACTAAATAAAGTATCAAGAAACTGCACCATTGTGGTAAGAACAATAGGACTATCCCATCTCTCTGTTAAAAGTTTATAATCCTCCTGCTGGTTATCCACAACAAGATTTGAATGATGTTCTAAAATTATATCATCACGGCACAAAATATCTTTTATGTCCTTAGCGTTTTGATCAATAATCGTAGTAAAAGGAATAATATAAAAAATTCTATCTTTATCAAATTTTTTTGCATGCCCTAATGCATACCTTAAACTTGAAAGGGTTTTCCCTCCTCCCGTTGGCACTGCAAGTTGATATATTCCTGGTTTATTTTCGGCAAAATTTTTACACGCTATCGAAACTTCTTCTCTCAATAAATCTATTTTAGTTAATTTAGGATAACTTTCTAGTTTAGTTTCTAACTTATCCACAAGTTCGTTCCATAAATCTAATTTATCAATACTCTTTTTCTGATCCTTACCCTCCATAAATGTATATGTGTCATATCTGTCTGCATCAATAACACAACTAAAAAGGTATTTTTCTAACATTCCAGCTGCGAAATGTCCAAATTTAGCAGATCCATCTATCTTGTTAATATTTATAAAAATATTTTCTATCTCATCTTTTGATTTATTGAACAAATCTTTAATGTGCTCAATTCCCGAATATTCCAACTTAAAATTACGTAGCGCCTCATCATACAAAATATCTTTATCCGTTTCCATCTTATTTGTAAATATATCAATGCCTTTTAAATCTAAACAATCTATAAGTCCACCATGATGGGAACAAATAGCCAATGAAATAAGCTGTGCTGTGAATTTTTGAAACATATCAGTTGTATTATAGAAATTATCATAAATAAATTTTGCACCTGCTGTAGAGTGATTTATTGTTCCCCTTAGAGATTTATCACTCGGATGTGATGAAGAATAATGTATATATTTATCAAATTTATTTGTTTCCTTTCCCATATCATGGAGAATACCAATTAATTCTCCTGTATTCTCAAGCGAAACTTTCGCACCATATTCCATGGACATTTTAGAAACATTATCCAAGTGTTCCTTAACACTTTGTTCCTTTAAAGTAATTGGATTAATGTGAGCGCATAACATATTGTCACTCCTTTATGAATTCTTATAATTTAATTTTGACAGTAACTCAACAATAAAATCATATTTTAACTTTCCTCAAAAATTTCTTATAAATTCGTATGTTAACATTTATTGGTTTAATTGTTATATTCAACAAAAACATACAAATACCTTCATTTTTATATAATTGTATTTGTTACTTTTACATATATTTTCACTATCCTTTGAAACTATATAAACATATATAAAAGTTCCATAAAACAAAAAGCCCCGCCTAAGGTGAAACACCTTAAGTGGAGCATATTAAAAAATTTATATATATTTCTCCGTTTCTTTACTCTCTTTAAGTTCATTAACTAAATGCTTAATCTCCTGATCCTTATTTTTATCCATTACGAGTATTACATCTCCCGCATCAACAATTATAAGGTCCTTTATTCCAAATCCAATTATAAGCCTGTCTTTACCAAATACTGAGCAGTTTTCGCTCTCTTCCATAAATGTATTACCCAAAACATTGTTACCTCGTAAATTGCTTAGGAATCTTGAAAGTGCTGCAAACGTTCCTATATCATCCCATACAAAATCACATTTTATAACAAAAGCCTTTCTGGTTTTCTGCATTATACCAAAATCAACTGATATCCCATCTATTTCATTATACTGTTCTTTTGTTACATTGCTTCCCTCATCAGTCTCTAAGGATTGATAGATGGTCATTAATCTTTTATACATCTTAGGTAAATACTTTTCCATTTCACGCAAGTACACATCTGCTCTCTTCATAAAAATGCGACGCATATCACGAGTATCATAGTTCAAATAAATTTATACAGTGAAGTGATGCAATGCTATATGTTATCACAGTTTAGCACCAAGTTGTTTGAGCTGAAAATTGATATAGAAGTTTCTAAAAATAAAATAGAAATCTTTAGTAACTCACTTATACTACAGGATTTTGATAATAATTACTTAAGATTTGATAAATTTATTAAATTTTGTGAATTTATAGAAGTCTCCCATTTACAATTATGCGACGAATATTATAGATTTATATTATCATCTTATGGAAAATTGTTGGTAAAGTACCGACAAAAAAATAATTTAACTCAAAAAAAGTGTGCAAAAATTCTAAAAATGAGCCCAGTTGATATATGTTCCTTTGAAAGAAGTCTTACGTACCCTACAAGAGCACAATATTTAAAACTTAAGGAGATATTGAAATAATATGCTAAATGAAAAAAACTATCCATTACATGAATATTACTTGTTACTAGATAAGACCACTAAGAACCCATTTAAGATAATACTGTACGGTAGAACGTATATGTTTATTGTAAATAAGAAATACTTTATAAGCCCCAAGAATGACTTTTTCAGCCTTAAAGAAAAGCTTTATATATTAACTTCATCATGCGACGTTATTTGGAAGCCTATCTCTATTCCCCAAATGTTTTATAGAATCATATTCAATAATGCGATATTCCCATCAAACTTAAATCTAAATATAATTAACGGTAAGGCTATACCGTACATCGAAGAAAGGAGTCTTTTAAATGTCTAAAACAAAAAATGAAAATTCTAAATCAATTGATGAAATATATATATATATAAACTTAATAGAAGGTTATCTTAAAGATTTAGAAAATAGATTGTCTGTACTAGAAGAAAATGAAAGATGTGATAATTACGATAAATAGTAAAAGAAAGGTTAGCATACTTAGAGCTAGCTAATCTCCGTAATAAACTTTAACATTTGGCTATGTTTAAACTGTTGTTAAAATTTAAGAATACATTACTTTTACCATCATATATATTTAATAACACTTTAGGATGGAGATGTTATTTATGAACTTCAAATCAATAACACTGGTACTAGAAATGCTTTTATTTGTTATTGGTGTGGCTGGATGTATAATGATGTTTATGCAAATGGTATTACCAACATCCATGTTAACAATAATTACAATGCTTTTAATTATTTGTAGCGCCTTCGAATTTATAAAAACTAAAAAACTGCGAAAGTTAGTATACCCTATAATTATAACTTATTTTTCTGTAGGAATGCCTATTATAGAAAAGCTTACAAATAATGAAGTTTTCTTTGTTGGCTTTGCTATATTAGGGTGTGTTATTACTATTATATTTGTATATAATGACTTAATAATAACCAACAAATAAAAATAACTACCACATTAAGAAAGATAATTAAGATTTGTTTTGTGATGCAGTCCCTTTTATGTTCAAAATTAACACTGTTTTTAAACATGACCTAATATTTATATACACAAAACAGTCTTTCCCATTATGAGAGGGGCTTTTTTGTGGTATGTATTAAATAATTTTATACATTATTAATAACGAAGATAATTTTTCTATAGAAATATATAATAAATCACTATTGCACTAAATATACTTACTATATATTACATTAGGGGCTAATTTGAAAACATTCAATTTATTTAGCAATATAGCTAACCAATAAGATGTAAATTGAAAGGAAGACCTTTTTAATGAACTGCTTAAACAAAATAATATATAACCAAGAAAATATAATACAAGACTTTCTAAGAGAATTTGGCACAAGGAATGTATTAAAAAATAATTCTATTACCTATTCTATAGGGCAAACAGATTTTCTTGCAGCAAAAGATTTGTATTATAAATTAAAAGGTAATCCTACATATGCTTATGAATATGAAAAAATGAAAACACATGATAGAAGATTTACTGAAAAAAGTTTACAAAATCGTGTTTTCATAGCATATTCAAGAGGTATCCCTTACACTGTAATGCTTTTAGATGAATTTTTTGATGCTATAGAACAATATACTGTAAATACTATAAATAGCATGTTAAATGAGCACTATGTGTACACATTAGAAGAGTTTGCAGCTATGTTATGTATAACTCCAAAATATATTACAAACAATTTTATGCAATATCTAGATTATATTAAACTATCTAATTTTGTTAGGTACGTAATTGAAGAAGAAATTGAAAATGGGAAAGAAAGAGTACACAATTTGCAAAAGGACCCTCTTTATTGGAGAAAACATATTTTTATCTCTAGAGCATCCATATTAAACTTTCTAGTTAAATATTTTAAATATACAGAAATTAGAATTAATACATCAATAGCCTTTAAACAGCCTGAATTAAGTATAATTTTATTGAGATACAGAACAAAACAAAGGTTAAAAAAAGAAATAGTAAATATCGTAAAAATAATAGAAAAAGATGTTAATAGAAATTTAAAACCTATAACACAAGAAGAAGCCTTAAGTATTATAGATGGAAGCCTAAAAATAGATAGCGGTAATACTATAAAAAAGTCTTTGAAAAATCACAGGGAAGAAAAATCGGACGTTACGAATAGTGAATATAAGTATGTAACCATTGAAGATACTCAGTTATATAATTTTTTAGGTATGCAATCATACACAAGATATCAATTACAAATAAGTGGATTAGCTAATAAAATGTTTATACGATATTGTCTTTCCAGTAATACAAAACAAGAAGGCAGAAGCTATATACGATTCAATATGAACAAAGAAGCTTATATCAATGTAACTAAAAATAGAACTATAGAAGATTTTTTGATAAATACATTTATAGTTTAGTATATTGACTAAACTTTAAAGTGCTACTCAAATTTCACTTATTAGATTTAGCTGCCCCCTAAAAAAGAATAGCTAATGTATAAGGTATTAAACTACTATTAAAGAACAAACCACAGGCTACGAACCTGTGGTTTGTTTGAATTCAATTTAATATGAATCGATGAAATATGTTTTAATTTTTGATTTCATTAATAGCCTTCAAGGGATAATAATTAGCGATGTAAAGAATACTATAAGAAAGCTATTTGGAGGATATTAATTATGAAGAAAAAAATAATTATGGTACTATTATTTGTAAGCCTTATATGTATCCAACTTCCATCATATAGTGTTTATGCTATTCCCAATAAACCACTTCCACACTCAAAGGTAGAATTATATCAAGATGTTTTTTGCTCTCTGCTTATGCCATATATACAAAAATCTGTTGGTGATTATTATACAAAATTTCTAACCGATGTACCAACTGTCGCCCCTTGGGATATTGATATTTTAAATGTTGAAAGACCTGATGGTTACCGTACATTCTTTTTTGTGATTAAAATACAAGTTAGACCATATGTCGGACCTCATCTTGATGTAGGCATTGACCGTATTACAATTACTGTGGATGGAATTGGTGAAGTAAAGGTAACTAAATTTGAACATATTAAAAGTTATTATTTAGAGTTACCTCCTAATTATCAAAATATCATTAAGAAAAATATTACAACTAATTATCAATCAAATATAACGAAATAATCTTATTTCCAAACTTTGTCGTTATCTGCTGTACTTATTTAAAATTATAGTTTGCGTATATACCTTATCCCATCACCTCTTACTGTGACTAAATGGCGTTCCAATATAGAAATTATTTTATTAGTTTAGTAAATATACTAAACTCAATAACTTACTAAATATCATTTTCCATTGTCATATAATTGAAAAACGGTCGGCAATCGAGTGGTTGTGGTATACCACAACCACTCGATTGCCGACGATTTCTTTGTTTTTTAATGAATTATTTTAAACTTTGAAACAGCAGAAAAAATATTATAAAAAATTAGTTTAGTAATTAGACTAAAGATTTATATCGTACTTTTACGATTAATAAATACTTTTAGAAACATGTGACAGACACCCAAATTTAAAATTATGTTACATAACTCTATAAATTGGATTTGACACCATCACATTCTAACCATAATTTTTACAACCTTTTTTAATACAGACATCCTTAGAACTCATATAAGTATGTTAGCTGAATTCCATTTATCGGATGGTACTTAACATACTCTCCAATAAGATTACGACATTTATCACCGAGCAACTGCTGTACCATTCTATCAGATGTAAATACACCAGAATCAATTTTTACTCTTACTATTTTGTCAGCATCCGTTATAGTTATCTTTCCAGCAACAACAACAACCTTTTCGTAGAAATCAGATTTGTTATTCCAAACGAAAATCTCACATCGGTCAGGTAAAGTTGTTTCAATAATTATATTACCTCCTTCTTTTTTTACATCAAAGCTTACATATAACTCTTTTCCTTGCTCGGGTAATTTTCTTTGCATGCTTGGTGGAAGGGGTGGAATTTCTCCCATTCTGATTTGCCTCCTATTATAATACCAAGTATGGCTTTCATCACAAGTAAAAAACCTCTGACTACGTGTAAATCCTAAAAAGCTCACTAACTTTGATTCTTCTCTAGTAAGCTCTGGAATCTCTACGCCTCTATCTTTAAATATTTTGTTATCCACTTTTTGAAATTTCCAGATTGCATCAAGCAACCCTATATCAAAATATTGAGCTGCATCTATAAATATTAAATCATCTCCATGAAAATACCCATACTTATCAGTATATTCATCTCCATATTTTTGAATAAAATCATAAACCTTTTTATCATCATCATAGCTTAATTCAGAATGAAGAACAACCTTTTCAAGTAAGCCAGTTGCACTTGGAGGAATTTGCACAAAATGTTTGGTAAAAACATTTTGTCGTACTCGTGTAAATAAAGTATCAACATCTATATTTGGTGTTAAAATCTCATCGCAAATTGCTTCGGTAAACCAACTTAACCCATTTGTAGCCATTGATGTACTTTTAAACATCGTACCATAAGCTATATAAACATTTTCTGTATAAGTCATTTCAGAATAATAACCCCTTGATAATCCAAAATCATTTCGGCAAGAATCCAATATCAAAACCAATTTGCCTTTATCCTTGAATACAGATATAATATCCTCTATGTTAATGCTTGCATCATCTATATCGTTAGTCATATTATATCGTACTGCAAAATCAGAAGGATAGATGTAATTCTTGCCATTACAATGACCCCCATGTCCAGAAAAATATACTATATGTATAGCATCATTAGGACAATTCTCAACACTTTTTTGTAAAGTTAAGAGATATTCATTTTTACAAATATTCTCTTTTTTTGTTACATTGAAGCCAATCTGATTTAATCTTTTTTCAATTGCTAATATATCATACTTAACACCTTGTAAATCTAATTTAGGCTTTGGATAGCTTGGTGAATTAAGATACTCACCAGCTGAAAAAACTACAGCTCTTTTCTGCATTAATTATATACCCCCTATAAAGTTATAAATAACCTACAAATTGCTACTAAATAAATATTGTTAGTTGTCATCCACCTTTTAAGTATCTCATTATTTTACAATCGATACATAACATGTTTAATTATACTATTATTATCCTAAATTTAAAATAAAAAATGAATGTAGTGTTATAGAAAATTCTGATGTATATCCCATAAGAATAAAATCACTCTGCGTTTATTTATGGTGTTAAATCATTTTTATTTTTCACTTATATGATAATATGCATTTAAATATCTAACTTAGTGAATTATCTACACTCATAAATTTACTTAACAAAAAACAAAAGCCCCTAGGTAACCCTCTGAGCTTCAAACCATTGTTAAATTTCATAAATACTACTTCACTGCTTCTTCTAAAGAAGCTATCTCCAAATATAATCCCTAACGCTCTTAAATGCAAAGCTTGATTTATACCATTTATAATTCTACACTTACATAAAAATTAGAATTCACAAAACATCCTATACATTACTATTTGAATAAATTAAATATTAATAAAACTTTATAATTGCTTAGATAGTCCAATATAGCTAACATACCTAAAATCATTATAAACCAGGTAATTGATAATGCCTTAATTCCATTTTTGAAATCTGTTTTGGTTTTTTCTAAATCCAAAGTTTTATTTAAAATTTCATTTAATTCGTATTCATCTAAAATATCTCCATAGCTTTCTTTGATTTTACTTATTCTACCTATGTACCGTAGATACTTACTATAAGTTTCAATTATATTTATTACTGAAAATACAAATGAACCCAATATTATAAATGAAGTTATTGTTGTTATATCTTTAGTAAAAATATTATTGAATTTTTTATTAGAAAATGCATTTGAAACTACAATTCCTATTATATATGTTAATATTGCAACCATATTTTTCTTTATACTTGTAAAATATGTCGATACTTCATTATTAATCTTTTCAATTATATCAAGTAAAAATGTAGTATATTCCTTTTTAGTTTGTAGGTATTTATCTACACTTGATTTTAAATATAACTCATAATTAGCTTTGATTGATGAAAACGTTCTACCATCTATATCTAAAATATCACTATACTTACAATGCAAACTTATAATATTTTTTGCCAATTGCATCTTATCACATGAATTTCCACCAGAATAAATCCAAATATAAATTTTATATAACTCCACGTGATTAGTTTTATATTCATAAGTGTTTAAATTAATTGTTTTTTCTATACTACGGTAACCATTCATTTTAATTATTAAGGAGCTCTCGTCTAAATCTGCATAATCAGAAATATAAACATAGGAAAGTATAATTTTCAATTTATTAAAAATGTTATTTAGTGCATTATTACCATTACTAGTCTTCAAATCAAAGTCCTCAGGAACAAGAGTTATGATATTTACCTTGGAAAAATTCGTATTCTGTCTAATTTGACTCAATCTTACCACTCTATCAAAGACTTGCATTGGATATTGAGATATCGTACTTGGTATAAACTGAATCGTATCTGTACAATATATTGCTTGAACATCATAACATCTAAACACGATATTTTTATTATTAATTTTTTTTAAAAATAAATGCGAAAGCTTCTAATTGCTGAAATAAATTTAATTTACCAAGCCACAGAAGAAATTCATCAAAATCATATACAGATATTGAGTTATTATCTACATTCTTTATTATTACAATTTTCAGTGTATATTCATCATCACCTATAATTTCTTTTCTATCCTTAAAATCTTCTAAGAATTTATCAATATCTGTTTCTTTTGATAATATTAAAACATCATCATATTCAAATTCTATAGAAATAAAAAACTGGTCTGCACTATATATTAATTCATTAAATTGTAAAATTGATTCCTTAGATATTATAATAATATTGGTTGATAATGTAACTTGAACTTTTGATAAATTTTCTTCATATTTAAATGTCTTAGCTTTAAAAGTATTTCGAATTGTATCAATAAATCCCATACATTACCTCCTTTCTATTACATACTTGCACTTAATTATACTCGATTAAACTTCGGGAATGTCTTTATTACTTCATTATCATTGGTTTGTACTTTTAAATATGTAGTGCCATCAGCTTCATTTTCAATAGAAATACAGCGCATTTCATCTGGCATATAATCTTTTATTATCAACTCTATCCCCGTATTAAGTTGGAATGACTTATTAATAGTTCTGGCTTTAATAGCATTTGGAACACAATTAAATTGCCTATCAAATCCTCTTATTTCTGGAAGTATGTTTAAGCTTTCAATCAAACTCTTTTTTATTTCATCATTAATATTCTCTGGAACTGAGTTTATAAATACTTGTTTCATAAGCTCTTCATAATCAATTCTTTCATGACTTTTGACATAACCTAATAGATGATTTCTGTATACTAAATAATCATACCTACTTTTCTTATAGACAATTTTTTTTAGCTCATGGTCCATTGCTGCAAATAGTTTAGTTGTATTTTTATCATCTTGCCTTACAGGCATAATTTCAAGAAAAGAGTCATGCCAATAATTTGCTTTATTATCTAAGAATATTCTTATCGTATTAATGTTTAGAACTTGTTCCTCATCCAATTCAAAGGAAATTAAACACGATTTAAAAAATCTATTTTTATCAACTGAAAAACCAGTTTTCAAATTAAAAGTTTCATCTTCAAAAAAGTCTTTATGTTCAATTTTAGTTAATAAATATAAATACTTATTTTCCACTTCATCATATAATACAGCACAGCATTACGAGTATAAATTTCAGAAGTTTCAATACGTTTTCCAGTCTTTCTAAATATGTTATCCTGCATAATATCAAACACAGACGTAATAATATTATGTCTTATAGGGTGCCTAGAATCAAACGGCTCATTTAATACATCTTTCCATCTATCTGGCTCTGAATCACCTATAATCCATATTGGAAAATTTATGTTTCCTGTATCCCTATCCATAAAATACCCCCCATTACTTATTGCCTATCTTATTTATATATTACGAGCCTTAAGTTTTGTTATGGCTTCAGTACCCCCAAATAAACCCTTAATTAATTCATTCTCTATGTAATGCTATTTTATTTTTGATATTCTAACCAAATCATATTATTCATCTTAACTTATTTTTATTACAGTTTCCATTAGAACACCCATTGCAATGATTTTACTATACTATCATTCCCACTTTCAGTAAGCTTTCGAAACTCAATATACTCTTTAATATTCTCCTTGTTTGTCACAGTTTGGCTCGCATTATCCAACAGTCTATTTTTACATCAATGTAAAAATAAACTCTCATGGGGTATTTGTGAAGGCTTGACTGAGCTTACTACTAACAATTTCAAAACTCATAAACCTATTACTTACATCACATAACTATTAACTCTTTTTTATAATTACCCTATCTGTCTATTCTCCAAAACACTTTAATATTATTTAATTAATTTGAAAATAGGGTACTCGCAAAAGACTTTACCCTCTCCTTCTGAAAGATTATCAAAGTAATATTCGAAATCACTTTTATTTTCCAACAAAATACTAATTCCACATTGTATTTGTATGTTTTCCGCTGATGCTCTTTTAATTTCCATGAGTTTAAGTTTTTCTTCTTTATTTAACTTTCGTAAGCGTTTTATTATTTGATATTTATTGATTTTATATATATAGGAATTGCTATCATATTCTTCTAACCATTCACATAATTTAAGAGAGGTCTCTAAACAATTAGTAAAATCATTATTCAAATCATATGCTTTTATTAATTCTAAAATTTGATAATTGACTACCCCTGCATTATCATTATTTAATACAATACTTTTTACAGATTCCTCAACAATTTTCAAGTCTAAATTGCTAGACTTAATTATATCAGTTGATTTTAACTGACTGTAAAAACTACAAATAATCTCTTTTCTGTCTTCTCCTATCGGATAACACAATGTGTACTGTTTATAAATAGAGCTAAAGTAATCTTCTATGCTTATAATTTTATCTTTATCAATCAAGATAAATGTTAATATGTTTATATTGCCAATCTTCACAATTGATAACCCAGGTTTCATTTTAGATTTTATTTTTTTGTTATAGAGGACAATATCAATTAAATAATTTATATTGCCATAGTCTCCATCACTAAAATCATCCATATTTAATTCTTCACTAATATGAAAAAAATTCATTAAATTTGCTACATCGTTTAAATATTTTAGATGATTACAAATAGTATTACTATAATCTTTTGATAATTTAAGATTTGAAATTTTAATACCACCTATAGTAAAGTAGTTTTTTAAAACTACATTTTTCAAGAATGTTGCGTCATATAATCTTTCTTTTAAATTGCCTAATGTTTTATATTTTAATTCTCCTCTATCAATATCAAACCTAAAATTTTTACCAAAACTAATTATATTATTCTTTTTAGAATTTATAACCTCATAACTATCAAAATACTTAATTGAATCAATAAAAATCTCTTTCTCCATTTTATGATAAATTGTTTCAACCTCTATTTTAGTTATGGGTATTGGTAATGCATTCTTGTCCTCATAACCATAAAGATATATCTCATTATTAAGCATATAATCATTAAATGGAGTGCCATCTGGAAATACACTAAATGATACACTGTTAAAATTATTTATATCTCTGGAGTATTTATATGTACTATATTGGAGTTCCCTATTATGTAAAAAGCTATTGCAAATACTTTCTAACATCTTAGCCTTAGATGTATTTAGAACTTTAAGCGTCGCAGTTATGCTGTTTCTATTTTTTTTTACTTTTTTAATAAGTTCATTTAAATCAACTGGTAGTAAACTATTATAAAATATTTTTACATCACATACATCAATGATTTGTACAACAAAGAATAATACTCCACCATCTATTAGAAAATTTTTTAAATCAGAAACGTTAAAAGAAAATGATATTGTATTACCACTAAATTTCTTAACGGCTGTGCCTTTTACTTGTACAGGTATTTTTCCTTTCATATTATTCTTTTTAGTAACAGAAGATTTATACATCAAAATATTTCCATCCCAAGATGGTGTTTTATCATTTTCATCAATAAGTGGTTCTAATATACGACTTTGAAGTATAGCATCTTTAACCCTACCTACAGCTATTTGTTCAGTTCTATTATTAAGCATAATAACCACCTCTATTTTAAATTTAGGCAATTGGGTAATTAACCTCAAACGTTTAAATTCACGTAAAAATAATAAATCATAATTATTGATAAATTTATATACTTTAATTTTCTCTATTTTATAACACATCCCATTATCTATAAAACTGCAAAAAACAATCATTATACCGTAGTTACCTGACGCAATCATATTAGTGTGCACAAATTCTGATAGAAGTTTAATAAGTCAATTTAGCTTCCATCTTTTATTAGAATGGAATTGAACTTTGTTTTTCACATTCATTTTCTATTATTTTAGGATTCTTATTATAGAATGAAATAAGTTGTTTAGCATATTCTGGCTTAAATCCAAATAATCTAACATTTCCCTCACTCGTCATCTCAGTTTCATCTAATAGCTCTAAATCAATGAAGTGATTTATAATATCAACATAAACTTCGGTTAAATCACCTTCAACATAAGTGAAATCTGACTCTGCCCATTCTCCAAATTTTTTGGTACCTTTTTCCCTTTGCCATGCCCATTCAAATTTATATCTTCTTTTATCTAACATATACTTCAAAAATATACATTCATTTATATTAAGCTGTCCAGTAATTATTAATTCTTTTACATAATCTTCTTTTAAAGTTGTGGATGTCACTACTTTATCTTTATCAATCACATCGCAACTAATCTCCATATCACTATTACTTTTTAATATTATATCCTTTGCATAATTAATAACCTTTAATGTTTCATTGGAAAACAAACTTAAAATGCCTATAATATCCTCTTCTTTAAAAAAAGTTGCCAACCTATCATTTGTGGTGAAGATACCTCTAAGTAATTCCTTGTAATTCTTATTTTGTATCCCGATGGTTTTTATATTCTTATCAAAAGCATATGCAATTCCCATCTCTACTTGGCATGGAATACTCCTATAAAAATTATCGGATAACATTGCTAATATATAATCGCTATCTTTTATTTCTGTTTTTATAGTTTCGTAAAAATTTTCGCCAAACCTAATAGAATTCATATGAGCTTTTGATGAATAAAATATTTTGCAGCCTAATCTTTCCAATGCTTTTATAAATTCATTAATTAACAAACTATCTAAATTTGAATGACTTATGAAAACTTTCATGATTTACACCTCTTCATGTTCCTTTTTTAGTTTTTAAATAAATTCCAATCTTTTTTTATTTAACTTCGTATTGGTACTTCTCTAACCTCTCTTTACTCAACTTAAGTTCTTCTTTTGTAAAGAGCACCTTATATTCATCTGTTAGAAGCAAAGCTTCTATTGATAAATCAAGTCTTCCTAATTGCCAAAGTTTTAAAAACCCTTCTGTTCCACCCTCTTTTGATACTAATTCTTTAGCAGTTATAATTCCGCCTTTTTCACTAAGTATTTGTAAAAATCTTGTAGCTCTATACCCACATTCTTTATCTGCTTTCCTATAAATATTAGTCATATCTTTATTGAATTTTCTTTCTAAATCATTCATATCGCCTACACCCCAGTATAATTTATTTTGCCTGCACAATTTATAGATAAATTCGTATTCCATATAATTGCACATATCTATTTATATAGATGTCATCTTTCTACTAAAATTATTTTTTCAAATTGACTATATGATAATGACCTTTCTCAATAAATTCACCTTATAATATAAGTTTAAATATATCGTATAATTACAATCTATTCGCTAAGAATAATGCGTAATAAAATTATATTTATTTTATTGAGTTAATACTTCGCTCATAAAATCCGTTACTAACCTTGTTGTATCATCGTTTATACGGACAATATATAACTGTAAAAAGTATATAACTTGTCCTATCAACAAAAAAATATAGCCCTCACATTTTGTTTGAAAAATAAGAAGACTGTAAACTAACTTTAATCTCTACCGAGCAACTCATTTTTAGCTACATCAATTTCACTTGTCAAATTATCTTCAACCGATTCAATTTTTTCATATATTGAAAGTATATCTTGTCGGACTTCACTAATATTGTTTGATAGTTCGTCATATTCATCATTAGAAGGTATTTTATCGTTTATATGCTCAACAATATCTCTAACTTCTCTTATTTGATTTATATATTTATCCTCTTTATAAAATTCGTATTCTAATTTTTTTCCGTAAATACGTTCTATTGCTTTGATATTCAAGTCTATCTTTTTTCTATAAGAACGATATAGCTTTATGATTTTTTTCATTAATAATTCCAGTTCATTTATTTCATTTTGTAGTTCTGAATATAATTGGAGGATATACGCTTCCATATTCTCCTGTTCATCCTTATTTAATTCACAATATTTACAACACCATTCTTTTGCTACAAAGAGTATATTATTTATATGTGGGTAGTTTACTTTTGTTGTAATTGATTTTTCACTAATATAGTTCATTATGCTACTGTTCAGTTTATTTAATAAACAACTATACTTTTGGGTAAATTCATCTTCAATATCTAACTCACGGTTTTTAAATTTAAAGCCTTTTTCTGGAACATATGGTTTTACTTTTCCCATTCCATCTGTTCTGCTGGTAAAGACTTTAAAGGAAATAATATTCATTTTTACATCCTCTTCAGAATAATTTTCCAAGTTCATGTTCTTAAATATAGCTTTTAATCTTGACAGAACTAAATAACAATCTTTTTTATCATAGAACTTTTCCTGGATTTCATTTCCCATATAATTCATATATATGCCTAAAGCGAATAGGAACAAAGCATACAAAGTACTAATAATAAATGTATCACTTTTATCCCTCAGATTTAAATACCAATCCACACTACAAAAAGTAATACCTATAACTATCACAATAATAACTTTTTTATATATCTTCTCCCAAATATTAAAGACATTGAACTTCATTTTTCGCACCCCTTAATCATTTGGATACCAGTTTTTCTAAATAAATAACATCATCTTTTGGTCCGTTATCTCTTACAATAGTGAATTAAGCGTAGATATATAATTGATTCACTATTTAATAAATTTTCAAATTAGCCTATCTTTAAATTATACTCATAATCTTAATATAAAGTTATCCAATATACCTGTGTAATCCCATTGTTATTTACTGTAGTCTTTACAGACGTAACATTATTTTTATCGCAAGTAATTAAAATTTAAACTGAGTATTAGCTACTATAATTTAGTATTAAATCTATCTCTTGGTTAGGAGCTTCGATTATCACTTTTTCATTATTTACCCAAAATATAACAATCCCAAGTTTGCTTAATACATGTTTTACTTTTTCTACATGTTCTATGGAGTTTTTCTCTAAAGGTAAAGCTATTCCTACTATATAATTATCCTCGCCTTGATGTCGTGTAATTAAATCCATAGCAGTATAAATTGCTACCGAAGTATGTACTAATGCTTGGCTTTTAGTAAAAGGTTGCCCGTATTTAGGCGTACCTTTCTTTGAACTTGTAGCCCCTTTCGCCTCTATTAATAATCTATAATTACCTTTCTTTAGTACAATGTCAATTCCAGTTTGGCTTGTATTACATTTGCTTATTAGTTCAAAATTAAGGCACTCAAGTTTTAAAATAACCAATCTAATTACTTCATTTTCTGTTATTAGTCTTTCATATGTCTCCATCTTATCACCTCAACATTCCATATTCTACATATTAAGGTAAATTTCCTTTAATTTTTAATAAAATAATAACAGACGTTACTTATACTACTGTTATCTAATTTAATAAAGATTTGTACACCTTGAGTTAATGTACCTTATTTTATAGCCAATTATTAAGCGTACCCTATAAAAATTATTAGAGATGCTCTCTTGTTGGGCAAAGTCGCATTCTACTTTTATATCCTTACCCTTTATTTTAACGTCTTCCTTTACATAGCCTTTAATTAAAGTTTTGAACTGAACAGTAAGTCCCCTTACTTTTATTTTTTTGCATCATATGCCTTAATTAAATTATGATTTCTATTAAATTTTACTCAGTTAAATTTTACTCAGTTAAATGAGCAATTTACTTCTTTATAACATGTGTTACATTTCAAAATTAACATATCACAATAATTTTATATTGTAAGAAATTGTTATTATTTCTTGCCTATTACTTTATTCCAGAGAAGAAGCATTAAAGTATCAAGCAATGTACCCTTTATTTAGAAAATATATAATTAATAAAAATAAAATAAAAAAAGAGAACACCCATCATCTGGAGATTCTCCCTCATTATTATTTACAATTAATTATAATATTTTTGTCTTTTGAACAGTTATTTTTTACCCTATATCCAATTCGTCTATATTAATATCATTTAAAACTTCTTTTAATTTATTTAATTCTACTTTACTAATTGTAATCCCTTTTCGCATTTTAATATGTTCTTCATCCCAATCTCTAATATCAATTTTCGGCTTTCTATCATTCCAGCTTACTATATTTATCTCCCTTTTCCAGCCCTTACCATCATCAGACAAAACTCCAATGTTTTTAATAATATCAAACTTAATTTCAGACATTTATATCTCTCCTTTATCTAACTTATAAATCCATCCTAACACCATAATTTTTTAACCATTCTTTCCTTATCTCATAGTCAGGCATTACAGAAGCTACAAGCTCCCAAAACTCCTTTGAATGATTCTTATGATACATATGGCACATCTCATGGACTATTATATAATCCAGAGCATTTGCTTTTGCCATTATACATCTCCAATTGAATAATAGTTCATTTTTAGATGTACAGCTTCCCCATCTCTTCTTTTGTTCTTTAACTTTTATAGCCGTAGGAACGATATTAAAGAACCTCTGATAGTATTTAACCTTTAACAATATCATCTCTTTGGCTCTTCCTCTGTACCACACTTCCATGGCTTTTCTAATATCATCTTCACTCTTATTTGGAGCTGTAACAATAAATTTACCTCTAAATAATTTTACCTTAGTGTTTTTTATGTTTAAATCTAATTCTATTTGCAGCGAGTAGTTCCGACCTAAATACATAAAGGATTCACCATTAACAAATTCTCTATTAATATGGACAAAATGCATATGCTTATAAGAATAAATTTGTTGTATAATCCAATTTGCTTTACATTTTACCTTTTCAACTACTCTTTCTTCTGATGTCCCAATAGGAGCAGTTACAGTAATAATGTTGGGCGGTTCTACTGCAATTTCCATCGTCTTTCTATTTTTATACTCTACATTAAATGCTATGTTTTTTGTTCCATACTTAAATGAAAGCTTCATACGACACCTCATTTATTAGGTTTAAGGTGAGCCTATGCCTTAACTCTAATTTCTAATTTATATTGTACTAACTCTTAAATGACTGGAAAATGCTTCTTAGCTAAATTTAATAATGGCTGAACCATCTGCTTTCTTACACCGAACTTAATTTGTTTGAAATAATTCTTGTTTAGTGTCATAAAAATTTCTCTTTCAACGTCTGATGTTTTGGAATTGTTAGTGACCCAATCCACACAATAGTTTTCTTGGATAATTTGTGATATATCCTTTGCTATTTCTTTAGATAACTCAATTATATCTTGGCTAATATAGGTTTCACTCTCCTCAAAAAATTTACTCCCTTCTGCCTCATTATCTTCTAAAATATACTTTTTCACGACTTCAAAGAAAGCAAATTCCTTTTCATCTAAGCCTAAGCTTTCAGACTGTGATTTTGTACCTTTTTCAACATCTCTCTCAATAAATTCTTCAAGCTTCTTTTTTCTCTCTATCCAATTATTCGTAGTTTCATCAAGTATTTTTTGAAGTTTCTGTAAAAGGCTCGTGAAGAATACAGGATTGTCATCCATTTTTACACTTATAGCATGTTTTACAGCATGCTCCATGGCTGATGCTTGTGCTTCGTCTGATTTTAAGGTGTTAATTTTACTTTTAAAGTCATTTTCAAATAAAGTTATTGGCTCTATCCATTGGAAAACACCAAGAGATTTCAGATGTTTTTCAATTATTTCCCTTACCTTTTCTCCACAATCACTTATATCTAGTTCCTCTTGTGGACTATATTTTGCTTTAGCTCCTGCCCTAATATATCCAAGCCACTTCACGTCATTTATAATATCCGTTCCAACATGTGATGGCAATAGTGATTCTACCGTTCCTGAAAAACGTTTGTATCCTATTTCAAATTCTGCTCTCTTGTCCTGTGGTTCTAACACATTAATAAGTTCATCAAGATTATTTTTATCTTTTCCCTTGAACATATTTATAATGTCTTCTCTATAGGAAAGCATTTCTTTATACAATTCATTCATAGGCTGCATAGGTTGACCTAAGTCTTGCTTATCAAATATGGCTAAAGCTTCCTCTAAATAGTCCGAAACGCCATAATAGTCGACAACATACCCGCACTGCTTTATTATGATATCTTTTTTAATGTTTCCACCTTCAACTTCACGCGTAATATCTGTGGTGCAAGTTCTGTTTACTCTAGCAATAGCTTGTAGTAAATTATGCTCTTTTAATGGTCTATCAAGATACATAACCTGCTCTATGGGTGCGTCAAAACCAGTTAAAAGCATATCCTTTACAATAATAAAACAAAGCTTATCTTTTTCTATAGGCTTCTTAAAATTATCTATAATTTTTTCCTGCTCTGCTTTTGTAGTAAAATGTTCCTTTAAATAAGTTTCTTCATTTAAGTTACCAGAGAAAATAACTTTACACTCTAATTCTTGTCCTATAATTTCATTCATATGTTCCTTTATAGCATTATAATATTTAACACAAGCCGCTCTACTTACACAAACAATTTGTGCTTTGAATCCATTAGGCAATATATTATCTTTATAATGTTTAAGTATATCTATTGCAATATCCTTAATCCTGTCATCCGCTTCAATTATTGTTTTTTTATTGGCGTATTTTTGCTTTATAGCTTCTCTTTCTTCATCACTTTTCTCTTTAAAAGCTTCATCAAATAAATCATCCAAGGTTTCACCTTTAATATGAAGTTCAGGTCTTCTTCCCTCATACACTATCTTAACAGTAGCGCCATCATCCACAGCTTCCTTAATCCCGTACTTATCAATATATCCACCAAATGTTTGAGGTGTGGACTTGTCCTCTTTATCAATAGGTGTTCCAGTAAACCCTATAAAAGTGGCATTAGGTAACGCTGTACGCATGTTTGATGCTGTATCCTTATACTGGCTCCTATGTGCTTCATCTGTCAGTACAATTACATTAGACTTTACTGTTAATACATGATAAGGAAGACTAAACTGTTTCTTAACCTTATTTCCATTTTCTATAACTTCTCTTTCCTCAATTTCACTTTCAAATTTCTGAATAGTAGTCATAATAATCTTTGGTTGAGCATCAGCTAAAAGTTTTTTCATTACTGAAATTTTACCTGCTCTTTCTGGTGTAGTAATTTTTGATAGAGTTCTTATAAAAGTATTAAATATCTGCTTATCTAAATCAATTCTATCTGTTACCACTACTATAGTAGCATCAGAAAGCTCTTTAGTTCTCTTTATCTTCCTCGCTAACATTACCATCGTCAGCGACTTTCCTGAACCTTGTGTATGCCAGATAACTCCTCCTCTTGATAAGGAATCCTTTCCATTATTCAACCTGCTAATTGCTTTGTTAACTGCTCTAAACTGTTGATATCTAGCTATTTTTTTAACTATAACTCCATTATCAGTCTCAAACAATAAAAAGTTTCTCATAACATCAAGAAGATTATTCTTTTCAAGCAAGCCCTGGATAAATAAATTTTGCGCATTTTCCTTCAACCCTTGAACCTTATCCTTTGCAAACGGATAAGTGTCCTTCCACTCCAAATAATGAGTATACTGAGAGCTAATTGTTCCAGCATATGCATGGTACTTATTCATTATTCCCGTAAAGAAATTTGTAAAAAATAGCCTTGGATTACCCTCTGAAAAATCAGTGTCTCTCTCATTCATATATCTTCTAAGTTGCTTAAAGGCTTCTTTTTTGCCTATATTTTCATTCTTTGTTTTTTCTAAAAATGGGGATTTACATTCAAGAACAACTACTGGAATACCATTAACAAATATAACTATGTCAGGATATATTGATTTCCCTAAAGAAGTTTTAACCTCAAACTGGCGTGTAACTAGAAAGTTATTATTATCCACATTACCCCAATCAATAAAATGCACTGTCTGGTGCTTTTTATGACCATCTCCATATATATCTTGTTCAACTGTATAATTTAAATCTACAATATCATCATAAAGCTTTTCATTTATCTCTAATAGACTTGTCCCCAAATTCTCAGGTCTACTTAAATATCTAATGGTTTTATTAATATTACCTTCATCCATCCACGGATTTAATTTTATTAAAGCTTTTTCAAGCCTTCTTACAAGGATTACTTCTGTTAAAGAATCTCTTTCTCCTTTTTCTGGGACAAGCTCTTTGCCATGAATAAAATCATATTTCAAGTAATCTGTTAAGTATTTTATTGCAGGAAGCTCTACGAGAGTTTCCTCATTGCCCAAATCGCCCACAATTCTCCCCCTCTTATCTTTATACTATATTCTTTAATTTATTATCTCATATCCAATTTTTCATTAGACCTTAACCCTAATCTTCCCTGTCAAAAGATTCTGCATAAGTCCTTTTTTAAGTTCTTGAAGCTTTTCTTTTTTAGTTTTATATTGTTTTAACTTTAAATCTAATGTTGATAAAAAATTAGATATTTCAACTTGCTCTTTATACGATGGTAAAACAACATAAATATCTTTTGTTTCACTTGGACTAACCCTTTTTCGGCTTCCTGTAGTACCTTTTTCTCTTAATAATAATTCATTCTGAAAAATATCTGAAAAAAAATATTGGAAATAAAAATCTATGTATATTTTTTCCTTACTAATTGCATTATAATTTATAAACTCAGTTGAACAAATTTGTATCTTCCCGCAAATGTAATTTACCTTCCATACTCTTTTTTTTCTTGGATTAAGCTTAGAAACTAATATAGAATCTTTTTCAATAACAAATTTATTACTTCTAATTTCTTCACCATTTTGCAGAACTGGATTTCCTGTTTCATCAAAGGCTGGAATGCTATAATGTAGAAATAAGGCATTGTGTTCATATGGATTTATAGATTTATTATTAATTGTAAAAAGTGTACCTAATCTTCTAACTTCCCATGCCTCTGGTATCCTACCAATCTCCGTATCCTTAAATTTATCATGTCCAATTCCTTTTGTAAGAATCCTCTGCATAAGCCCTTTTTTAAGTTCCTTTGTTTTTTCTATAAGTTTATCAGTGTTTTCTATTTTTTCGTCTACTGATAATAGTATTGAAAATATTTTTTGTTGCTCTTTTAACGATGGCATTGCTATTATTAAGTTTTTTAAATTATCTCCACTTATATTAGGAAATGTAGACCCTTCACAAAAGCTCAAAATTGAATCAATATTAAAAATCATTGTTTGATAAATGAAATCAGTTTGTGAATATTTTTCTTTTCCTCTAATTGAGGCTAACCCCCTGCCAATACAATATTTATCATCTGCTATATTCATCCTACCTGTTGAACTTCCTCTTACACAAAACAATATATCTTTGTTTGAACATAACTTTGTAGGCTTTATAGTCCATTGTTTTGCAATTGGATACTTACTTGTAAATTCTGTTGGTCCATTTAATAATGCTATTCCTTCTCCAATGCTATTATAAGAGCTTCCTATTGGTGATTGACCCATAGTAATTTCTGATATTCCTCCTAACTTAGCTACTTCCCAATTTTCTGGTATCTCCCCTAACTCCGTCATCTTATATCCTTCTTTAACCTTATTCACTATCTCTGACACCTCAATTTTATGTAATTTTCAAAACTAACCAAATAAGTAAAGTATTAATTAAATAATAAAGTATTTTCCCGCCTATGCTTCCGAACCATATATCATTTGCTCTACCATATCTAAAAACTTCACCAACAATTCTAAATGTTATTATTGATACTGGAACTCCAATTACCGCAGATTTAAATTCAGTTGTTGACCATAATATCTTAAATATCAATAAAAATCCATTTATTAAAGAATCATATATCATCCTACCCATACTAATTCCCTTCATCTGTCTCCATAAAAACCTACATTATTAATTTTATTCTATTTCCTCAAATCCCAATTCTTTTAAATACCCATTCAGCCTTAATCCAATCTCTTTTTCCTTAATTCCTAACTCATTAATTTCCTCGATAACCGCTTTAATATCTATCTCTTCCTCTTCTTCACTTGTATCAACGTATCTACTAATGTTAAGGTTATAACCGTTTTCCTTTATAGCTTCTATATCTACTACATTTGCATATTTTTCTACATCTATATATTCATCGAAAGCTGTAACTATTTTGTTTATATCTTCATCTCGCACTTTATTCTTATTTCCGTCCTTAACAAAGTTGTTACTTCCATCTATAAATAAAACCTTATTTCTTCTATCTTCTTGTTTATTCTTATTTATCACGAGTATAGCCGCAGGAATACTAGTACCATAAAATATATTTTGTGGAAGTCCAATTACAGCTTCAACTAAATCATCTTTAAGAAAACCTTCTCTTATTTTCCCTTCTGACCCACCTCTAAACAATACTCCATGAGGGACTACCGAAGCCATTTTACCTCTTACATTTAAACTTGCTATCATATGGCAAACAAAAGCTAAATCTCCATATGATTTTGGTGGTATTCCATATGGAAATCTATGAAACTGGTCAGCACTTGCTTCTTCCAAACCCCAGTTGCTTAACGAAAAAGGAGGATTTGCTAAAACTTTATCATAGGTCTTCAAAACTCCTCCCTCTGTATGTTTAGGTTCCCTTATCGTATCTCCTTTTTGAATGTCTGCACCCTTTGCTCCATGAAACAACATATTCATCTTGCAAATAGCCCAAGTAGAAAGGTTAATTTCTTGTCCAAACAAAGATATGTTCTTATAATTTCCACCTTGATTCTTAATATATTGTAATGATTGAATGAGCATTCCGCCTGACCCAGCTGTAGGGTCGTAAATTCTCTCGCCTTCTTGTGGTTTTAACACATTTACCATTATTCTTACTATTTCTGTTGGGGTATAAAATTCTCCACCCTTTTTTCCACCTTCATCTGCAAATTGTTTTATTAAATATTGGTAAGCATCCCCCAATATATCCTCTGATGCAAGATTAGAGTTTGCAAGGTTAATAGTATCAAGTACCAATAGTAGTTGTGAAAGCTTCTTGTCAGGAACCCTTTCTTTATCATTATAATTAGCTGTAGTAAGGACTCCAATAAGCTCTGCATTTTTAGGTTCATCTTCTAATGCTTTAAAAGCCTTATCAAGTTCTGGTCCCACATTTAAATTCAAATTCTTCAACCTAGCCCATCTTGCAGTTTCAGGCACATAAAAAGTTTCATATATAGCGCTATCGTTTAACAGCATCTCTACTTCTTCCGTAACCATTCCCTGCTCAACAAATTCCTTATATCTATGTCCTCTTTCTTCATCAAATTCATCATTTAATCTCTTCAAAAATAGCAATCCAAATATGTAATCTTTATATTCCGCTGCCGATAATTCGCCTCTTAAAATATCTGCACAGGACCACAATACGCCCTCTAAATTTTGTAATGTCAATTTCTCCATAATTCTATCTCCTCGTCAATCAATATCCATTATTTTAATGTTTTATTTTAATAATCTATTCGTTTTAGTTTACCACATTTTCGAATTTCTTTGTCTATTGTGAATTATTTGTTATAAAAATGATTATTATTAATCACAAATTTATTATTAAAATACAACCCTCTTTAACCGTCTCGTAACTGCTACCTAAAAAAACTCCATCTAAGGCATAACACCCAAGTGGAGTTTATTATAAATATTTTATATATATTTCTCAGTTTCACTGCTTCCTTTAAGTTCATTAACTAATTGCTTAGTCTCATAGTGATTATATTAATTTATTTGTATTATAAAATCAATATCTGTTCTTCTTTCTTTCATTGATTTAAGTCTTTCACTATATGTTTTTTTATCATTAGTACACCTCCTTAATTTCATTTTTTCATATGATGGCCGTTCCTTACCATTGTTATAATATTCAGCACTTCCAAATAAAATATTTTCAGTAAACATTATTTTACAAAATCCCTCATGGGAACGGAGGTAGCCTTCACTAATGCCAGGTTTATTTTTATAATTATAACTTAGCTGATATCCATTTCTAGGAATGTGTTCAATACTGCCTTGAACACTTAAAGAAGTAGAACTTGATGTGCTAGTGTTTAAGACAATCAATATTTCATTCCAATCTTGCTCTATAGTTAAAAAGCCCGTCCAAGGTATTTCAACCCCTGTTGGATTTTTTAATGATAATCCCTCAATTTCATATTTACCATTTAAATTAGGAAATTTAAAAATTTCCCCAAATATTCTATTTTTCCATACCCATTTTGAAAATATGAAGTAAACCACCAAGAATACTATAGCTGTAGAAAGTATGAATTTCACATCTAAATGAAATTTTTGATTAAGTAAATATTCTATGATTTTGTTTATTGCTGAAGCAACAATACCTGAAATAATTACTAAGTAAAAAATAAATTTTACTTTTGGATGGTTATTTACGCATTTATTTGATTTTATACAACATTAAAAAATAAAATATCTCCTTTAAATGCCATGTTTTATTATTCAAACACGTATATTTGCTTATTTGTCACAAATATTAAATATATAAAACTATATTTTATATATTTATTTATATATTTACCATATCACCATCGAAATTGTTTGTCTACATATTTAAAATAAATTCTGTTATTTTAATGATTAATCGTAATTTTTTGTGGATTTTTCACATATATATGGGTATACTATATTTAAACGTAGTATTATATATAGAACTTACTATGTAACAAATGATTATAGATTATTGGAGGAATTAATTATGTTAATGGAATTCAGTGTAGAAAATTTTCTGTCTATAAAAGACAGGGTAACTTTAACTATGGTGGCATCAAAAGATACATCACACAAAAATAATCTTATAAAAAACGCAGACAAAGGTATAAATATTTTAAATACAGCTGTAATATATGGAGCAAATGCTTCTGGAAAAACAACTGTATTACGTGCTATAGGATTTTTAGCTAATTTTTTAAACAGTTCTCATGAAATGCAAAGTGGTAAAAAAATATCTGTAAAACCATTTAGACTTGATAGAGCCTGCCTTGACAAGCCTAGTAGTTTTGAAATCATTTTTAAAACAGAGGGTATAAAATATTTATATGGCTTTTCAGTTACTAAAGATAAAGTTGTTGATGAATATCTTTACTACTATCCAAAGGGCAGGCAAAGTATAATTTTTGAAAGAGAAAATACAGATCAATATAAATTTACAAATGATATAGAACTACAAACTCAAATAAAAAATAAATTTCATTCTCCAAATAAGTTATTTCTATCTACTGCAAGTTTATGGGACTATAAACTTGCTCAAATTCCATTTGAGTGGATAAATAATAATTTACAAATTATAATCTCCCATGAGAGATTAGAAGAAATCACTGCTGATATGATGAAAGAAAATGAAATCATTAATAAAAAAGTTAAATATCTAATTAAGAATGTTGTAAAAGATATCGAAGACATCACCTTTACAGAAATTGAATTAAATAAGAAAGATAATCCTCTGTTAAAATATTTAACCGAAGATGCAAAATCAAAGATTTTAAGCAGTAATGATAATAAGCTTTTAAGCGTTAGTACAGCACACAAAATTAATAATTCCGAGGAATTAATAGAATTCGATTTAGCAGAAGAATCTGATGGAACACGAAAGCTTTTTGGAATCTTAGGACCTTGGGTTACTGTTTTAGAACAAGGTCACACTCTTATTGTAGATGAACTTGATATAAGACTTCATCCTCATTTAACAAGATTTTTAGTTGAACTTTTTCAAAATCCTGAGATTAATAAAAACAATGCTCAACTTATTTTTTCAACTCATGATACAAATCTTCTTGATCAAGATCTTTTTAGAAGGGACCAAATATGGTTTACAGAAAAAAAAGAAGATAATAGTACTGATTTATATTCCTTAGATGACTTTACGGTAAGAAAAGATGCGGCCATCGAGAAAGGCTATTTACAAGGTAAATATGGCGCAATTCCTAATATGAAAGGCGATTGTCTATGGGAGTAAAAAGAAATATTGGAGAATTATCAAGAGATAAAAGACGAAAACGTAGAGTTAAACCTACTATTTTAATAATATCTGAAGGGAAGGATACAGAAGTTAATTATTTTAAAGAGTTTAACCTTAAATATGTTAATGTCGATATAAAAGTTGCAGATAAAAATTCTGCTGGTAAAAATAAAAGTAGAAAAACAGATCCTTCTCACCTGGTAGATAAAGCAATTGATTATATGGATCATAAATATGACATAACCTGCGACGATGGTGACAGTGTTTGGTGTCTAATTGATGTAGATTTAAACTATAAGAATCCAGATACTATAAATCAGCGGGTAGAAGAAATAGAAAAGGCCTATAAAAAAGCAAAAAACTATGAAAAACAAAGAAAAAAAGTTATTAATTTAGGTATCTCAAATCCTTGCTTTGAGATTTGGTATTTACTTCATTATATTTATACAACTGCCAACCTTAAAAATTATAATGCCGTAAAAAATAAACTTGTAAAAGAAACACCTCTTAAAGATTATGAAAAAAACAAATGTATCAATAGCCTTCTTCATGATAAAACAGCAGAAGCAATTAAAAATTCAGTTAAACTTAAAGCTCATTACGAAAGTCTCGGAAAAATATTGATGGATTTTAAGAAAAGTTCTTCTCTGTTGAATGTAAAAGATATTATTGAAAGTAATCCCTATACAAATGTATGGGAACTTGTAGAATACATTGAACAGCTTAATTTAATGCAGCCATAATATTAAGTTATTTACCTACTATTACCCATTTGAGGTAACACAGTTTCTATTTCATATTTTGGAATTAAATTATCACAAAAAGCCCCACCTAGGTCAGAATACCCAAGTGGAGCTTATTAAAATATTTTATATATATTTCTCCGTTTCTTTACTCTCTTTAAGTTCATTAACTAAATGCTTAATCTCCTGATCCTTATTTTTGTCCATTACGAGTATTACATCTCCTGCATCAACAATTATAAGGTCCTTTATTCCAAATCCAATTATAAGCCTGTCTTTACCAAATACTGAGCAGTTTTCGCTCTCTTCCATAAATGTATTACCCAAAACATTGTTACCTCGTAAATTGCTTAGGAATCTTGAAAGAGCTGCAAACGTTCCTATATCATCCCATACAAAATCACATTTTATAACAAAAGCCTTTCTGGTTTTCTGCATTATACCAAAATCAACTGATATCCCATCTATCTCATTATACTGTTCTTTTATTACATTGCTTTCCTCATCAGTCTCTAAGGATTGATAGATGGTCATTAATCTTTTATACATCTTAGGTAAATACTTTTCCATTTCACGCAAGTACACATCTGCTCTCCATACAAACATACCACTATTCCAAAGAAAATTACCTTTTATGAGCAAATCCTTTGCTACTTCTGAGTTAGGTTTTTCTAAAAATCGTTCTACTCTAAATGTAGGCATATCTGCGTTTACCCTATCTCCCATTTCAATATAACCATAACCAGTCTCTGGCCTTGTAGGTTGTACTCCTATGGTTACTAAACCTCGTTTTTTATTTGCTATTTCAACTCCTTGAAGTACTGTTTCTTTAAACTCCTTCTCGTTTTCTATATAGTGATCAGAAGGCAGTACTATCATAGTTGCTTCCTTGTCTACTTTTAACAGTTTTGCAGCAGATAGACCTATACACGTAGCGGTCTCTTTATTACTAGGTTCAACAAATATATTTTCTCTTTTAATCTCTGGAAGTTCCTCACAAATTTTATCAAAGTACTCTTCATTAGTAACTACATAGATATTTTCATTGCTAACTAAACACTTTATTCTATCTACAGTGCTTCTTAAAAAGCTCTTATTATTAATAATATTTAAAAACTGCTTTGGGTTTTGGGCACGAGATAGAGGGTAAAGTCTTGTTCCTTTTCCACCTGCTAAAATTAGTACATATAACAAAATACCACCCCAAATTATTACTCATTTTATTTTATGAATTACATGCCTATGTTGTGAGAACAATTTATAATATTAAAAATAAAAGCGTGTATTATGAATTTTCTTTTTCATAATACACGCTTTTTACTTTAATTTATTTATTTTTCATCCTGATCACTATGTTCTTCGCCCTGAATGTCGTGTTCTTCATCCAAAACAGTTTTTTCTTCATCAAAAGGCGAAATGAATTCAATGTTGTCGCTTAGCATTTTATCTCCAATTTTTTTTAACAATTCGAAGTCATCATATTTTTTAAGATCATATTCTTTTAAAATAGATGTTTTATCCTTTTTACCCTGAACCGGTAATCGCTTAGCAAATGTTCTAAATAATTCTTCTCTAAAATACTTTGCATCTACTTTAGGGAAATACGGAAATGGACAAAACCCATATTCTTTAGCATTTTCCACACCATTAGTGTCATATTTAAAATAATATTTTCCAGTTTTTTTACTTAATTCTCCTACTTTAAACGATTTACCTTCATTATTTTTCCACATCATATATATTATGCTATCCACTTTGCAAGTCATTCCTTTCACCCTCTTATTAAAAAAATTATAATATTATTATATTGTTATGATGATAACTATATAACAAATATTAGTATATAAAAACTAAGTAATACTTTGTTTTCTATATACTCTAATTTTTTAATTTTTTAACTAACTTCTCCATAACTAGGGTAGGATTTCTATAAAATTCACTAGCACGTATTTTATAAAACTCCCATCCAACTCTCTCAAGGCACATCTGCATTTCATACTGTTTTTGCCAATCATAATCTTCATCGCTTGTCATTCCAATACATTTTACTGCTATTTTCTTATAATTCTCATCGCTTGCTGGCAACAACACATCTGTTTCTACAACAAAATCTATAATATATTTTCCTACTTTAACCTTCGGTGTAATTTTAAATCCATTTTCTCTTATATGTCTTTCTATATTCTCCTCAAAATCATTCAATAATAAATGTTTCTCAGCCTTAATTTCTTTCTTTGGTTCATTCTGCTCTATACAGTATTTTAATAAAGCATATCTAACACACTTATCATTAAGGTCCTCTAAATCCACTGAGTGAAATAACCACATTTGATTTCTAGCACGACTAGCTGCTACATTAAATCTCCTTATATCAGAATCTTTAGTTAAAGCTGCAAATTTAGCATTATTTGCAATAACCATAGACAAGAACATTACATCTCTCTCATCACCCTGAAATGAATATGCATCTCCGCATATAAGCCTTCGACTTAATATTTCCTCCATCCCAAGTTTATCCACTAACATACTTAGTATTAGTTCAGCTTGGACGTCTCCTAGAAGCGATATTACTCCCATGGTCATGCCCTTATACCTTTCATCGCTACAGCACTTTAATATCTGTCCTACGACGTTCTCTGCCTCTAATACATTTAAAGCCTTGTTTTTGTCCTTGTATCCACCTATTACTTTAGTAGTTACTATAAATGGTCCAACTTTTTCTTTTTCTTCTATTCTCCTTAAAGGTATTATTTCATTGGAATAGCATAATTCATTACTAAATCCAATTATCTCCGGTACGCATCTAAAGTGTTCCTTTAATAATAACCTACTTGGAAATACTCTTAGTGCAGTATTATATAAACTTGTCTTTAAATCAAACCACTGGGCATGTGGTATATCCTCTAAATAAGTATTTATAAGGGTTTCGACAATTGCATGATCTTTCCCAATTGCTTCAGGACTTATTTGCTTTTCATCCCCTACAATAATCGCCTTTTTAGCCCTCATCAAAACGGTTATAGCCGATATGTCGCTTTGACTGCTCTCATCTACAATTACCACATCAAATAAATTATCTGTGAGCTTCAAATTTTCCATAACTCTATTTATTGGCATTATCCACACAGGAATTACATCCTTACAATTATCCATTTCCTTTTGTGCAATTTTTCTATACTTTACTGCCTGAGTACCCGTTCCTTTTCCTATCCTTTTTATAGCTTCCATCCAAGTAAATAAACTTCGCTTCTGTGCCTCTGTAGTCCTCTCTATTTGATTAAACCAACTTCTTTTAGAAACAAGGTCTCCTATAATTTGCTTTTCTTTACTTTTTTCCCGGGCAATATCTTTTTCTAAAGCTTCTACATCAACTTCTTCTAATTTTTGTAAATAGTCATTCCATTTTCTCCACTTCCATGCCTTTTCAAAACTTAGACTCTCTAAATTTTCTATGGTTTTATCTTCATCATTTATAATATTTTCAAGTAATATAGGGCAACACATTTCCAATTTATAACATAATTCCTTTAATTCTAAAGCCTTATTAGCTGTCTGCATTAGCTCCCTAATCTCTATATAAACAGCTTGTACAGCATTTAAACTTCTTATATTTATAGCATCTTGTAATTTTCCTAGGCAACCTTTGTTATTAAAAGTTGTCTTTATTTCTTCCATTTTTAGATTTAATTTATTATATCTATTTATGTTCTTTAGACTCTCAAATCCATTTTTTAGATAAATATATGTTTCTTTATCATACCAATACATATCACTCGTCAAATTCTTGCCGGTCAAATTCTTATCAGGCAAAAAATTGACTATATTATTTTTAAATGTTTTGTCCCAGTTAATAATTTCATAAATCCCCTTAATATCATCTACGATAACACTTATATAATTTAAATTCGTATCATCGATAATTTTTCCACCATATTCTTTTACTGTATTATTCCAAATATTTTTAAGTTCTCTTTCTACTAACTGCAGTTTTATATATAAATCAACCACAATTATTTGCTCGCTAGTATTTATACACTCATAATCTACCTTGCAGCCCTCGAATATATATTTAAGATTCCCATGAAGTATTTTAAAGAGACCTCCCAATCTACCTTTTTGGCTGATTGTTTTTGCTATAATATCAAAATCATTTTTAAATGTGTTTATATCAATATCTGAAGGTAGCTCTAATTTATGATTGTTTAATTCTTGCTTTAATTCACTTATATTTTTTATATATTCATTGCCTTTATTTACTAATTGTTTCCACAAACCTTGTGCCTCATTATTAGAGTAATAATCTTTCATAACATTATCTAGCCAGTTATTTTCAAATCTTTCAAATTTTTCTATTGCATTATCTACCAGTTTAAGTAATCTTCTATTCCCATAATCTATAGAATTTGCACTATTTAAATCTTTAATATTATCTTCATAAACATGCTTTTGCTGCCCTAGTTTAATTAGTTCTGAAATATCATCACATAACTCTTCTTCTTTGGGAAGTATCGCTATATATTTATCTATGTTGTCTATTTCATGTATTTGTTGTTTCGTAATTACAGATGACAATGTAACTAACCTTTTAAATTTTTCAGAAGTTAAAGGGTTTTCTTTATTAAAATCAAGCTTGTCTACTATCCATGAATGATTAACTTCATTATCTTTAACCCATTTAGCCATATGCATTAGTGTATACTTTTGCTTTTCGTATTCTATCTTTTCATTCTCTCTATCATCAATGCACTTTAACTCTTTGTATAAGCGTTTCTGCGACTCAATGCAATTATTGTGTTTATATTTTAAAAGTTTTATTTCTTTACGCAACTCTTTAGTATCCATAGATAAGCTTTCTGTTATTTTTCTAACAGACTCATCCAATTCTTCTAGGGATTTAGTATCATTTCCTAGTATACTTATGCATAATGCTCTAACCTCTTCTGGTATTTTATTAGACAAAACCCTTAGCGCCCTATCTGTTTGACTTGTCACTAATACCCTTTTACCATGAGCCAAAAGATGACATATTAAATTAGCAATAGAGTGACTTTTACCAGTACCTGGAGGTCCCTGTATAACTACGCCAAAATTTTCAGAAAGTTTTTTAGTTATTTCCATTTGTTCCTCATTAGCAGGTAGTGGGAACAATACATCTTCTCCTACTTCCCTCCATTCATTAGAAGTCTTTGCGTCTTGCGTTATTTCTTCTTCCGACACCAAAGCCTCCACAGTCTTAGGGATAGGGAACCCAGCTCTTATTTGTGATAATACATCATTTAATTCCATATTCCAAAGTCTTGTGTCAACCTTTCGAAGTATGATGCAAGGGGCATTATAAAATTGTATATTAGTTTTAGTCAATATATCAGAAGCACTACTCAGCTCATCAATATAGACATCCTTTGTATAAGATTTCAAAAGCATAGCTAACTCATCAAATATTTTTGATGCTATTTTAATATTTCTTACATCCAGCGCCATATCTTTTGCTTTATTTCTGATTTTCAGTAAACTATCTAAGTTTACCTCCAAGTATTCATTTAAAAATTCAAGTTCCACATTTGTTTGATTATTATATGGTTTTAAAGTGAAACTTTTTTTCTTTGAATCAAATTTTATCTCCATTTTAGTAGTAAAAACAGGATGAATTATTTCTTTTTCTTCTTTTTCCCAACTCAGTAATCCATTTGTCCAAACTATCTCTAAATCTTCACTATTTTTTTCTAATTGTAAATACGTTTTTTGAAACTGGTTATATAAATCTTGCGCTCTCTCATCTATGCTTAACCAGTAATCCTTATTATCGTCAATATTAAAAGTACATCCACTAATATCTTGGAGTTCTTTTTCCCAATATACTTTTTCATATTCATTTATGTTTCTTATAGTTTTTTGATTCATATTTTTAATGCTGAGTAAATACGAGAATATTTTTTCTACTTTATCATTAATATTCAACTCTTCATTACCTCCAATTTATTAATTCATCATTTCTATTATGGAGTATTTTATACGTTGAAACGCGTATAATGTAAAAAGTCTTACTAAAACTTAAGTAGTTTTAATAAGACTTATATTTATTTACAAGAATCTCTCTCCACTATTCTATAAGGTAATACAAAATGTTTTTCGTCAACTACTAAATTATTTATAGATTTTATAAGCATTCTCATACCAACAGAACCCATATCATACATCGGTTGAGAAACTGTGGTAAGCTTTGGATAAAATGTTGATGCAGAATAAATATCATTAAAGCCCATTACATCTATCTTTTCTGGAACATTAATAGATTTGTCTCTTAATGCATTTATTACTCCCATAGCAATTTCATCACTAGCACAGAATACAGCGTCTACCTTAGCACCTGTATCTAATATAACATTAATTCCTGTATACCCGTCTCTAGACTTAACTCCACCAAGATAAATTAAATCTTTATTAAGAGTTATTCCTATATCTGAAAGTCCTTTTGTATAGCCTGTATATCTTTGAGATAATGCATTTACTTTTTCTATAGAAGTCCCTACGTATGCAATATTTTTATTTCCCTTATTTGCTAAATATTTCACTGCATCCGCTGCTGCCGTTACATTATCAATAGCAACACTAGGGAATATACCCTGTTCATCCGCTGTCTCAACAAGAACAACCGGCATTTCTAATTCTTTTATTAATTCTATTACATTATTTCCTATGGAATTACTCATATATATAACTCCATCTATCATTTTCTCTTTAAGTATTCTTAAAGATTCCATTTCTTTGTCTACATCTAAATCTGCATTACAAAGCATAATATTATAATTATAAATATTAGCTACATCCTCGCAACCCCTAACTATTTCGGGATAAAACTGATTGGATATATCCGGTATAATTATTCCTATTGTACTGGATTTTTGTGTCTTTAAACTTCTAGCAACTATATTCGGCCTGTATGATAATTTCTTTATTGCATCTTTTACCTTTTTCTTGGTGTCTTCATTTACCACATCTATATCATTTAGTACTCTAGATACTGTTGCAATAGAAACTCCCGCTTCTCTTGCGACATCTTTTATTGAAGCAGCCATATTACTCAACTCCCACTATTTTCTTATCTTACCATTATACTTATAAAAACTTTTCTTTTCAAGCTATAACACGAACTTACACTAAAGTATGTCCCAATACAATAATTTTAACCTATACTTTTTATTATTGCCAGTTAATATATTCCTTAATCATGGCGTTATCTTATTTATTTCTTCATTTCATAGATATTATCCAGATTTTATCATTATTAAAAGCAGAGTATGTGACAATTGCCACATACTCTGCTTTACTATTATTAATTATAACTTCACTAAATCTAATTGTAAGTCCTCACCATTTATCTTTACCGTCTTGTATTCTCTATCTTCGTTATATACAATTTGGGCAGATAAAGTATCTTTTTTAATCTGATCTTCAAACTTAGCAATTACCTTTTGAAGTATTTCATTTCCTGATACATAAGTTATAATCTTATCAGCAACCTCAAATCCAGTTTCTTTTCTCATGTTTTGAATTTTACTTAAGATTTCACGTACATTACCTTCTTCTTTAAGTTCATCAGTTATGTGGGTAATTAATACTACTCCCATTTCGCCTTCGCCAGCAAAAGCGTAACCTTCAAGTCCTTGCATTGTAACAAGTAATTTTTCACTATCTAAGTCTATTTCCGTACCAGCAACATTAATAGTAACAATATTACCTTTATTTATAGTTTGAGCAAGTTCCATTTGATTCATAGCTCCAATAGCTTTTTTAATACCAGGTATTAATCTACCATATGGTTTACCAAGCACTGGTAAGTTAGGTTTAATTTCGAATTTAACATATTTAGAAAGATCAGCACCTAGCTCTACTTCCTTAATATTAAGTTCCTCTTTAACTATATGTCCATAATACTCTGGAAGAGATTTAGAACTAACAAGCATCTTCGAAAGTGGCTGTCTATTCTTTATATTAGCAGCATTTCGTGCACTTCTTCCTAATTTAACAATCCTATAAGCTTTGTCCATTTCTTCTTCTAAATCCTTATTAACTTGGTCTTCTTGATATTCAGGCCAAGTACATAAATGAATACTCTCAGGAGCATTTTTATCAAATGCAACTACTAGATTTTGATATAACTCTTCTGTTATAAACGGTATAAATGGAGCAGATATTTTAGCAAACGTTGTAATAACTCTATATAGTGTCATATAAGCACTTATCTTATCCTCTGTAAGTGACTCTACCCAATATCTTGATCTATTACGTCTTACATACCAGTTAGAAAGTTCTTCAATAAAGTCTTCTAGCTCAAGTGCTCCTTGAGTTATTCTGTAATTAGTTAAGTGTTCATCTATATCTTTTACTAATGAATTTAATTTTGACATCATCCATTTGTCCATAATATTAGTAGCCTTAAATGTTTCGTATTTAGTTGGGTCAAAATTATCTATATCTGCATACAAAATATAGAATGAATATACATTCCAAAGGGTTCCTATGAACTTTCTTTGTGCATCTATAACTGCACCCTCATAAAATCTTGATGGTAACCATGGTGCACTTGCTGTATAGAAATACCATCTAAGAGCATCTGCTCCTTGATTTTCAAGAATCGTGAATGGACTTAACACATTGCCCTTATGTTTAGACATTTTAAGTCCGTTTTTATCTAATACATGACCAAGAACTATACAATTCTCAAATGGATTTGTATCAAATACAGTAGTAGATATTGCAAGTAATGTATAGAACCATCCTCTTGTTTGATCCACTGCTTCTGAAATAAATTGAGCTGGGAAATTAGCTTCAAATACTTCTTTGTTTTCAAATGGATAATGATGTTGCGCAAATGGCATTGATCCTGAATCAAACCAACAATCTATAACTTCTTCTACCCTAGTCATAGTTTTTCCGCATTTAGGACATTTTAAGTGTACCTTATCAATATATGGTTTATGAAGTTCTATTCCCTCCGGTACATCTATTCCTTTTTCGTTAAGTTCTTCTATGCTTCCTATAAGTTCACGGTGTCCGCATTCACATTCCCATATTGGAAGTGGAGTTCCCCAATACCTTGTTCTACTTATGCTCCAATCTATAACACCTTCAAGGAATTTACCCATTCTACCTGATCTAACGTTATCTGGCATCCAATTAACCTTATTGTTATTTTCTATAAGTTTGTCTCTCATAGAAGACATTCTTACAAACCAGCTTTCTCTTGGATAATATAATAGTGGTGTGTCACATCTCCAACAGTGTGGATATGAATGTTCGAATTTCTCTGCTTTATATAAAACATTATTTTCTTTTAAGTACTCTAATATCTTAGCATCTGCATCTTTAACAAAGATTCCTTTCCATGGAGTAACGCAGTCAACAAACTTGCCTTCTACATCGACTAAGTTAATAAGTGGCAAATCATATTTCTTACCAAGCAAGTTATCGTCTTCACCATAAGCTGGAGCAATATGAACTATGCCTGTACCATCAGAAAGAGTTACAAAATCTCCATGAACTATATAAAAAGCCTTTTCTTTTGGAGTATAAAAATCAAACATTTGCTCATATTCAAGGCCCAGTAGATCTTCTCCTTTAAATTCACGTACTACTTCATACTCTCCCTCAAGTTTACCTAATAAATCTCTTGATAGTATTAAAGTTTCACCTTCTTGATTTACTTCAACATAATCATATTTTTTATTAACTGCAAGAGCTACATTGCTTGGAAGAGTCCAAGGAGTTGTAGTCCAAACAACTATGTATTTATCTTCACCTTTTACTTTAAATTTTACATATGCTGACATTTCTTTTACATCTTTATATCCTTGAGCTACTTCATGAGAAGATAATGAAGTTCCACATCTTGGACAATAAGGCATTACCTTATGACCCTTGTATAATAGATCTTTATCCCACATTTGTTTTAATGCCCACCAAACTGATTCAATATAATCATTATGGTAAGTTACATAAGGGTTATCCATATCAACCCAGTATCCTACTCTCTCAGACATTTCTTTCCACATATTAACATAGCTAAAAACACTAGCCTTACATTCTTCAACGAATTTTTCTACTCCGTATGCTTCTATGCCAGGTTTGCCATTAATTCCAAGTTTCTTTTCTATTTCAAGTTCTACTGGTAAACCATGAGTATCCCATCCAGCTTTTCTTGGAACATTATATCCTTTCATTACCTTATATCTTGGTATTAAATCCTTCATAACTCTAGTTAAGACGTGACCTATGTGTGGTTTCCCATTTGCTGTTGGTGGACCATCATAGAAAGTAAATGTCTTTCCACCCTTATTTAAATCAAAATTCTTTTGAATGATATCTTTTTCTTTCCAAAGCTTAAGTACATCACTTTCTATTTCCATAAAGCTCTTGGAAGGATCATTTTTTTTATACATAATAAAACTCCTTTTTCAATTTTATTTGATAATATCAAATTAGACATGTAAAACTTCTCAGCTTAATTTTCATTATCTTTATTAGATATTAATTGAAACTACATTTTAAATATAAAAAACTCCCCCCTATTTAATAGGGCGAAGTTAAATTCGCTAAACCACCTATATGATATATATAAAATCAAGTACTGTTATACCTTATTCTTTAACGCAGAAATACGGATAAGCTTACTAAAATTTCAGCTCTCAGCTCATAGGTGATTTTCTTTAAACCTTCACTATGGGTTCTCACCTTTCCCACTCTCTTTAAGTTACTTGTTTAAATACTTTTCCTAATCAAAGCTATTAATTAGTCATAATTAATAATTAATATAAATATATTATAAATTAATATAACTTCTTACTATTATATTATAATGAATTTTTGTTGTCAATTTCTTTTTGAATTTTCTTACAATTAATATGGATTTAAAGCTATTTATTTGGAGCCTTGGATTTATATTAGTACAAGTGTCTCTCTACCCTTAAAGTATTATTATGCAACGCTTACAATAAATTCCACGATTATTTATTTAACACATTTACCTAGATATATGTGATATAATGTTAGTTAAAAATGAACCTTATTGTAATACAAAAATATAAATGGTTTTAAAATTTGTTTCTTTAATGAATTTGTGTTTTCGTCAACTTGCAAAATAGTGTCATTATTTCGTAATTATTTTAAATTATTGATGTTTTGTATTGACACAACTTCATTTTTGTAATAAAATCATTTTATTTGCAACTAAAATTCAGTTATGTATTAGTATGGATTTTTATTACCCTCTGATGTATATGAATTATTACAAATAAGTCAAATATTTCATTAAAAGCTTGTTCATAAAAATGTCAAATAAGTCATTTCAGTGACTTTTTAACAATTAAATATATATTTAAAGGAGGACTATTATTTTGAAAAAATTAATTTATGTAATTCCTAAAGAAAAACATTCTGAAAAGGACATTAAAGACATCCTACTTGCACACTCCGAGGTGAAATTCGTTTCCCTTGTTGGTATTGACTTATCAGGTAATGACACTGACGAGAGAATTCCAATTCAAATATTTTTAGATGACATCAGTGGATTCGAAAACGGTGTTATTCAAACCGATGGTTCATCTGTAGTATTGCCAGGTATCGCAACTCTAAACAACGCTAAGTTGGATATGCTTGCAGATGCTGATTGTAATTGGTATATTGATTACAATTATGAAAACATTGACCCAGAAACAGAATTACCAATAGGAACACTCAAAATTCCATGTACATTATTACATGATAAAATCGCAGTAGATTCAAGATCAATACTAAAAAAATCCGTTGAAACTTTCAAAACAACTCTTCTTGATTTACTTAAAGAAAATCCATCTGCTTTAAGTTCTTTTGATTTTGAATTTAAAGATATTGATAAGTTAATGCTCACATCTGCAACTGAGTTAGAGTTTTGGGTAAAAACACCTAATGATAAAGCAGATATAGAAGAATTATCTACATCACAAGTACTAAAAGAACAGTATTGGAGTAAAACTAAAGGAAATGTTAGAACAGCTCTTGAACAAACTCTTCTTTTAATGGAAAAGTATGGTTTTGAACCTGAAATGGGTCATAAAGAAGTTGGTGGAGTAAAAGCTCAAATCGGAGAAGCTGGTTCACTAACACATATAATGGAACAACTTGAAATAGATTGGAAATACTCAGACGCTCTTCAATGTGCAGATAACGAGTTATTCATTAGAAATTTAGTAAAAGAAACCTTTAGACTTAATGGTTTAGATGTTAACTTTTTAGCAAAACCCGTACATGATGTAGCCGGCAGTGGCGAACATACTCATATTGGAATCGCTGTTAAATTAACTAACGGCAAAAGAGTTAATTTATTTAATTCAGATAATAACCATTTCTTAAGTAATTTAGGATACGCTTCAGTAATGGGTGTACTTAAGAATTATGAAGTAATAAACCCATTTGTTTCTTCAACAAATGATTCTCTAAGAAGATTAAAAGTTGGTTTTGAGGCTCCTATATGTATAGTAACATCACTTGGTCACAGTGTTGATGTTCCATCTAGAAATAGATCTATACTACTCGCATTAATAAGGGACCTTGATAATCCACTTGCTACAAGATTTGAACTTAGAGCTCCATGCCCACATACTAATACTTACCTAGCTTTATCTACTTTATATATGGGTATGCTTGACGGTATAGTATATGCAATCAAAAACAATAAATCTGAAGATGATCTTTTGAAAGAACTATCTAAGGCACCAGGAGATGAAGCAGATTATTTAGAAAAAGATAGGTCTTATAGAAGTGAAGAAGATGTATTTGAATACTATACAGAACAGCAACGCGCAGATTACTTTGGTAAAGCACCTAAAACTGTTTATGAAAATGTTTGTGCACTAGATGAATGTCCTGAAAAACTTGAAATCCTTAAGGCTGGTGGCGTATTTACTACTAGTATAATAAATAGTTTTAGAATGGCAATAACCTCTAGATGGGTTACCGAAATAAATAATAGATTGTTAAACAATTATTCAGAAGAAATCAGGAAATTTAAAATGATTCACACTGCTGAAAAAGCATTAGATTTAGATTTAGCAAATTGGCAAAAAGTTAATGACCTAAGACACTCTCTTATGAAAGATACTTATTCTAAAACTAGCCTATTTACTAAGATAAAAGAAGCTTCTAATGTTGAAAATTATGAAGAACTTTCTACATTACAGATACAATTAGATGCTCAAATTGAAGAGCTTAGATTCTGTTACTCTAACTATCAAAAGAATTTATTAGACATTTAACGACATTTCAGAAGGAAAGTCTCCCACTTCTATAAGTTGGAGTTACATCCCCAAACAAATAGAAAACTTCAGTGGTAATATAATTCTCCTTCTGAAGTCGTTAATGCATCTTCTTCGAAGCTGTTGAAGCGACCCAGGAGATGATTAATAAGTTTTAGACTTATATAACATGAATCATAAAAAAACAACCTCAATAGGATTTTACTATTAAGGTTGTTTTTTATGATTTTGCCTTTATGCCTTTATGCCTTTAAATAATTAATATTTTATATTAGTTATTCCTAAAGTATTAAGAATTCCCTTTGCAATTGCATTAGCCACTTTAGTTTGGTATGCAGAGCTATTTAGTAATTTTTCTTCTGACGGGTTAGTTATAAATCCAGTTTCCACCAATATAGCTGTGGCACTATTATTTCTAAAAACATAATCATTAGCAGTTTTAATTCCCCTATCATAACTTGCAGTTGCTTTAATTATTTCAGTTTGAATATTCTGCGCAAGTTTTGATGCAGCTACATTTCCAGCATAATAAAAAGTTTCGGTGCCATGAGCCGATGTCATATCTGCTGCGTTTGCATGTATACATACAAAATAATTTGGCTTAGCATTATTAGAAATATCACATCTTAATTGGAGATTTCTAGATTCATCAGTTGAATAAGCTATAGCATTCGTTGTTCTTGTATATACGGTGTAAACATTATTTTTAGTTAATATTGCTCCTACTTTTAAAGTAATTGCAAGGTTTACTGTACTCTCATAAACACCCGTCGGTCCTATTGCTCCTGGGTCACTTCCACCATGACCTGCATCTAAAACTATTTTATACTTCGCCGCAATAGTTGCAGCTTTTACAGTAATTATAGCTTTTGCATTCGTGGCTATTCCAATCACAGTTCCATAGTAAGTGGTACTGCCTACAACGCTTGTAGCAACTGATTTAAGCCATGTTACACTAACTGTTTGTTTTGAACCATTGCTCATAATTGCGGTTACAGTTTTCGGCAATGCATATGTATCCCCAACTGTTACACTACCTACTATATCTGGTATTGAAGATATTTTCAAAGTATTATCATAAGTAGTATCGGTATTTGCAAAGCCAGCATAATTCATTAATCCATTAGCTATAGCTTTTGCAGCGTTGTTTTGATACTGTGTACTAATTAATAATGCCTCTTCACCTGGATTTGTTATAAACCCCAAGTCCGTAACTATGGTAGGACAGCTTGTCTTAGTTAATATTTCAGTACTTCCTACTTGGGCTCCCCTATCTTTAGCTTGTGTTGCTTTTATTAGTTCAGATTGCACTGATGTCGCAAGAAGCTTATTTGCACTTACATCAGATTTGTAATATGTTTCTATTCCATTAGCAGTACTATCTGCCGTATATGAATTAGTGTTTATACTTAAAAATATATTAGCATTTGCATTTTTTGCAATTAATGCTTTTGCAGCATCTTCGCCACTCTGAGTCCAAGTTACCGCATCAGTAGTTCTTGTATATACTACATTAAATCCTCTTGTTTTTAGTATACTACCAAGTTTTAACGCTGTACTTAAATTTATATCCTTAGCCTTAACCCCACTTGCACCAGTAATTACCTTATAGTACTGACCTGGATCAATACATACAGTAAATTCGCTTGGTTTTGTAGGTGCACTTTTAGTAGTAAAATCCATTCTAACTTCACTAGGAAGGATTTTACCATCAGTGGATTTAACCTGATTTGTTACAATCAATGTGTATTTTTTATTGTATTCATAATTTTCCACAGGTTCAACTACTACATTTTTATTACCAATCGCTAAACTAACTTTGATTTCTATGTACTTATTATCATCAGAAAGCACCTTAATGTTTGTAGTATTCACTGTGCTAACATTTAAAACCTTATTAAAACTTACTGTGAAAGGTTTACTAATTACCACGTCTTTTTTAGACTCCATATTTGTAATTGTACTAGCCTTCACTATGGTTTGCATAGGTATACACACAACTAAAGCTAAAATCATAATTACAAATGCTTTAAAAATTTTTTTCATATAACCCCTCCTAAATCCTTATAATTACTAAATAAAATTATTAAAATAACTTTAAGTATGTATTTTATTATGGTATTAATTCTCAATTAATCATACTATACTTTTATTTTCATCTCAATAATTTATAATTTTTTTAATTTCTTTCAACTATTTATTGAAAATCTGCTTATATAAATTTTTTATAGTGTATTTCGCTACAAAAGGTGGCATAATTTATACTATAAATAGTATTATGAAATATCATTCACTATAAAATACGTTCCACTTAAATAATGGTTTCAATCTATGTAAATAAATACAATTAAAAAAGGAGTAATTTACATGAGAATCACTTGGCTAGGTCATTCATGTTTTCTTTTAGAAGATTCAAAAGGTACTAAGATTTTAACGGATCCATTTGATGCTACTTTAGGATATGAAGTTTATAAAGGTAGCCCTGACATTGTCACTATAAGCCATCAGCATTTCGATCACAATTATACTAGAGAGCTTATGGGTAATTATAAAATTATAAATAAGATTGGTATATCCACTGTTTATGATATATATATAAAAGGTATTCCTTCTTATCATGACAAAAATAAAGGTGCAAAACGTGGTGACAACATAATATTCATCTTTACATTGGATGGGTACTGCATGTGCCATTTAGGTGATCTAGGCCATACTCTTTCAAATGATGATCTTTGCGCTATAGGTTCTATAGATATACTATTTGTCCCTGTAGGTGGTAACTATACAATAGACGGTAAAGAAGCCTCACAAGTCACTAAAAAAATAAATCCTAAAATAGTTATTCCTATGCACTACAAAACATCACAGGCGTCTTTCCCTTTAGATGGTGTTGAAACATTTCTTATGTATATGAAAAATGCCACAAAAATAGGTAGTAATACGTTAGTAATTAACGATGAAATAACCGACTCTCTAGCCGTTAAAATATTAAATTTTATACAGTGAATAAACTATCTATATTTTCTATTTAACTTAATTATTTACATAATATATAACTTTAGTAAAATATGGTATAAATACAATAAGTATATTTATTTTTTCTAAAATCTATTTAAAAAAGCACCAAAGTGTAGTATCATGATAAGTATGTTACAAATGTTGCAAATTTTTTTATTCAGGAGGAAAGTTATATGAAAACAGGTACAGTTAAATGGTTTAATTCAGAAAAAGGATTTGGTTTCTTATCAGTTGAAGGAGAAGAGGATGTATTCGTACATTTCTCAGCTATTCAAGGAGACGGATATAAGTCTTTAGAAGAAGGACAACAAGTTCAATTTGAAATCACTACTGGTGCTAGAGGCCCACAAGCTTCAAATGTTACTAGAATATAATTCAAATTAATTATATAAAAAACATCTATCACTTTGTGATAGGTGTTTTTTAATTTAGTTAAAAAAATATACAGTAAGGCTTTCATGGCTCAATATCATATCTCATGCAACAAATTAAATTGTATGGTTAATTGGTACCTTATTGCATCTAAAATCAAGTACGACGCAAAATAAGCTATTACATATACTTACTAATAGTTTAGGGTAGTTCTGTATATAATTTATAATAACATTCTCACTTTTTGAATATAATAAAGTTCTTTGCTAAAACTATAGTAAAGCTATTTATGAAAGGATGTTTTTATAATGTTTGGAAAAATAATAGATATGAACAGTACAGATGCTTTTATAAATTTTCAAGATGGAACTACTATAGATGTAAGCATAACAAGGTTACCTAGGAATTCAAAAACAGGAGATACTATTGATTTAGATACTGGAAGTTTAACTAATATGTTTAAGAATGATATGTTTAATCTATTTTAATAAAACTTCAATAAAATGAACTGTACTTATTTTTATAAATACAGTTCTTATATTATTTAGAAACATCTTTTTTTATTCTTTCAAAATTAAATAATAAAATTCCAATAATTAAGACAAACAAACTAATGAACTGAGATGTAGAAAGTATAGATACACTTCCTCTAGGGTCACCTCTTAAAAACTCGATTAAAAATCTGCCTATACTATATATAATAAGATAAAGAGAAAATACTCTTCCTTTTTTTCGCTCACACCTATCATACCAAAGTAAAAAAAACGCTAACATAAAATCAAATATTGAAGAATAAATTTGCGTTGGGATTAGATGTACATTTGCAGGTACAAACGGCGAGTTATTAAACTCTACCCCTATTGGTAATGACGTGACCTTTCCATAGCAACATCCAGCTAAAAAGCATCCTATCCTACCAAATCCTTGTGCCAGAGCTAAACTTGGAACTAATAGGTCAAGCACTCTAAGCGTATTCCAAGCCTTTTTTTTGCTATAGATATAAACACCCAGTATTCCTCCCAAAATAGCTCCATAAATAACAAACCCATTTCCAATATTTTTTAATACTGAAGGATTTTGCAAGACTTCCTTAATATCTGTAATTATGTACAATACTTTTCCACCTATTAGCCCACAAATTATTGAAAGTATTGCCATATCCCAAACATTGTCCTCATTATATTGTCCTTTCTTACTTCTATATGATAATAGACAAAGCGCTGCAAGAATTCCTATCATTATCATTAATCCATATCCATAAATTTTCACAAAAGAAAACTCAAATAATATTGGCTTCATTTGTCCCCACCCCTTAATAATAAAACTTTTGCTTTTATTCAATTTACTTTATTTACCTAAAAAACAAAAACTAAGAGAAGCATAATGCTTCTCCTATATTTTTATTCCTTTGGATCTTATTAGATAAATTATAATACACTAAAAAGTTTAAAGCAAATATAATTAATTTTATCTAATTTTTAATGTTTCAACTATGCTTTCAAAAATAGCTCCATATGTTTCTTTAAAATCAACATTTCTTGTAAAAAATGAAAATCTATAAAACTCTTCCTTATCATCAATAAAATATTCATAAGACTTATACCAATTGTTGTCTGATACATTAATTAAGTATTGTACTACATATGTTTTTTTACCATTAATAGCAATTTCATTTATCTTATAATTTTTAATTTTATTTTGCCCTTCCGATATGCTTTTACTATTATCTAAAAATGCTTTTAAGTCATTTCTACCTTTCCATACTTCTACGAATCCATGAATTAATGCATCGGAAGACTTAAAATCATTGTGGTATAGAATCTCGTCCCCGGAAAATTTCTTTTCATTTGTTGTCCATCCCTTAGGTAATTTATAATTTATTTTACCATTTATGGCTACATAATCATCCAATAAATTAATATTGTTTTCTACAAGAATAGTCGTTTTTAACTTTTGATCAAATTGTTTTGATATCCCTAGCAGAGTAATCATAAGTCCAAAAACTATTACTATAATCCCAATTTTTTTTCTATTTACAAATATAATCTTCAATGTTTCCCCCCAAATATTAATATTAATATACTATATGATAAATAGTATAAAAATATTAAAAAAATAAAATGTGTGACTAAATAATAGTCACACATTTTGTTCTTTCTATATTACTTTTTTATAGGGACAACAACTGTTGAATTTTTGAAATCATAAAACATTAACCAATGTCCCATTTCATCACTTCCCTTATCTGCAATCCAAGTCACAAAACCAGTTTTACCTCCATAAGGTTGATGCACTTTATTTCTGCTTCCAGGTATACCATAAACTATATATTTCATTTTTCCACTTGAATCACATTTGTATCCTAGCATAAAAGATTTATAATTTCTAATGTATGGGTAATAACAAATCATAGGGTAATACGCTATAGTATATTTATTATAATCACTCAAATCATACATATTCTCTAAGTTATGCACAGGTACCTTATACCATTTGCACCACTTGATTTCCTTAGTAAAATCAGGTACTTCTACAAAATCTTGCGCTGCCGCCTTGAAGAAATTCCCCATGGCACCTTTAGGATATTCAGCTTTATAATAATTGTTTTCCTTTTTATTACTCTCATACTCTTTTTGCTTCTTATTTTCTTTACAGAACTTTTTATCTTTATCTCTAATTATTTCTTCAAAATCAGATTTAAGTTTACCTTCTTCTACTTGCACTGGGATTTCGATATCACAAGTATTATCTCTTTGATCAATTTGTACTTTTTCATCTTCTGTCTTCTTTGGATCTTTTATTAGCGAAGCGTTTTCAATACTAGCTTTTTGCATAATATCTACTTTCTTTTCTAATATTTGATCTACATTTAATTGTGTTTCTATAGGTAAAATATCATTAGATTCAATTCTTTGCTCAGCATCTACTTTTTTATCTACCTTCTCTTGAACCTCTAAATGTTTGAGTGCTTCATCACTCTTTACTTTAATTATTTCTATACTTTGTTCATATTCATCAAATTCATTTTTCACTTCATCTGTTCTAGCTTCTTTCGTTTCCTTATTAGAATCAGCTAGTTTATAGTTTTTCCATTCATTTGGTTTTTCAGTTGTTGAAAAACCGCTCATTATTGAAATTACATTGTTATCTAAGAATTTTACAATTGCCGCTCCAATAATTTTTTCAGCATTAATACCAGTGTCCGCTATATTGTCCATATCATATTCATGAAAAATGTCTACCCTACCATGATCGTCTATGTTCAATTTACCAACTTTTATAATCTTGTTTACATCTTTTTTGCCACATATTAAAATCATGTAATAAGGTTGTTTTTCTTTCCTTAGGTTTTGCACATAGTATGAAATCTTACATTTACTGTTTTTCATTTCGAGTTTTGCATAACCAGAAGGAATTTTATCAGATTCTAATGAATAGCCTTTTTCATCTTCTTGTAATATAATAAAATACCTACTATAATTTTTTTTAGGTGTCACCTTCTTCTACCTCCATATAAAACTTATTCATTATAATATATGAAGTGTATGATAAAAAATGAACAATATCTTGAAATTTATTTTATAAATCCTATTTCATCGGAAAGCAATGCGAATTCTGCAAGGGATAAAGTCTCTCCTCTTCTTTTAGGATCAATATTTGCTCTTTCAAAACACTTTAATAACTCTTCTTTAGGAATTCCTATATCTTTAACAGAATTCCATAAAATTTTTCTTCTCATATTAAAAGATTTTCTTACTATAGAAAAAAATAAAGCTTCATCATTAACCTTAACCTTAGGCTCTTTTAGTCTATCTAACCTTATAACCATAGATTCTACCTTAGGCTCTGGCAAAAATGCTGTTGGCGGCACAAGGCGAAGTATTTTTGTGTTGCAATAGTACTGAACTAATATTGAAAAAGCTCCATAAGCTTTGCAATTAGGCTCTGAATCTATCCTCTGAGCAACTTCCTTTTGTATCATTATAGTCAAAGACTTAAAATTATAACCTCCAGTAAGTAAATTAACAATTATAGGTGTTGTTAAGTAATACGGTAAATTAGCAACTAGTTTTACGGATTTTTCATCTCCTATCAATTCATTGAAATCTACTTTTAAAGCATCATTATGTATAAGCTCAAAATTATCGAACTCTTTAAGCTCGTCTTCCAAAATAGGCAAAAGTTTATCATCTAGTTCTATAGCACAAACTCTTTTAGCTCTCCTTAAAAGTGCTCTAGTTAATGTTCCAAATCCTGGTCCTATTTCTATAATAAAATCATCGTTATTAACTTCTGCTCCATCTACAACATCATCTAGAACAGAGTCATCTATTAAAAAATTCTGACCCAAACCTTTTTTAAATCTAAATTCATATTTTTTACTAACCTCACTAATCGTCAAATCTGCCATAATTCATCTCCTTGTTTATTTTTTCTAATGCCTCTGTAAATTCTTCTTTTACAATTCCATAGTTGTTTAACCTAGTTAAAAATTGTGAAGCATTACCATATCCTATACCTAATTTGTTTCCTAGGGCATCTCGCCTTTCTCTTGCCTTGCTATCCGCTGTTAATTTAAAAAATATCATATCATGCACATCAAATTCTTTTCTCTTCTCTTGTACTTCAAACTTAGCAGCCTCGAGCGCTCTTAATATTGTTTCAGGTGATGCATTTTCAACGCCTATGTCCCCATCTCTAGTTCCTTCTTTTTGAGATATGTATGCATGCTTTACATTAGCTACCCTTTTAGTAATAATTCTTCTTATTTTTTCTCCAGCAAAGTCTGGATCAGTAAAAATTATTACGCCTTTTCTCTTTTGAGCTTCTCTTATTTTGTTAATTACCTTTTCGTTAATTCCAAATCCGCCTACAGAAATTAGTTCAGCCTCTACTGCTCTTTTAACAGCTGTAACATCATCTCTTCCTTCAACTACTATCACTTCTTTAATCATATTATCCCCCTTGCTATTTATCGCGACCGATACACAATAATAACTGTCATTTTAAGTGTTATGCTAAACTAAGAAAATATCCATTATTATATAATTGTAATAATGAACGCTCTTAGTATTTCTTTCTAATACTGTATCTATAATACCATTTTACTTATTAATAATAAACTATAAGACAAAAAAAAGGAGCTTATGCTCCTATTTCACAATATAAATACTAACATTTCTTGCTCCCCAACTCCACATTTCATCAGTGGAACTGAAATACAAATCTATGTGGTTACCCTTTATAGCCCCACCTATGTCTTCTGCAATAGCATATCCATATCCATCTACATAAACTTTAGTGCCTAAAGGAATAACTCTAGGATCCACAGCAATAGTACTATATCCATTAGCATTTCTTTTCGCACGTGCTCCAGTAGATGTTATACCTAATCCAGGGTCACCCGGACCTTTGCCCGTACAACTATAATCAGCAGTATATGCTGTTGCCCTTACACTCAGTTTACTCGAGTAACGAACGTTTCCCCCACGAGATGCTGTATAAACGCCAGTAGTTCCTAATGCAATTATTTGTTTAACAGGCTTTGATTTAACTTTTTCGCTAATCAAGTTTCTCGATATCTCTTTGCCATTTTCATAGACAACAGATGAGGTTACAACTTTCTGACCTGCTTTACCCTTTTGAATTACTTTCTTTGCACCCTTATTTAACTCATTGCTATTCTTAATTTCCGTTGCAAAATTTATTGCTTTTGTCTCTTTAAGTGTCTTGGTGTTTACTCTTGTTATTACCACTTGTAACCCAGATGTTAACTCATTGTTTTTTGATGGAATAACTTTGTCCGTTCCACTTAATACAATTTTTTCTGCCTTAAGCATATCTTCTACTGTATTTTCAGCAGTTAGAATATTGTATTTTTTACCATCAACTTCTACTTTAACATTAATAGCTTTTTTTATATATATTTTATCTCCGTCTTTTACTTTACTGTCTAAACTAACTGTTATTTGGTCCTTTGATCCTAATGCTATATTATTACTTTTTAGTATTTGTGTAACATTGCTCTTTAAAGTAACAACTTGTATAGCCTTACCGTCAACGATAACAGATATAGCTTTTTTCATGTTAAATATAGTCACCGTAATGCACATTACTACTAGCATTACTACAAAAACCGTCTTGGGTCCGTTTGAAAAATAGTTCTTAAAATTATTTTTCGCGTTTTTCATTATAAAAATTCCCTCCCTTAGTCAATAGCACTTGCGTATTATAACTTGAAGCAGTAAATATGTCAAATTTCCATACCAATACTCTAAGTTTTGACTGTTAATGCATCATTATGCATACAATTACAATTACAAAATAAACTAATTAACCCAGTCTTGAGGGTAAACTGGAAAACAATATTTTCCATTAAAATTATATGTTATACATTTAATTTTAATTACAAATATTTATTGTAAAATTATACCATTTATTGAACATTATCTATTCTACACTAATTTTCTATTTTTAGCAAATTTTTAATATTATGGATTGTTACATCTTCAATTTCTTTTATACTTTTCTCCTTAACTTCTGATATTTTTTCTATTATATACTTAATATAATCAGATTCGTTTCTTTTCCCTCTAAGAGGAACTGGTGCCATGTATGGACAATCTGTTTCTACGAGTATCCTATTCATTGGTACCTCTTTTGCAACCTCTGCTGTTTTTTTTGCATTTTTAAATGTTATAACTCCGGTAAACCCTATATAATAGCCTAGTTTCAAACACTCCCTAGCGAATTCAACACTTCCTGAGAAACAGTGAACTGTGCCTATCACTTCGGGGAATTGTTTTAATATATCTAAAGTATCTTGATGAGCATCCCTATCATGGATGACTACTGGTAATTTAAGTTTTTTTGCAAGCTCCATTTGAAGTTTAAATGCGGCCTTTTGTATTTCTCTATCTGGATTTTCTTCTGTATGATAGTCAAGTCCTATTTCGCCAATAGCTCTAACTTTTGGCTGATGCGCTAAATCTCCTAATTCTTTGATAACTTCATCATTAACAATATTTGCATATTCAGGATGTATTCCAACTGCTGAATATATAAAATCATATTTATTGGATAATTGTACTGACATTCTTGCGCCTTCAAGTGATGCCCCGCAATTTAAGACTCCTATTACCCCTTTATCATTTAAACCCATTATTACCTTATCTCTATCCTCATTAAAAGCCTCATCATCATAATGTGCATGTGAATCAAATATCATAATTTCTACTGCATTAAACACCGAAAGTTTAATAACAGTTTTCACCATCCTTTCTATGAACTTATAAATTTAATATAAACTCCAAATATATGTTAGATATTATATCACTAGTATCTAACTTTTAGCAAGATTCTGTGATGTATACAACATTAAATCATCTCCTTGGTCGTTAAAATAATTAAAAGCCACCTCCTAACGGAAGTGACTTTTGATTATAATGTACTACATTGAACCTAGTATAGGTGATAATAGTCCCATAATAGCACCAAGTAATGCCCCTAGCCAAGTTATAGCATTAAGCTCTTTACTAGCAATTTCGAGTATAATTTCCTCTGAAAAAGCTACATCGAATTCATTGATTTTTTCTTCAACTATCTTAGCTATATTTAACACTTCAATTACTTCTGGTGCCTTATTCTCTATGAATTTATTATATGATTTTTCAACTACTTTAGAAACAGATTGAGTAACCTTATCTCCTCTTCCTTTAAATATTGATTTCATCTCTATATGTAACAATTTATTAATCATTACACCTACTATTTCATTGATTTTTAGTTTAGTAGAATCATTTTCAATCATACTATTTATTCGACTATTTACAATTTCCTCTATTACATTTTTGTACTCTATCCCTGTCTTTTCGAGCAAATCTTCAACAGATATATAACTATTAAACTTACTCTCAAGCTTTTCAAAAGTACTTATAATAAGTTCTTCATCTACAATTTTTGTTGTAAATAAATTAATCAATGGCTCTATAACATCATCAATTCCTTCTTTTGGCAAATCAAAAACAACACTAGATATTGTTTTTTTAAGCAATTTGTCTATTATATCATTAATGATTAGGGCAATGTCATTATGATTTTCTACATTATCCAAGTATTCATCTATACCAATTACAACTTTTTCAAAAATACTATCCTTACTGATAAACATTGCTATCATCGGACTTAGTTTAGTAGATATTGTTTCCTCAACAATTTGCTTTAATTTTTTACTATTCCTTTCTTCTTTAATCATTTTTTTTATTTCCATAGCAATATTATATCTTTTACCATAGACATAAACTTTTAGGTTATTTGTTATCTCGCTTGGTATAACATCTTCAAATTTTTTGTCTAAAAGCACTAATTTAGCTACCTTAGCTTTTAACATTTTTTGAATTTCTTCGTGAAAATCTTTTGAATCCTTATATTCGATAACCAAATTCAGTACTTTATTTTTTATTGAATTATATAATTTGCTTTCACAAATAGCTTGTGGTTTTGCCTTTAGTTCTGACATTATCTGTGCATAAACATATTTAGCGATGGCCTTTTTAACTTCCACGTCATTTATATAGCTTATAAGTGATTTTGAAACGTTACCTACAGTACCTTTGGTGAAATTACAATACTCTTCACCTAATATATCCTTTAGCTCATCTTCTACCGTAGCATTGCTGTTTTTCATAGTACTAACTTTGCTTTTCACCCAAGTATCCAATTGCATATTCATATCTTCACTGCATAAAGATTTAATGATTGTTTCCTTAGTTAGAAGATGATTACCTATAGACTCACCTACGCTCCTTGCAATTCTAGACTTTTCCTTTGGAATAAGTCCTGGGGTAAATGGTACTTTAACATTAAAAATTCTAATTTCTTTATGTGGCCTAAACAGCATCTTTATAGCTAACCAATTGGTTATGTACCCGATAACAGCTCCAACTAAGGAACCTATAATAAACTTCATGTTATTTCCTCCTCATAATTTTCAGTAATATATAACTAATTATAAAGCTATCTTACTGTGCTTCCAGTCGGTAGTTCTCCAGGTATAGATATTGCAAATAGTTTACTATCGTCATCTGTCGACGCTGCAATTATCATTCCCTGTGATAATTCACCTCTTAAATTAACAGGCTTTAAATTAGCTACTAATACCACATACTTTCCAATCAGATCTTCTGGTTTATAATTTTGGGCTATTCCCGAAATTACTTGTCTTACTTCCCCACCTAAATCTACTTTTAACTTAAGAAGTTTTTTTGTCTTTTTAACTGGTTCGCATTCTAATACTTTAACAACTCTCATATCTATCTTATCAAAATCCTCTATAGTAATTTCTTGTTTTATTGGCTGCATTGTAGGTTTACTCGCTAGTTTTCTTGCTTCTTCTACAAGTACATTAAGCTCCTCTATTTTAGCTTCTACATCTATTCTTGGGAACATTACGTCACCTTTATTAACTTTTGTTCCGGGGATTGTTCCATTGAAAGTTTTTAAGCTATCCCAAGTAGTAACACTTGCATTTATTTGAGCATTTATTTTTTTACTAGTTGTAGGCAAAAATGCTGAAATCAGTACTGATGTCATTCTTAATGATTCTACTAAATTGTAAAGTACTGTACCGAGTCTCTCCTTTTTCGTTTCATCTTTCCCAAGTATCCAAGGTGTTGTTTCATCTATATATTTGTTAGTTCTTCTTATTAGTGTCCAAACATGATCAAGTGCTTCAGGAATCTTAAGGTCATCTATAGCCTTTTCTACCTTACCTGGAATTGAAAGAGCAAGTTCTATAAGTTCATTATCCACATCAGCTATATCTTTAGGTTTTGGTATAACTCCATCAAAATATTTTTCTATCATTGTTACTGTTCTAGATAATAAATTACCTAAATCATTAGCTAGGTCTGAATTTGTTTTCTTTATGAATATTTCATTAGTAAATATTCCATCAGAACCAAATGGTATTTCATGAAGTAAGTAATATCTCACTGCATCCACTCCAAAGTGATTAACTAGTATTACAGGATCTACTACATTACCTTTTGATTTTGACATTTTTACTCCACCATCAAAAAGAAGCCATCCATGACCAAATACTTGCTTTGGAAGAGGTAGACCTAATGCCATTAACATTATTGGCCAATAAATTGTATGGAATCTTAATATATCTTTACCTATTAAATGTATATCAGCCGGCCAGTATTTATCATATAAAGTCGTATTCTCGCCATTATATCCAAGGGCAGTTATATAGTTAGATAATGCATCTACCCATACATATATAACATGTCCTGGATCGAATTCTACTGGTATACCCCAATTAAATGTTGTTCTTGAAACACATAGATCTTGAAGACCAGGTTTTAAGAAGTTATTTATCATTTCATTTTTTCTTGATTCTGGTTGTATGAACTCTGGATGAGCTTCTATATATTCTATAAGTTTATCTGCATATTTAGACATTTTAAAGAAATATGCTTCTTCCTTAGCTTTCTCCACAGGTCTTCCACAATCAGGACATTTTCCATCTACCGCTTGTGTTTCTGTCCAAAAAGATTCACATGGAGTACAATACCAACCTTCATATGCACCCTTGTATATGTCACCTTGATCATATAATTGTTTAAATAATTTTTGAACAGCCTTTTTATGATATTCGTCAGTAGTTCTTATAAATTTATCATAACTTATATCCATCATACTCCACAATTCTTGTATACCTGCTACTACTTTATCTACATACTGTTTTGGAGTAACCCCTTTTTCCGCAGCTATTCTTTGTATCTTTTGACCATGTTCATCTGTTCCTGTTAAAAACATTACATCATAGCCTGTAAGCCTTTTAAATCTAGCAATTGCATCTGCAGCAACCGTTGTATATGTATTTCCGATATGTAACTTTGCTGATGGATAATAAATCGGTGTAGTAATGTAAAAAGTTTTTTTATTCATAAATTTCTCCTACCTCTCATATTTAAATTACTAATAATTAATTTTGGTGCTATTCATCTTCTTTGAAGCTATTCATCTTCTTTGAAGCTGTTCATCTTCTTTTGAACCACAATATTAATTTCCCGGTAAATAAAAAAAATCTCTAAACAGAAAAATCCTTCTGTTTAGAGACGTATTTAACGTTTTACCACTCTAATTCATCCCTACATCACTATAAAGATCTCAATGGGTGACTATCATCACCTGTCAATATAACGGTTGCTACCGTATTATCTTAATAAACAAATAAAAAAACTATCATCACAATAATCTTTTATACTTTTTATTTGGATAATCTGCTTAGAGTCCATATTCATAAACCACCTTGCTACTGCTTTTCACCAGTTACAGCTCTCTTTTAACACTTTAGCTTATTACTCTTCTCATCATTGCATTTATTCAATAATAATTGTATTGCAAATAAATCACTATGTCAATAATTTTATCCTAAAAATATAAAATTATACTATAATAAGCAAGCTACATATAAGTTATCATTAGAAGAAAAATTTTGCTAAATTAACGGCCATTATGATTGCTGTTATATCTGCGAGTATTGCCGCGAGTAATGTATGCCTAATTTTTTTTATATTTATGGCTCCAAAATATACTGTCAACGTATAAAAGATAGTTTCTGTTGAACCCATTATTATAGATGACACACGCCCTATGTAACTATCTGCTCCATATTGCCTTATAATATCAGTAAAAACTCCTAAAGCACCACTTCCTGAGAGTGGTTTTATTAAAACTAAGGGAACAATTTCCGGCGGTAACCCTATAAACTTAACAATTGGTGTAACTAAACAAATAAAAAAGTCTAAAGCCCCTGAAACTCTAAAAACATTAACAGCTATAATCATAGCTAAAAGATAAGGAAAAATTTTTAGGCAAATTGTTATTCCATCCTTTGCACCTTCTACAAAACATTCATAAACCTTAACTTTTTTAATGACTCCATAAGTTACCACGAGTGCAATAATAATCGGAATTATTCCCTTAAGCATGTACGACATCAAGTTACCTATAATAACCATATTTTACTCACTCTCCATTTAGATTCACTGTCCGTAAAAAGGTAATTTTCTAAAAATATTTTTGTAATATTTTACAATAAACTACACCTAAAACCGAAGCAACACCTGTTGTAATTATTGCAGGCACTATAATAATGGCTGGATTTTGGGAATTATATGCCGCTCTTATAGATATTACTGTAGTGGGTAAAAACTGAATACAAGCAGCATTTAAAACTAAAAATAAAGCCATATCATTGCTAGCTGTATCTTTTTTAATATTCATTTTCTGCATCTCTTCCATAGCTTTTATCCCAAATGGAGTGGCTGCGTTAGAAAGCCCCATCATATTTGCTGTTAAATTCATGGTAATACTAGACATAACCTTATTGTTTTTAGAAGTTTCCTTAAAAATCATTTTTAAAACAGGCCTAAGTACCTTTGCTAATTTATCAGTTAGCCCACTTTTTTGCGCGATTTTCATTATCCCACACCAAAGACACATCATTCCAACAAGCCCCATCACTAGTTCTACAGAGCTAGTTGTAGATGATACAAGGGCCTTTGACACAATTTCTCCTTTTCCACTAAGCATTCCAATAACTATTCCGAGTGTTAAAATTAAAAACCATATGATATTTATCAAATATTTTCCTCCTAGATATTAAATTTAATTTATCATTGTTTTATTAATGTATATGTATCTAATTCTATAAAATTGCATATATTAATATTTTGTTCACTTCATATACTATAAAAAAAATATATTTTGTGGTATCATTTTCTTGTTTAAAGACATTTCAGAAGGGAAGTCTCTTATTTTTATAAGTAGAATTATTAATTTCCTTCTGAAGTCGTTAATGCATCTTCTACAAAGCTTTTCAGCGACCCAGGAGATGATTTAATATACAAAGTTCAAAAGGGAGTTAATTTATGATTAATATAACTTTACTAAATTTTAATGTATTTTCACTTTTTTGTTATTTTATTATTTATTCCTTCATGGGCTGGTGTCTTGAGACAGTATATGCTACAATTCGTAAAAAAGAATTTGTTAATAGAGGCTTCCTAACTGGACCCTTTTGTCCTATTTATGGTTTCGCTATCTTGTCAATAATTGTTTTGCTAAAACCTATTGAAAATAATTATATATTTCTTTTTTTAGGTTCAATATTTTTAACTTCAATTATCGAGTATATAACAGGCTATGTTTTAGAAACTGCTTTTGATAGTACTTGGTGGGATTATAGCGATGAGCCCCACAATCTTCATGGAAGAATATGCTTAAAATTCTCTATACTATGGGGATTCATTTCAATTTTAATACTAAAGGTACTTCATCCCTATATTGAACACATAGTAGGTTTGATACCTAAAAATCCAGGTATATTTCTCTTTTATATCACTTTACTATATTTTATTCTAGATTTTATAATTACTATACTTACTATACTCAAACTAAAATCTCTTTTAACCCAATTAATCACTGCATATTCAGAGTTAACTGAGAAATTTTTAGATTTTAAATCAAATTTAGGTAATACTAAAAATATACCTGAGTTAAGAATTAAATTGGATCAGTTAATTGCACTTTCTGAAACTAAAATGAGTAAAGAAAAATCCAATATCGGGAATATTGTAAAAGAAGTTAAAATAAAATATGATTCTTTGTTTATAAAAAAGTATCCCGAATATTCACGACTTATAAAAGCCTTTCCAGACCTTAAATTTAAGGGTTTAGATGCTATTTTAAAAAATGTTAAAAATATAATTCATAAGGATAAAAAAAGTTAATTTTATTCTCTTTAATAAGGTAAAAATTATTTAGAGCTTGAAATTAGCAATTACTAATGTTAGGATTCAATTGTATATATTAAAATAACATAAGTTAAAGGAGACCTAAGAATGAAAGAAAATAGTCTTAAACTTGCGCAACAAGGAATTGATGATGCGCTCGACACTATAGAATCGCTAGAAAAAAGTATAAAAGAAACTCCTATCTCAAAAAATATATTAAAAGAAAGTTTTTATACGCTTTCTAAAAAAGTTGATAAAATTGAAAGTATCTTAAAAAATGAAGGTATTTTATAGTTACTGTTGCCTTTATAATAATAAAACAAAAGCGACACATAAGTTAATACTTATGTGTCGCTTTTGTTTTATAAATTTATTAAATTAAATTAATTTTTAATAATCTACTTCATCTAAAAACAATCCTTTGGCTGGTGCAATATGTCCCGAATATTTTCTTTCTTTTCTATCTAATATATCACTAATCTCATTTGCATCTCGCTCACCAAGTCCTACCTCAACAAGTGTCCCAACTATTATTCTTACCATGTTCTTCATAAATCCATTTCCTTGAACACTAATTTCTATATTTCCATCTTCATTTACAATATTTATTGTGTAAATAGTTCTTACAGTAGATTTTTTCTTAGTTTTAAGTGTTGTAAAGCTTTGAAAATCATGTTCTCCTATTAAAATTTCTGCTGCTTTCATCATCTTATCGATATTTAAAGGTAATGGCACATGATAATCATATTTTCTGGTAAATACATCATGAACTTTATTGTTGCAGATATTATATATATACTTTTTAACCTTAGCATTATATCTTGCATGAAAATTAAGATCTACTTCCTCTACACTCTTCACTACAATATCTTCTGGTAAATATTCATAACAATAACTACGCATTTTATGTGTTGGCATTGTACATTCTGTTCTAAAATTTGCAACTTGGTTTGATGCATGTACTCCCGCATCAGTTCTTCCTGAAGCAGTAATTTCAATATTTTCTTCTGCCATCTTACTCAAAACTGCTTCTATTTTGTGCTGGATTGTATTATCACTATCTCCAAGTCTTTGCCATCCTTTATACCTAGTACCATCATATTCAATTACAATTTTTATATTTCTCATATTTATTATTTATCCTACTTTCTATTTTAGAATTTAATCTAATATTTTTAATCCACTACTTATATTATATACATATATCTTTATTAATAAAACATACCATATAATTTAATTTTAAGTTTTGACAAAACTAAACTTAATTTTACTATAGGATATCTTGTTTCCGTATCTAAAAAAACTCTACGTTTTACCATCTTCCACCTAGATAATTTCCAAGTGTTTTTTAAATCAGTTGCATTTCTCCTTATAGCCTTTCCTTCTCTTTCATTACCATCATAAAATACTACAAAATCAAATTCTGCATTTTCAGTATTAAATTCGACATCAAATTTTTTAATAATACTATTAGGTGAAAGTAATAATCTTCCAGCTTTAGGCTGAAGATCAAATGTAATTCCTTTTTTATTACTCGAACTTAAATATGATTTATAAATTAATTCACTACAAAATAATGCGTTATCTGTCATAATGTCAAAATTGTAATCATATGCCTTTCCTAAAGATTCAAAAGCCGTAAATAAAGCCTTTAGTTTATCTTCTTTTGATAGTTTTGGACGCAGAGCAGAAAAATAATCTACTTTTGCAATAGCATCTAGAGTATTTATTACAACACCTGGAGCAATAACTTCTATAATATAGTCTCTATTATCTCCATCTTTCACCCTTAAACTCTCATATACTTTGGGATAAATCACCTTTACATACTCCGAAACACACAAGCAATCCCCTAATAGCATATCACCAAAATACTTGTCCAATTTTTCCAAACAACCTATATAAATACCAGTATGAGTCCAAAATCCTGGAAGTCCCATATTCGTTAGCTGGTAATTATTTCTTTTTAAAAGAATATCTCCTGGTACCAATTCCTCTTTAAAAATATTGATATCTTCATTACTAATATATTTTTCTTTTCTACTAGAGTAATCAACTCCGGTGATACTTATAGCAACCCATTTTTGAAATGGGAACCAAAAATCAAAAACATTTTTCCCAAAAAAATCAATCATATTATTTTTAACAATATTTCTATGATTCCTTACAAGTTTAATAACGTTCAAATAATTATAACTTGCATAATCTAATAATTGCGCTTCAGTCTCATCTCTTTCCAATTCATAAACCTTATAGTAATTAACATTAAAATCAAAATAATGCTTATTTCTATACAAAGATATCATATAAGATATTTCCGTAATTTCTTGAGTAATATAGTAATATTGTTTTTTATTAATGTTGTATTCAGCCCTAGGTTCATTTAGCATTGACTCCAAATACTTATTTTTCTCTATGACACCCACAAGCAAAACAGAGTTTTTACGTATTGCTATAGTTGATGCATAAATTAATAAAATATTTTTATACTTATTATGAGAATTTGAAGTATTCTTAAGTAAAAGCTTATTTTTATATCTTTCTCTAATATCATTTAATTCATTATAACATCTTACGTAACTAATCCATTTATCTAATATATTTTGTTTATCGACTAATGACATATTTTGAATATTTGAAATAAATAGGCTTTCATTACTTTGAATCTCACTCATCACATGTTCTAATTCTTTTATAAGCTCTAAGGATTTTTTTATTTCCTCATTAACTGTTCTATGAACTAAGCCCATATAATTATCCTCGATTCCATATTCATTTTTAAATTAGCATTTAATTTAAATCTACATGTGCAGATAAAAAAATGATTTATATTATTAATATAGCTATAAATTCAATTAGGTACATACTCCGCCCATAAATTGAGTTTGTCAATTAAATATTATTATACCATAGAACTCGCTATTCCTTTAATATATAAATTATATAATTGAATATTTCTATTTTATTTTACCTTTTTCAAATTTTCAATGTTTCTTTTTACTCATTTATATGTATACTATCACTATACGACAATTGGTAAGATAAAATGAATTTCTGGAGGTTTATATGTTTACAAGCGAACTATTATTACATTTTTTAAATTTATTATTTATTATTAATATCCTTTTCGCTTTTGCAGTTGTATTTCTTGAGCGAAAAAACCCTGCAAGCACTTGGACTTGGCTTATGGTATTACTATTTTTACCTAGCATAGGGTTTATTCTATACTTATTTCTGGGTCAAAACTTAAAAAAAAAGAAATTATTTTCACTAAAGAAAGAAGAAAAGGAAAATCTCGCATCAATTATCAATAAACAAACAGAGTTTTTGAGTAACGATACTCTAATTAAAACTAATCCTTTTTTAAGTAAATATTCTGATGTAATGAAACTCAATCTATGTAGTGATAATTCTTTCTACACAAATAATAATAATGTAACTATATTTACTGATGGTAAATCAAAATTTGATCAGCTTAAAAAAAATCTAGAAGATGCAAAAATATTTATTCATATGGAGTATTATATATTTCAAAATGATAATTTAGGAGGATCAATTCTAGAAATTTTGTGTAGGAAAGCTAAGGAAGGAGTAGAGGTAAAATTACTCTATGATGGAATGGGCTGCCTTAAAGTGCATAAGAAATTTTTTGCTCCTTTAATAAAGTCTGGTGGAAAAGTTTCATGTTTTTTCCCACCTTTTCTTCCATATATAAATCTTCGTGTAAATTTTAGAAACCATCGTAAAATATGCACTATTGATGGTAAGTATGGCTATATCGGTGGTTTTAATATTGGTGACGAATATTTAGGACTTTCTAAAAAATTTGGATTCTGGCGAGATACACATTTATTCATACAAGGAGATGCACTTGATGCACTTCAATTGCACTTCCTAATGGACTGGAGGTTTGCTTCAAAAGAGAACTCCGTTTTTGATGACAAATATTTTCCTCATAGAACCCACATTGGTAAAACAGGTCTTCAGATAGTTTCAAGTGGTCCTGATTCAACTTGGAATTCTATTAAAAATGGCTATTTAAAAATGATAAGTAAAGCTGAAAAAAACATCTATATAGAAACTCCTTACTTTATTCCAGATGACAGTATCCTTGAAGCTCTAAGAATAGCCTCCTTGTCTGGCGTAGATGTTCGTATAATTATACCGAGTAAACCAGATCATCCCTTTGTATATTGGGCTTCTACATCTTATATGGGGGATCTTCTCGATTCTGGTGTCAAATGTTATACCTATACCAAGGGCTTTCTTCATAGTAAATTTCTATCTATTGATCAGTCTATAAGTTCTGTAGGCACAGCAAATCTAGATATTCGAAGCTTCACTTTAAACTTCGAAATTAATGCTTTTATTTATGATAAAGAAATAACTTCTGACTTAGATCACTTTTTTATTGATGATTTGAAATCTTGTGATGAACTAACACTAAAAAAATACACCAATAGAAGTTTTATTGTTAAATTCAAGGAATCCATTTCTAGATTGCTTTCTCCCATACTATAATGGAATGGCCCCACAAACTTTTGAATGTTTGTAGGGCCATTCCATTATTTACACATACTAATTATGTTTTATAATATTAATCAATTAGTTTTAATTATAGGTATACTAAATGAAAAATCAGTTCCTTTTCCTATTTCACTTTCAACCCATATCTCTCCACCATGTTCTTCGATAATATACTTGCATATGGATAATCCAAGTCCTGTGCCCCTAGGTTTGGATGTAAGCGTATCACCCACTTGACTAAACTTTTCAAATATATACTTTTTATCTGCCTCCCTAACACCTACTCCTGTGTCACTAATACTTACTATTATATTCGCCGCAACTACTCTTGCACTGCATACTATACATCCTTTTTCCGTGAATTTTATAGCATTAGAAATAAGATTTATTATTACTTGCATTAATTTATCTTTATCTGCCATAATTTTAGGAAGTGTTTCACTTATACTTTGTATAACCTGAAGAGATTTACCCCTTATAATGGGATTCGTTAATGTTATTACTTGTGTTATAATTTCTTCTATATCAGTTTCCCTCACATTTAATAAAACTTTTCCTGCTTCCATCCTTGATATATCTAATAAATCATTTATAAGACTAGATAATCTCTCTCCTTCTGATAATATTATATTTACATTTCTCTTTATTTTGACTACTGCACTTTGGTTTTTTTCAATTGAAAGATCTAATTCGGATACTATAGATCCTTCAAATTTTCGCTTAACCATTTCTGTAAACCCAATTATTGATGTTAATGGTGTTCTAAGTTCATGAGAAACTGTAGATAAAAAATCTGTTTTCGTCTTATCTATATCTTTTAGCTTTTTAAAAAGCTTAGCATTTTCTATAGCTACGGCTACTTGACTAACTATTGAATAAGCATTACCTCTATAAATTTCATTGTATGCTGCCTTCTTATAATTAAGCATTATTACAGTTCCATATATTTCATCTTTATAAATTATTGGAATCATTAATAGGCTTCTCTTGTGATATAATAATAGTTGTAATTTGGTACTATATTTTGTATAATCCACTTTCCTTAAATCATGAATATAAAACATCGTGCCAGACTTTGTAACTCTATTAATTAGATTAATAAACTTCTCATCCTGAATGTAGCTATTTGTTTCTAGTTCGACTCCATCACCATGACAAGCCATAATTTTAAAGTCAGTATCATCTTTAAATATACTTATAGCAACATCGTAAGCTAAATTTTTATATAAATTATTTAATAACTTATTAAATATATCATTAATATTTGTTGTAGATTTAAATATATCAATATTTGAAATGATTTTCTTATCAAATTCCTTAGATTTTTTAGACATTAACATTTTTATTACTATATGCATAATTATAATATTTGTTATTATTATGACTCCTATATATATGTAAAATTTGTTTGACAATATTTTTATCATAACATACCTCTATTTATTATTTATTAGCACCCTGCTGTTACAATACTTATGTATTTATGACTTGATTTTATACATAACTATAATGAAAATACCAATTTTATCTCTTTATGTCAAGTATTATTAAACATTTAATACAGCTACTTATTATCATATGAAAGAGGTGCCTCTATGCAAAAATCAGGTAAAATAATTAATATTGAAAAAGATAAGGTGTATATCGTTACCACAAATAAGGAGTTTGTAACTCTCAAAAGACATGCAGTTGAACCTGTAATAGGTGAAATATATATAGGTAAAGAATTCAAACCCATTACTACTTGGAAATACATCTTAGTAATTACTTGTTCTTTATTAATATTACTTCTAATAAGGCAATTATATGTGAATAATAGATATAATTACTCCGTTATCGTAGACATGAATTGTTCTCTAAAAATGGATTTAAATGGTTCAAATAAAGTTACAAATGTTGAAGGAATTAGCTCTGGTGGATATAAAATAAAACAACTTCTAAATCTCAAAAATACATCGCTTAATCAGTCCTTACGTTTGATTTTAGATGAATCTATTAAGCAAAAATACTTAACTAAAGCACATGCAGATGATGGTTTTAAAATTTCTATATTTATTTCTGGCAATATAAATAAAAATCCAATAAACTTAACTGAGTTTAAAGATTATGCTGAAACTCGTAATTTCAAGGTGCTAATAAATGATAATGGGCTAGCTATGACCAATTAGATGGTCTTTACATAATACTTATCTTAAATTTACTTTATAACTTCTAAGGACGGTGTGAAATGAAAATTATACATGGCGAAAAAGAAAAAAATATTATTCAGCACTATGAGACTAATGATTCAAAAACTAGATTAAATAAATTTATAAGTGAAACAGGTTTTTGTTCTAGACGCGAAGCAGATAAGCTAATTGATAAAGGTAGAGTCACCGTAAATGGAAAAATACCTGAAATGGGTACTCAGGTTTCTAAAGCGGATGACATTAAAATAAATGGTAACCCCCTAAAAAATAAAGAAGATCACATTTATTTAGCTTTCAATAAACCTGTTGGAATAACCTGTACTACAGAACATAAAATTAATGGGAATATTATAGATTTTATAAATTATCCAAAAAGGATTTTTCCAATTGGTCGTCTTGATAAAGCTTCTCAAGGTCTTATATTTTTAACTAACGATGGTGACATTGTAAATAAAATTTTACGTTCAGGTAATAGTCATGAAAAGGAGTACCTTGTAACTGTAGATAAACCAATCTCTCCTGATTTTATAAAAAACATGGGAAATGGTATACCTATACTTAAAACTACCACTAAAAAATGTTTAATAAAAAAAGAAAGCAAATATGTTTTCAAAATAACTTTAACGCAGGGACTTAACCGCCAAATACGAAGAATGTGTGAGTATTTAGGATACTCGGTTATGCGACTTGAGAGACTCAGAATTATGAATGTTTCTATAGATAATTTACCTATTGGAAGATGGAGATATCTATCTAAAACTGAACTAATGGGTATTAACAATCTAATTTTAGACTCCATAAAAACCGAAAGTGCTTCTAAATAAATAACACCATCTGTTTTTTTATTAACTTAATATCTCTAATGTTAAAAATCCCTTGAAAAACACACAAATTTGTGTGTTTTTTGCTTCATTCAAAAGTTATCAACATTATGCACACAGAATTTGTGGATAACTTGTTACTCTTAGTTAATAATAACTATTATATTTATGTTATAAATTCGTTTGAAATTATGCTTTAAAATTGTAAATAATTACTTGTTTATTTTCCTTAACTTCATATAAAATCACTTAACTTTAGCTCAAATTGCTAACACTTGCCATTTACTGCTTTTATGATCGTAATTGCATTATAGACTGCTATGTAATCATTTTCATATTTCAAGCTTCTAGTCCTTATTTAACAAGTATAATCTTATCTACATTTATATTGTATTCATTGTATTTTAGTTATAGCCACGTTTTACCATATAACTCAACAATACATTTTCTCTTGTATTTTATATATTATACCAATTTAATTATAAACTCTTCTTATTATGATATTATATTTAATTTACATTATTTCCTACTGTTTTGAAAATTATTTTGAATTTCTTATTTTTTTTAGTTAGACTCACAGATTGTACACATTAAGTTTTACTAATCCACAATCGATTTAAATATATGTAATTATATGTTAAAATTTATCAACCATTTAATAGTTATACACATTATCCACAGTCTTTCTGTGCATAACTTGTGGAGTCGATGTTAATGATTAGTTATTTGTCGTTATTATGTATATATAGGAACATAATATGTAAATATTTGTGTATTAAATAAAATAATCAAGAATTTAATTATTAAGTTATGCACATTATCCACAGTTTTGTTGATAACATGTTAATAACTTTTTCTCTATAATATCACCCATATTTACTAGATTTAAGTTATTATAAGTTAATATATTCACCTAATAAAATTTCTTGATTACCAGCTCGTGAAATGGTATATTAGGCACATAAGTATATATTCAATTCAAATATATGACACATGTTTGGAATCTTTATAAATTAAATTGAAAAGAGGTAATTCACTTGAGAATAGGAATGGGATATGATGTTCATAGATTAGTTAAGGGTAGAAAATTAATCCTCGGTGGAGTGATGATACCTCACGAGACTGGTTTACTTGGTCATTCAGATGCAGACGTTCTAATTCATGCAATCATGGATGCACTCCTAGGTGCTGCTGCACTTGGTGACATTGGAAAACATTTTCCTGACACTGATACTAAATATAAAGGTATATCGAGTATTTCTTTGCTTAAATATGTGTGTAACTTAATAAAAGACAAGAATTATATAATTGAAAATATTGACGCTACAATAATAGCACAAGAACCTAAAATGGCACCTCATATACTCTACATGGTAAAAAATATTGCAACTGCCCTTGATTTGCCTATAGATAAAGTTAATATTAAAGCTACCACTGAAGAGGGCCTTGGTTTCACTGGTCAATGCGCAGGAATATCAGCTAATGCTATATGTCTTTTAAAATAGTTCTTTATGATTTTGTGTTAAATAAAAATAAGGACGATTCTTATATGAGAATCGCACTTATTTTTATTATCTTTCATCGATATATATGTGTTAAACCAATTATAAACGTTATCGCCCTTTTGCAATACCATTAAATATATGTTATAAAAATTTAATTATTTAAACAATTTTCTCGTACAATAATACTTATCTTCTTTTTTTTCTAATTCAAACTCATTTATAGATGTAACCCTATCATGTTGTTCTAAATGAAGCACATAACCCTCTTCATTCTTGTTTTCAAAAAAAACCTTTGAATAATCCATAACCTCCACTTTTTCCCCACATAGGTCATAAATAAATTTTGGTATACTATTTAGCATAAACATCTACCCCCTTAATATTTATCAACTATAGATAAATATTATAATATATTAACATTTATGCTAAATATTTTATTTATTTTATATAATTTTTACTATATAGTTTTTACTATAGATACATTGTTCATTCCATTATATTACCATATAATATTACACGAATATATTACTCTCCAAGTGTTGCCACCATAATTGCTTTTATAGTATGCATTCTGTTTTCCGCCTCATCAAATACTATTGAAGCAGGACTTTCAAATACTTCATCTGTAACCTCTACACCATTCATTCCAAATTTTTCATATATATCTCTACCAACTTTAGTTTTCAAATTATGGAATGCTGGCAAACAATGCATAAACTTAGTATTTTTGTTTCCGGTTAAATTCATCATTTCTTTATTAACTTGATATGGTTTTAACAGATTAATTCTCTGAGCCCAAACCTCATCTGCCTCTCCCATCGACACCCAAACATCAGTATATATAACGTCTGCATCCTTTACTCCTTTTGCTACGTCGTCTGTAATTGTGATGCTTGCTCCTGTATCCTTGGCTACTTCTCTACATTTACTAACTAATGCTTCTTCAGGGAATAATGAATTTGGTGCAATTATTCTAAAGTCCATTCCCATCTTAGCGGCTCCTATCATAAGAGCATTTGCCATATTATTTCTTCCATCCCCTGCATAGACAAACTTAATTTCATTTAATGGTTTCGAAAAATGTTCTTGAACGGTTAAAAAGTCAGCAAGAATTTGAGTAGGATGGTCCTCGGTAGTTAACCCATTCCATACTGGCACTCCTGCATATTTTGCTAGTTCCTCTACTACGTCTTGGCCATACCCTCTATATTCAATACCATCATACATTCTGCCTAGAACCCTTGCAGTATCTGCAATTGACTCCTTTTTACCCATTTGGCTCCCTGTAGGTCCAAGATATGTAACGTGTGCTCCTTGATCAAGTGCTCCAACCTCAAATGAACATCTCGTTCTAGTTGAGTCTTTCTCAAATAATAATACTATGTTCTTCCCCTTTAATGTTTGCCTTTCTGTGCCTGCATATTTAGCCCTCTTTAAATCTCTAGCCAATTCAAGAAAATAATAAATCTCTTTTGGTGAAAAATCCATAAGTGTTAAAAAGTTTCTGTTCCTTAAGTTAAACATAATAATTCCCCTCTCTTATCTTTACGTCTAATTTTTACTAATCACAGATAAAATATTTTTAAGTGATCCATAAAAGTTGTTTATCATTATAATGTACTACTATTGCGAAAATTTCAATATATTTTTATATTTACACTAAATCTTTACTATATAAAATTACATATATACTATTAACTTTAGCCATAAAAACATTATACCCCATTTTATTACAAGATTTTCATTATACTATATGATTTATTTTAAAGATAATATTGCAAATAGCTATATTTTAAATATTTAGGATAAGTTATCCACAGTTTTTAACATTTAATCAACAGAAGCTGTGGACAATTATATGTATATGCGAAAGCCTTATTTGAGCGCTTATACATATTAAAAGTAATTCCGACATATTTTTATCCACATTATCTACTAATATCTGTTCATAATCTATTAGTTTTTATGTGAAATAAATAGTTTAACTTCTTCTTTATTATTCAATATTTATCTTTTTCTGCTATTTGCTTTATATATTATTTTAATAAATTTTTAACCAAATTCAATTTAGAATACTACGATTACTTGTTTTTTAAAACATATTTATTTAATATGCTAAGGTCCCTTATTTTAAATCTTTATCACATTTTATTACGAATAAAAAGACAAGCTATTTAAATAGCCTGTCTAAATAAAGCTTTACTTAACTCTTCTCGCAGTAAGGTAATCGCCTCTTGTAAGTGCTGATATTTTAATTACATCCCCAGTACGAGGTGCATGAATATATGAGTTATTACCTACATACATTCCTACATGATGTGGATTAGACTGTGTACCAAAGAAAATTAAATCTCCTGGTTGTAAATTTTCTCTAGCAACGTATGTGCCTTCATTTATTTGAGTAAAAGTAGTTCTACTTATTGAAACCCCAAAATGGGCATATACATACTGCATAAATCCAGAGCAATCGAAAAACTGAGGACCACTAGCACCCCAAACATATGGAGTCCCTAAAAAATTACTTGCATATGCAACTACGGCATTTGAACTAAGTGACGATGATCCTCCTCTAGATGCGGTATACTTAGGAACACTATCTTTCATTTGTTGTATTTGCTTCATAGTCGCATCTACAGTAGCCTGTCCATTATTAACATTGCCAGAATAAGATTTTTCTTGTTTTGCAGCTTCCAAAACTAATACACTTTGATCTTTCTTAGTATCTTTAAGCTTTGCGAGTTTTGCTTCATTATCAGCCTTTAACAACAATATCTTTGTTTTCTCAGTTTCAAGTGCTACCTTTTGGTTTTCAACTTCACTCTTTTTAGCTGTTAACTCTGCAACAATCTTATTATCATACTGAACTATCGTCTTAACAGTTTCAGCCCTTGAAATAAAATCTTCTATTCCCTCAGAGTCTAATAAAACTTCCACGTAATTATCAACACCATTCATATACATGCTTCGCATTCTAAGATCATATAAATCTTGTTCTTTTTTAATATTATCCTGTGCAACTTGTATATCCTTTGTTGTCTTCACTATTTGTTTCTCTGTTTCCCCTACTTTAACCTTTGTTTTGTCAACTTGTGCATACATCTTTTCTATGTCTGAATCTAATTTTTCAATAGATACTTCTATGCTTTCATTATTACTTTGAGCTTTCTTGTATGCGTTTTTTTGACTTTCTAACTGACTTTTTTGATTACTAAGTTTATCTGATAATGGATTTGCCATTACCTGCATGCTTATTGTAGCCACAAAGCCAATTGTTATTATCAATGACATTATTCTTTTGCGCAACTTAATCCCTCCATATGTAAAATTATGCATTTTACAATTTACTCGTTTTTTAATCACCGCTTTTAAATCAACGATTACATTATACCACTATTTTCTTAGAAACTTCAAAATAAACATTGGTTATTTTGTAAATTCTATTTTAATATTCAATTATATGTTTATTGTTATACATCTTTTTACATATTTTATTCTATCATATGTTCATAATTTTAAAGAATGTTTATATACTTCAGATTTAGCCATATTTCTATCCTTTGCAACTAATTTCATTGCATCTTTTTTATTTAATCCGTCATCCATATATTTTTGTATATGCTCTTCTATAGTTAATGAATCCCATTTAGCCCTTTCATCTTTATCTATCTCTTCCTTACTCTTACCTTCAACCACTAATACATATTCACCTCTTGGAGCATTCAGTTTATAATATTCTATTGCTTGTTCTAGTGTCAGCCTGATTATCTCTTCATACAGTTTAGTAAGTTCCCTACACATTGATATCTTTCTATTACCAATATTCTCGTATAAAAATTCTAAGGTACTTAAAAGTCTATGCGGAGCCTCATAGAAAATTAAAGTTTCACTCCTATTTATTAGATCATCAATAATAGGCTTTCTTTCTTTATTTTCCCTAGGTAAGAATCCCCTAAAAATAAATTTTGTAGTATCAAGACCCGAATATACAAGTGCAGTAGTAATTGCAGTAGCACCAGGCAACACTACAAATTCTATATTTTGCTCTATACATTTTGAAACTATTACGCTTCCGGGATCTGAAATACCAGGTGTTCCTGCATCACTAATAATAGCAATATTTTTACCATCTTTTACTTGTCTAATTATATCATCACTTTTCCCTAACTCATTAAACTTATGGTAGCTTATAAGTATTTTTTTTATATTAAAATGATTTAAGAGTTTTAAACTTTGCCTTGTATCTTCTGCTGCTATTATATCTACACTTTGAAGCACTTCTAATGCTCTAAGCGTGATATCCTTTAAATTTCCTATAGGAGTTGGAACTAAATATAATTTTCCTGACATTCTTATCACCCTTCGCTGTAGTATTTACATTAATTTTTTTTTAATATTAAATCATCTCTGAATTATACATATCTTTAATTTCCTGTGTATAACCACCATCTACTGTATGGACATAAAGAGGCGTATCCCACTTTAAAAATGCCCCCCCATCTCTCTGTCCTTCGATTAGGACAATGTTAGGTGCCTTATTTACACTTGGGTGCACCATCCTTATACGTTTAGGTTCAATCCTATGCTTTCTCATAGTACACAAGATATCGGCTAACCTATCCGGCCTATGCACCATATACATTCGTCCATTATTATTTAGAAGAATTCTACATGCAATAATTACATCTTCTAATGTACAACAAATTTCATGTCTTGCTATAGCTTCCTTATCATTTAAACTTATTAATCCCGAATTTTGAAGTTTATATGGCGGATTAACTGTAACAATATCTACCTTATCAATAGTTTTAATAAGTTCTATATCTTTTAAGTCTCCATTTATAAATTTAATTGTATCTTCTAAATTATTGTATCTTATTGATCTATTTGCCATATCAACAAACTCTTCTTGAATTTCCACACCAATTATATCGCTGGCGTTTGTTTTTCCTGCTAATATAAAAGGGATTATACCTGTACCAGTACACAAATCAACAACTTTAGCATTTTTTTTTACTTTTGCAAAATTTGCAAGCAGTACTGCATCCACCCCAAACCTAAAAGCATGTTTTTTTTGAATAACGTGAATACCTTTTAATTGAAGATCATCTAAAGTTTCATCCATTCTTAAAAACTCCATTATGTATCTCCTTTCTATAAAATTTGCATTTATTATATACATCACAACAAAAGAAGTATACCTCAATTTTTATTGCTAAATCAAGAGAATACACACTTTATTATTTTTTTATGATTAATAAATATATATTTTCATTTAATAAACGTGTAATTAATTATTAAACTACTATTAGTAAGCATTGTTGAATATACATGTTATTATAGAATAATCGATTTTAATGAGGTTAAAAATGCAATTAATATTATATCCATTTAAAAATGTAGTTTTCAATAAAAACTCTGTATTATTAGATGCCTCTTTCTTGCTCAGCTTAATTTATGATGACGATATCAAGCATAGCGATTGTTTATCATGTTTAAAACAACTTTCAAAAGGAGGTTCTGTTTTTTACACTACTAGTATTATAACAGCTGAGGTTATGAATAAAATACTTTATAAATTATTTATTAGTGACATTCAATGCAAAATAAATAATACTAGTCCTTATAACTCGATGGATAATATTAGATCTATTACAAATAGCTTCAGCCGCCATGATACAAAAATATTAAAGGAAAAGAAAAAAGACAGACTTATTCATATTCCATATAAAAGGTATTTTGATAATATCTCTAAAAATTCTATGAAAAGAAATTTACTCAATATCTATTACAGTAAATCTGTAGAAATACTTTCAGAATTAGAAAAAATTATAAATATAAAGTATCTTAGTATTTCCGAAGAATGTATATCCTTAGTTAAAAAATTTATGTGCGAGAGTTTATTATCAGTGAATGATGCTTTCCACATAGCTACTGCAGAGCACAATAATATAGATTTTTTACTAACTTTGGATGGTGACTTTATTTTTGCTGAAAGCAGTGACATGAAAATACTTAAAATTTAGTAGAAAACATTTCTTAAAGCAATTAATTTAATAAATTAAAATTACTATAAAAAAGAAGCGTAAATTTGATTATCTCAAAATACGCTTCTTTCTTTGTGTTTATTATTTAGGAATATAAATATGCGTGCCATCTTTTATTGCATTCTCGTTTGCAATTTTATTTGTTTCTTTTAGCATTCCAATCGCTTTCTTTACACTATAAGAGGGCATATTATTTTTAGCAATTGAAGTTAATGTATCCTGTTTTTTAACAATATATTCAGTAGTATTCCCTTCTGCAATTACAGCCTTTGATGCCTCAGCTGTTTTTTCATATGGTATTACTATCTTCTGGCCCTCTGCAATTTTATAAGATCCAGTCATACTATTTCTATTTTTAATAAATTCAACGATTTTAACTTTATCCTGACTAGGCATATACGTTTTAGCAATACTAAACACGGTATCATTCTTTTTAACAGTATAGATTCCAACATTAGTTTTATCATTTATATAAGCTGCATCCATTTTATTAGTACTCGTTTCTAAAACATTTTCATTTGTGGTTTTATCGGTACTGCCTATAGACGTTGAATTGTCATTTTGAACTATAGTCGCATCTGGCGACTTCACACTAGCAACGTCTCGTGACCCTGTAAATCTTACTGCAAAAAACACTACTAAAATTAATACAACAACGGTAGATATACTAATTATTCCTTTTTTCATTCTCATATTTAAAACCCCTTTAATATTTATTTTTTAATTAACTATATTTATAATCATTGACATAATTTAGATGTCTCATACATGTTGTACCTCTTATTATTATATAATTGCTAGAAATATCATTTTAAGAATTACTCATCTGTTATAAATGTAATATATTAAAAAATAAAGACTGTTAACCCTATTGGTTAACAGTCTTTATCAATTATAACTTTATATATTATTTTCTATTACTTTTCTCTATTTGCTCCCTAACCTCTTCCCCTGTCATACCAGTTGCATTGATAATTGGAGTAGTTGTTATAGTTTTAGCCTCTCCCATTATGTCTTGATTTTCCCCTGTAACAACAACAGCATCATACCTATCTAAAAAATGGCCTGCGTTCTTCTTACTATTATCAAATTCTTTGACTGCATAACCTTCATTGCTTAAATACTCTTTAATTGGATTCAATCCCTCTTGCACTGCTATTTTCTTCATATCTCTTGCCTCCCTTTGAAATTGTTTTATTAAGTTATTATCTCCAATAAAAAAAAGCATATTCAAATGTACTTACTTATATTTTAATTTTAACAATCAAAAAAAATAAAAAAGCTGAGAAAATTATCTCTCAGATTTTTTATATAACCGCATAACCAGCCTCTTCAATTGATTCAATTAAATTGTCCAAGGTAATAAAATAATCATCATATATTATTTCTATTTGTTTACTTTCACTATTTATTTGGCAAGCAATTACTCCTTGGTTATTTGATATTGCTAAATTAATATTACTAATATCTTTAGAAGTATTCATATTGCATACTTTTATAACCGACTTCATCTTTCCCCCCCTAGTTATCTTTAATTAATTCCTTTATTATATATGAATCTTCTACATTTTTAGAAAGTTCTAATTTAATATCTTCATCATTTACAGCATCTTCATATCTACCAGAAACTAATGTTAAATCTTCAATTTTAACCTCTACAATTTCTTCATCACTGCCATTAAGTTTCATCTTGATTTTAACTGATTCTTTTACAACACTATTACCAATAACTTCGGCTCTACCATAAGGTGTATCTACTACTGATCCTAGAGTAGGCAACGTTTTTCTTATTTTTTCATAGGTCTCCTGCTCATAATTTAAACAACACATAAGCCTACCGCAAATACCTGAAATTTTTGTAGGATTTAATGATAAATTTTGCTCTTTAGCCATTTTTATTGATACTGGTGCAAATTCACCAAGAAAAGTTGAACAACACATAGGTCTACCACATGGTCCAAGACCACCAACCATTTTTGCTTCGTCCCTAACCCCTATTTGCCTAAGTTCTATTCTTGTTCTAAACACTGCAGCTAAATCCTTTACGAGTTCCCTAAAATCAACACGTCCATCCGCTGTAAAGTAAAAAATAACTTTATTATTATCAAAAGTATACTCTACATCTATAAGTTTCATATCAAGTTCGTGTTTATGTATCTTCTCTAAGCATATTTCGTATGCTTCCTTTTCTTTTCTTTTATTATCAAAATCCTTCTGAGCATCTTCATCTGTAGCTTTTCTAATAACACACTTAAGAGGTGATACTATATCATCTTCCTTTATCTCCTTTATTCCAATAACACATTCTCCAAATTCTATTCCTCTTACAGTTTCTACAATAACTCTATCTTCTTTCTTAATATCTATATCGTTTGGACTAAAATAATATATTTTACCAGCTTTTTTAAATCGTACTCCTATTACTGTAACCATGTTAAACCATCTCCTTCGCAGCTGAATATTAACGACTTCAAAAGGATATTTAACTACCATTGAAGTTTTATTTTTGCTAAAGTAGGTATCCCCTAGGTATATCTCTGGGTTAGATAACAATTCTCAATTGTTATTCTCCCACTTATATAAGTAGTAAACTCTCCTTCTAAAATGTCGTTAAACCTCCTGCATTTTAAGTAACATAACTTCAAACGCTAACGCCGGGTTAACGTTTCTATCTAAATTTTCTCTAGTATCATTGATTATATTTATAATACCATTTAATTTGTTAAATGAAAATATGTTCGCTAACTCTTTTATATTTAATAGTTTATCTATATTAATAATTAAATTTTCTTCTTCAACTTCTTTATATATTATAGTATCCCTAATATACGAAAGAAATGCAGTTAATATTTCGTAAAAATTGTCCTTTTGATTAGATAATTTCTTTTCATATTTAAGTAGTTCCTCAGTTTTAGCATTATTTAACTTAAGCAATATTTCCAAGGTAATATCTCTTATATCCTTAAAATTGTTGTCTTTAATAAATTTTTCAGCCTTTCCTGGTATTCCATCACTAAAAGCTAAAATTACTTTTATTGTATCTATTGATAAATCAGAATAATTTTTACTTAAAAACTCTTTCATCTCATCTATATTCAAATTCTTTAGCTTATGTATTTGACATCTTGATTTTATTGTATCTAATATTACTTCAAGATTTTCACATAATAAGAGTATAGTCACATTTTTAGGGGGTTCCTCAATCGTTTTTAAAAAAGCATTTTGCGCTTGCACCGTCATTTTGTGAGCATGGTAAATAATAATAACTTTCTTATCGCCTTCAAAAGGTTTCTTATTAATCTCTTCAATTAAAATCCTTATAGAACTAACACCTATTGTGCTTTTATTTTTATCCATTTGCCATTCCACTAAATCAACGTACTGCCTTTCTTCATTTTTACCTAAAATCATAAACCCTATATTTTTTGCAAGTAGACTTTTGCCTATTCCATCTTCTCCAACTAAAATATGAGCATGTGATAATTTATCTAACTGTATAGCTTTAGTTATTTGATTTTTTATATTACTATGTCCTATTATATCCTCAAAACTCATTTTAGTCCTCCATGCATAGAAGCAAGTATAAATTTATATATACTTGCTTCCAATTAGTTATACCTTTATATACTTATCTACATCAACTACGAATACATTTGCCCCACCTACGTCTACTTCAATGGGAAATGGCATATAAACTCCTGTAGATCCAGCTACAGGTGATGGGGATGATATTATTTGCTTTCTTTCCTTACATACTTCTTCGATAATAGCTAAAACTTCATCCACCTTTTCTTTTTCAACACCTATTAGTAATGTTGTATTTCCTGATTTTAGAAATCCCCCAGTAGTCGCAAGTTTGGTAACCCTAAATCCCTTATCTGTTATTGCCTCAATTAAATCATTGGCATCATCATCTTGTACAATTGCGATAACTAATTTCATATAATCCCACCCTTTCTATAATTTTATTATTTTAATTATATCCTTTTGTATTTCTTTTACACTTCTATTACCATCTAGTACTTCTATTTTATCATATTTTATACAAATATCCATATAACCTTCGAAAACTTTTTTATGAAATTCATTCCCACTATTTTCTAAACGATCTAAGCTTCCTTGCTTCTTTTTTCTGTTTAACCCTTCAGTATAAGGAATTGTAATCATGAATGTTATATCCGGTTTAAGCCCATCTAGTGCCACCTCATTAATACCCTTTATTTTCTCCATCCCAAGACCTCGACCAATACCTTGATATACCATTGAAGAATAAATAAAACGATCACATATGACTATTTTACCATTGTCTAATGCCGGCTTTATAACCTCACTTACTAATTGTGCACGAGAAGCGGCATAAAGAAGTGCTTCACACATATAGCTCATGTTACAATTATCATTGTCTAATATTATTTCTCTTATTTTTTCACTAATTTCTGTCCCTCCAGGTTCTCTGACTCTTACTACTTCATATCCAGATTCTTGTAAATATTTTTCTAATAACTCTATCTGCGTGGTTTTTCCTGAACCATCTGGCCCTTCTAATACTATCATGCGCCCTCTTTCCATTCAATCTCCTCCATCAATATGTATATAACCATAGCCGTTATTTGTTTACTATTGCAACTTTCCCATCATTAATTCCAAGCACCGTTACATTACACTTCAAATAATATAATATCAAAGCTATATTATTCTCATCTAGTCTTTCCCCAGGCATTACAATTGGTATCCCTGGTGGATATGGAACTATTGCCACTGCACATATTTCACCTCGCGACTTTTTTAACTCTACCATAGTTTTATCACTATCCATTACTTCATAGGGGAACATACTTTGCGCCGGTATATCATAATCTATTATATGTACATACGTCTCCTTTAGAGACTCCATATCACACGCTTTAAGAGCTAGGTAAAGTTTTTCAAAATCTTGCTCGTCATTAAAAGGTGAAAATATTAAAACTACATTCCTACTGTCACTCATCTCAGCTTGTATTTTACTTAGCCTTAAATATTCTAATAATTTATGACCACTATAACCTTTAGGCACATTTAATATATATCTAGTTAAATCCATTGTATACTTATTAATATCTTTAGTAGAATTTCCTGATACATTCTCTAAATCTTCCTGACCTAATATATGAAATTTACCCAATTTATTAATTTTAACTCTATTCAATTTACACATTTTAATTAACTCTTCATAATCATTTTCACCATACTCCTCAATATAAAACCTTGCATAATCCATAGAACATAAAAACATATAAGAAGGACTTGTACTTAAAAATGCACTTACATAAAAATCTACTTTACTTATAGCTATATCCGGACCTACATGTAAAAAAGCTGTTTGCGTTAGGCTAGGTAGAGTTTTATGTGCACTCATAACTACCATATTCGCTCCCAGCTTCAAAGGATTTTCAGGTAATAACTTATTAGCACCAAAGTGTGCACCATGAGCAGCGTCTATCAGCACCTTAATATTATATTTTTTAGCTGTTGCAATAATATATGATAAATCAAGACATATGCCATAATAGTTGGGATATGTAATGATTATTCCTTTGGCATCTTTGTTTTCACGAATTAAACAAAGGAAATGTTCCTTATCGAAAGGAAAAGGAACATCATATTCTAAATTAAGTTTATTTTTAATATATACTGGTTTTAATTTTCTCATAATTATTGCGTTATATATGGATCTATGACAATTTCTCTCTACAATAATTTTATCACCTTCATTAAATACTGAAAAAATCATAGTAAAATTCCCACTAGTACTCCCATTAACTAGAAAATAAGATTTTGTACTGCCATAATAGCTACTCAATAATTGTTGAGATTCTTTTATTATTCCTTCTGCATGATGAAGGTTATCTAATCCATCAACTTCAGTAATATCCGCTTTAATAAAATTTTCATAAAGCTCTCTACCTTTCATCGTTTTTAAAAAACCAAGACCTCCTTTGTGGCCTGGCATACAAAAGGAAACATTTTTTTCTTTTATATATGTTAACACTCCATCTAAAAGTGGTAATCTTGACAATCTTTAGTCACTCCTCTTGGTATAAACTGTACTAAAGTCTTTCTTATACAGTTCTTGTAATATTCATAGAAATCGGTATTAGCCTTAGCTTCTATGATTCTTTCTTCGCAATTATTGCAAATCCCTCTTCCATTTATTATTATACCACCATTTAGAGGCTTTCTACATATAATACACTTTTCTTTTAGCATAATTCCCCCCTTAACCGCTCTACCTTAAATCATTTTCTATCAATAATATAAACCATTATTAAATGATGTTAAAACCAACTAGAGTATGGCCTCTATAATATATTTTATTCAACTAGATACAGTTTCTTATTTTGTCCACCTAATAATTTAAAATATATTTATCTACATTTTATGCTATACCCAGTCATTTTAATTTACTCTGTGGCTTTAGGTTCGTTAAACTGAATAATATATCCATATACTTGACTACTTTATGTCACTAAGTGTTACACATTTTGAATTGCCTTAAAAATTTTATTTTTTATTATCAATATATTTATATAACTTCGGTTATACTAATCATATTAATAATCATAAGATTTTGAGAGGAGAACAATCTATGAAACAAGAAATTATAAGTTATATAGATAGCATAAAAAATGATATATACAATTTGTCGAACTACCTTTATAATAATCCCGAATCAAGTTATAAAGAATATAAAGGTTCTGCTTACATAATAAATATGTTAAAAACCAATGGTTTTAATGTGAAAGAAAACTACTGTAATATTCCTACTTCTTTTTATGCACAATATGGAGTTGGTCATCCTAAAATATGTTATATGTGTAAATATACTTCCACTGAAAAAGCAGGTCATATTTTTGGTAATAACGTAAACGCTAGTATTTCTGTTGCAGCAGCATTAGGTCTATCAAAAGTGATTTCTAAAAGTGGTGGGAGTGTAGTTATACTAGGTTGCCCTGGTGAATATTCCAATGGATCAGAATTAACTATAATAAAAGAAAAATGTTTTGAAGATATGGATATTATCATTGCACCTCATTGTGATATAACTAATGCAGAAAGTGGTACATCTATGGCTACTATTCCAATTAAGCTTAAATATATTAGTGATAATAATAATTTTTCATCTTTAGACTCCTATTTATTCATATTTAATTCATTAAATCGTTTGCTAAAAGGAGTACCTAATAGTTGTTTTATTGACAATATATCTATAACTAATGTCTCCCCTAGTGATAATTCTTTTTTACAATCTGAGGCCAAGTTTTATCTTAAAGCTGCTACCCTAAATGAAGCTGAAATTTTCCAGAAAAAAATTGTAAAACTCATTAATTCATTATCTCAAGTAATGAGTGTGCCAGAAGAAATTAGTCTATTCGAATTACCTTCAGAGGAACTTTTAACTAATATTTCTTTATCAAGATTACTTGCTCACAACTTAAAAGAATGTGGCATTATTAATATTGATTCTTGTAAAAATAGTTCCTATGGCTTAGGCATTGGTGCTATAAGTCATACAACGCCGTGTATATACCCTTCAATATCGATTACAGAAAATAACCTAATAAATTGTCCCTCACCTTCCTTTGCTTTAGAAACACAAACCGAGTTCTGTAAAAATAATATTGTAAAAGCAGCTAACGCACTTGCCATTACAGGCCTTGATATTATTGAAAAACAAGATTTATTAAAAGAAATTACTATTGAATTAAAATAATATATTTTTTTTATAAATATTTCACGACAAAAAAGAAGTATAATTAATTTCAAATTATACTTCTTTTTTATGTATGCTATATTCGTTATTAAAATACTGACTTTTCTTTTAGTAATTTGATTTTGTTCATAAGGCCATCACTAGGTTCAAAATAAAACTTTTTGAACTTGTTTCCTGCTTTATATACACAACAAAATTTACTTCCAATGAATGTAGAACACACATACTTTTTACTACTACTTATATGGATATCTGAACTGTAGTTACTATACTTACCAATGTACTCTATATCTTTTAACTTAATATCTTCTCGTACTGTAACGTCTTGACCTTTTATTTTATGAATAATAAATTGATCTGCTACAATTAAATACTTATATTTAACCTTACACTTTGAAAACTCCATATAACAAAGAGCTATCATTATCGTATTAAAAAATAAAGTTACAAATGTTTTAACATTTATGTTGCCTATACTAACTTTAGGCAATAAGTCTGATAGGCATATAAATACAACTAATGTAATAAATAGCGATACCACAGCTGGAAACTTCTTTCTCTGAATCATTTCTTTATACATCAAACTCAGACCCCCTAAATTTATTAAAAAAATCAGGCATATACAGTCTGTTACCCAACATATGTGATTATACTAGCATTTCATATAATAATCTACTTCTGCTAAGTTAACTATGGTTTGTATAACATGGTATAAAGGCATGTGATCAAATTATATTGATTCATATGCATCAACATATATATTTCTAGGTATTACTCTTAATTACTAACTTTCATTAAATATTATGTATATTATATTTTTTTATGTTTAATAAGATATGATACGCATCCTTAGTAGAAAGAACCAATCATGTCGTATATATTGTTACAAATAAAAAAAACACTTTGTATTATACAAAGTGTTTTGGAGGCGCCACCCGGATTTGAACCGGGGAATAAAGGTTTTGCAGACCTTGACCTTACCGCTTGGCTATAGCGCCATAACTTGGTGGCTAAACCCGGAATCGAACCAGGGACACGAGGATTTTCAGTCCTCTGCTCTACCGACTGAGCTATTTAGCCATGTAACCTAGCGACAACCTACTCTTCCACAAAGTTACCCCTGCAGTACCATCGGCGCATTGAAGCTTAACCTTCGTGTTCGGTATGGGAACGGGTGTTACCTTCAGGCCATAATCACTAGATGAGAATATAAATATTCTCTGAAAATTGCACAGTGCTGGTCTTTTCGCTAACGCTCAAAGCCCTGTCTCTTTCTTGCGAAAGAGGTAAGTCGCAATATTAATATTAATTGTTACTTATGTTATCTTGGTCAAGCCCTCGACTTATTAGTATTAGTCAGCTGAACATGTTACCATGCTTACACCTCTAACCTATCAACCTGGTGGTCTTCCAGGAGTCTTACTTGCACCACACTTACGTGTGGACAATGGGAAATCTCATCTTAGGGTGGGCTTCACACTTAGATGCTTTCAGTGTTTATCCCTTCCAAACATAGCTACCCAGCGATGCCACTGGCGTGACAACTGGTGCACCAGA
>NZ_JAHLDV010000011.1 GCF_018861865.1 Clostridium frigoris
GTAGGTGTATTAAACTTACCCAAAATTATAATTCAAACAAAGTAAAGCACCAACAATTCGTTGGTGCTAATGTTTCACTTAATTTGGGACATTTTCAAAAATGATTGACAGCATTAATACTATAATACTAAAGATATCGATGGAATTTACAACTAAGACTTTCTCATAAAGAATGCAAAACGATCTTTAACTAAACCATTGTATTTAGCTTTAATATTTATATTCCTAATATGATAAATTTTACCTTTATAATCTTTTGCTTGATTATCGCATATATACGCATAATCATAACTTCCTGCCTTTACCCATTTCATAAATATATAAGTATGCGTTGGAAAACCATTTTGTTCTCCATTGGCATTTGTAGTAAAACATATATCTCCAGGCATTATTTTTTTATAATTACTTTGTTTTTTAAAACCCTTATCTGAAAGTAAAGATATCATTTGCTCTGTATTACTTGTTTCTATCGGTATGCTAAAATCATTTTTCCTTAAAACTTCAGCTAAAAAATAAACACAAGTATTTTTTGAACTGCCGCTATTTAATTTTACGGATGCATTATAAACATCTATTCTATTGCCTTTATCTTGTAAAAAATCGTATACATTTTTGTTCAAGTGTGAATATTTATTATGTATAATAATATTATTTAAAAATATTACTACTATACTCGTAAAAACTAGAACAAGCAAAATGAGCCTCACTTTTTTCATTTGGTATTCCCCCCCTTCAATATCAGTAACTGTAAAAAATTACACAAATATTTTTCACCAAATATTTATCATAATTTTTACAAATTTATTAATAAAATGCAAATACCTTTCTTTATAGTAACAGATTTTTATAATAAATTCGCCTTAATCATAAAAAACCATATGAAATAACTTTTAGTTACTTCATGTGGTTTCTACTTAAACATCTAAAAATATATGCACTTCATTATTTTTTATTAATGCTAGCTACTCAAATTTTTTCCCCACTCATTTATAATTACTAATGCAGGTAGCAAATCATGACAGGTTTCTGTTAAAGAGTACTCTACATGAGGTGGAATTTTATTATATTCTATTCTATCTACAAGACCATGCTCGTTCAAAGCCTTCAAAGAACGTGTTAACATAATATTAGTGATTCCAGGTATCCTTCGTTTAAGTTCATTATATCTAATGCTTTTTTGTGAAGATAGTTCCCAAATAATCGCAATTCTCCACTTACCTCCAATAATCTCAAGTGCATGAACTACAGGACACTGCTCAGAATAAATATGTGGTATTTTGTTTAGTTCATCTTTCATAAATGACGCCTCCAAATTAAGGGCACAAAAATGTGCGTACTTGATGTTGTGTTCCTTAGTAAGATATAATAATAACATATCATATAGCTAGTTATATGTAAATGAAATAGTGAAATAGGAGAGTGTTATTTTTGAAAAAATTATTTACCGAATTTAATATTAAAAATATAAAAATGAAAAATCGCATTTGTGTTCCTCCAATGGTTGTTGGTTTTAGAGCTGATGGATATGTAGCAATTGAAAATCTAGAACGTTATAAAAAATTAGCTAAAGGTGGAGCCGGACTTATAATACAAGAGGCTACATGTGTTAATAATAATGGAAAATTATCTGGTAATCAACTTGGGATATGGGAAGATGATCAAATTGAAGGACTAAAAAAAATAGTAGATGCAGTTCATCAAGAAAACTGTCCAATATTTCTTCAAATTCATCATGCAGGAGTTGTTGGAATATCAAACGACCCAATGTGTCCAAGTCCATATAAATATAAAAATTATGCAGGAAATACAGTTGTTGGACGCGTTATGACTAGTGAAGATATAAAATCGATACAAAATGATTTTATAGAAGCTGCTGGAAGAGCTTACAAAGCAGGATATGATGGCATCGAACTTCATGGATGTCATGCCTATTTAATAAGTCAATTTTTAAATAAAAAAGTAAATAAGCGAACTGATAAATATGGAATTAATCCTGAAAAATTTGTTATAGAAATTCTAGACGAAATTAGAAAAACAACATCAAAAGAGTTTGTTGTTGGAATCCGTTTGGGAGGATTTGAACCACTAATAGAAGATGGAATACATTATGCTAAAATATTAGAAAAAAACGGAGTAGATTTCCTCGATATTTCTTACGGATTTATGAGTGAACAGGAAATACACGTAAATGAAGAATATAAATACTCTAATGCTGTTTATGCAGCCCAGAAAATTAAAGAAGTAGTTTCAATCCCAGTATTTGCAGTTGATGGAATTAATTCAGCTGAGATTGCAGAGCAAATACTAACTGATACAAATGTGGACATTGTAGATATTGCTAGAGGATTTCTTATAAATCCTAATTGGGCAAATGATGCCAAAGATGGCAAAGATACTGGTAAATGTTTGAAATGTTCAAAGTGTATGTGGTTTGGTCAGTCTAATGTTTGTGCAGGTAAGGTTATATTTGAAAAAAATAATAAATAAAATTAATAGGCTTTAGGAATGTTATCCTAAAGCCTATTATAACTTTTCTATTATTAATCTAACAGTACTCTTAAGCTTTTTTCATCTCTACAATAATAAAATGTGAAAGTACTTCTGCCTTTATCTTTATATCCTCTTCAACAATTTCCATGGCATCTCTTTCATTTAGAATAATTCCGTTAATATTTGATTTTCCTTCGATCTGAACTAAATACGCTTGCCTACCCGCTTTTACAGGGTAATCAATTACACTGCTCTCATCTAATTCTAATGTAAATATATTTACATCCTGATTTACCTTTATAACTGCTTCCCCTAGATTACTTGATACCATATGAAGCCATTTACTTTTTCTATAAATAATTTTCTTTATTGTTATTTAGCCAATAATTGAGCAACTAATGCTTTATTAGTATCTACACAATTGCCACATCCGGTACCAACTTTTGTAGCTAATTGAACTTCTTCAAATGAATTGGCACCATTTTTGATAGCATTTTTTAAATCTTTTACAGTAACTTTATAACATCCACATACTACTTTATTTTCATCCATTTTATTTTCTCCTCTAAGATTTTTTAATTTTGAAATTATTGATTTTATCATACTTTTCATTCCTCCATTATTTGTTCTACTTTTAACTTATGTATAGTATAACTAACTAGTACTATTTAATTAAAATGTATGGTGTACACATTTATACACCTGATAATTTTTTTAATAAACTTATTAAATTCATCTTTTCTTCTGATGTTAAGTTACTAAAAATTTCATTTATATTTTCTACATGTTTTGGGAATATATCACTTATGAGTCTTCTGCCTTCATCAGTAATGCTTATCAAATTAACTCGTCTATCTTTTGGGTCAGTACATCTTTTAACGAGATTTACCTTAGCTAAATTATCTATAACAACAGTCATATTACCACCCGTTGAAAGAATTTTTTCTATTATTTCACTAATTCTTAAATCTCCTTTATGATATAATATCTCAAGCACCGCAAACTGAGAAACTGTTAACCCTCTCTCTTTGATAGTTTTATATTCTTTTTTATGAACATCATGAGTACATCTGCTTAATGCTATTAACACCTTTAAATTTAAATCTACCAATTTTCCATAAGTACTTTTTTCTTTATCCATATTTATAATTTACTACTAACTAGTAATATCGTCAATCTTTTTTTTCTTATAATTATGAGAAAATACTAATAATATTAATTGGTTATTGACAAATTATTTATAATATGGTATATTTCATTACAACATAAATAACAAATTTGATGACGAGAAAGAGTACGTTTTAGTATCTGTTCTAAAGAGAGTTGACACTTGGTGAGAGTCAACGTTCAGTCTATAATCGAAAATCATCTCTGAGAAGTAAACCTGAACTATAATAAGGTTTAATGGTCGTCCACCATTAAAAGGAACAGATATCGTTTGGTATCTTGCTAAGTGCTATTAAAGTTAAACATTATAATTTTAATGGATTTTGGGTGGTAACACGTGCATATTCGCTCGTCCCTTTTATAGGGACAGGCTTTTTTTATTTTATAAGGGGGTGATTTAGTGGACAGTGACATTAGCGATATAATACTCAATCTTAGAAAAAATAATATTATTGGAGGAATTACTATGAATAAATTATCAAGAAAAAATTTACTGCTAGTTAGTTTATGTTATTTTCAATGTTTTTTGGAGCTGGAAACTTAATCTTTCCACCAGTCCTCGGACAAATGTCTGGTACAAATATTTTACTTTCACTATCCGGCTTTCTTGCCTCTGCAGTAGGCCTACCAATCCTTGCCGTAGCTGTCGTTGCAAAAGCTGATGGTCTTCAAAATTTAGCTAGTAGAGTTAATAAACCCTTTGCACTTATTTTCACATTATTAATTTATTTATCAATAGGACCATTTTTAGGCATACCTCGTGCCGCTAGTTTATCTTTTGAAACGAGCATAGCACCATTCTTACCTACATCACTTATTGGTGGATCTTTGCCTCTTTTTCTATATACAGTATGCTTCTTTGGTTTAGCGTTTTGGCTAAGTATGAATCCTAATAAATTAGTAGATCGTTTTGGAAAGATACTAACCCCTGCTATCTTAATACTTATACTTATAATATTCATAGGTAGTTTAATGAACCCTATTGGTAGTTTCAGTGCTCCAATTGGAGATTATGCTAACTTCCCCGTTTTAAAAGGATTTTTGGATGGATACATGACTATGGATGCCATTGCTGCACTTAATTTTGGAATAGTTATTGCATTAGTTTTAAAGAAACAAGGCATTACAGACAAAAAAGCTTTAAGTTCTTATACAATAAAAGCTGGACTTATAGCTGGTCTTGTTTTAACTGTAATATATTTAATGCTTTCTTGCCTAGGCGCTGCTGCTCAAACTAAATTTGGAAATACAACAAATGGAGCGCAAACATTAACAAATATAGTTTCTTTTCTTTTTAATACAAATGGCCTAATAATACTTGGATTAACTTTTGGATTAGCTTGCCTTACAACCTGTGTTGGTCTTATAACATCATGCAGTGAATATTTCTCAAGAATACTTCCAAAGGTTAGTTATAAAGTTTGGGTTACTACAATAACACTATCTAGTATGCTATTTGCAAATGTAGGCTTAACTAACATATTAAAGATATCTGTACCTGTTTTATCAGCTATATATCCTATGGCAATAGTGCTTATTGTACTAGCCTTCACCCATAACCTATTTAAAGGTTATAATGCAGTATATTCTTTTAGCATGCTAATTACCGCTATTTTTAGTATATCCGATTCATTAAATCAAGTTGGACTTAAAATACCATTTTTAAGTTCTATGCCTTTAGCAAAACAAGGTCTTGTTTGGGTAATACCAGCCTTAGTTGGTGCTCTATTAGGACTTCTATATAGCATTATAAAAGAAGTTTCTTTTTCAAAAGAAACCCCTTTAAATGAATATAATAAATAATCCATATCATCAAATATACTTAAGTTTACTACTATTAAAGATACTTATATTTCTATTGAAGCATCTTTAACAGTAGTTTTATTAATTTTTAAGAGATTCAATATACTTATCTCCCCAAATCCTAAACTGTTCCAATACTGGATCAAACGCTTTCCCTAAATCAGTTAATGAATACTCCATCTTGGGTGGAATTTCCGAATAAACATATCGACTAATCAATCCATAATCTTCTAGCAATCTTAATTGCTTTGTTAATGTAGCCTGCGTTATATCACCTATTCCTCTTTGTAACTCCCCATAACGTAATGCCCCATCATTCAAATGATACAAAATTAATATTGACCATTTTCCAGAAAATATTTTTTGCGCTGTAAAATATGGGCATTTCCCAAAAAGACTATTTTTACTCTCCATCATAGCTTCCTCCATAGTATCTTTTATATACTAACATCAATAAAAGATCGTACTTGTTTTTTTAGATATACATGTTATCATTAGTGTATAATCAATTTTAACATACATATATGAGAGGAGCAACAATTATGAATAAAGCATTAGAATTTTTACAAGATAGTGGTATTTTTTACTTAGCAACTAGTGAAGGTGACCAACCAAGAGTCAGACCATTTGGTGCTGTCTTTGAATATGAAGGAAAATTATATATTGTCACAAACAATACAAAAAAATGTTTTAAACAAATGTTAGAAAATCCTAAAGTTGAAATGTCTAGTATGAATAAAAAAGGACAATGGATTCGTGTTACTGGAGAAGTTGCAAATGATGACAGACGTGAAGTAAAAGAATTAGCACTTCAAGCTGTTCCAGCTTTAAAAACTATGTATACCATTGATGATGGAATTTTTGCTGTTTTATACTTTACAAAAGGAACAGCTACTATTTCTTCTTTTACTACTCAGCCTGAAACATTCTCACTATATATATAAATCACTCCACCCGTAAGCCAGAGGTATGTGTTATATAAAAAGCTATTCCAATCTTTTTGAGAATGAGTTAACAAGAACAAATTTAATCCCTAGTTCCTTTAGAAAATTTCTCAATGTGAACCAGTAATGACCTGTATGTTCTAATCCTACAATTATGTTGTTTTTTTATTCTTTTTGTAACTAACTTTAACCACTCTTGAAATGTTTTAAAACCTTCCGCTGTATTTTCAAACGGTTTAATCTTACTAAGCTCTACACCTCTGTAATCGAACGCTCTCGCATACTGAATTTGCTTCGCGATATCAATTCATATAACTAATGTACCTTCTGTTATTGACATTATCTTTTCATTTTGTGTATAATTCATATTGAGTACCTCCACTTATAATTATAAATTAGGGATAAAAGTTGCAACTGTTATACCCTATGTTTTATCAGTAGGTACTCTTTTTTTCAAAGTTCATTTTAATTCATAACAAGAATGCTCCTCCAATTATTTAACGTTAATCCTTAAAGTTCAAGTTTCAAGACATTTGTCCAAAATGTCTTAGTATGAATTTTACTTAATTAATATCATTGTATTTCACTTAATCTTTCCACTATGCTCATCTTACTTGTAGTCTTATAACATATAACAGGAATAACTAAAGAAATTACTATAAGAAAAGGTAGGCAAATCACTGCTGGTGCAAGTGTAATGTGATAGCTAAAAAACCAAATATCTCCTGCAATAGCATTAACAATAATATAGCTAACTGCCATCCCAAATGTAACAACAATTAACATAGTAAATAAAGCATAGTATAATCCCTCAAATAAAATCATCTTATAAAGCTGTCTTCTAGTCATACCTATACTTTGCAACATTGCGTGCTCTTGTCTTCTGGATATTATACTTGTAGCCATAGAATTAGCAAAATTAAGTATTCCAATCAATGCAATTACAAAACTAAGTGAATATCCTACTACATTGTAGGTAGACTGAGTTTTTGCAAATTCATTTTTATAAAACTTTCTGGACTTATAACTAAGTGCAGGTTCTTTTGTTTTTACATAGCTTTCAATATACTTTTCAACACTTGAAATCTCTTTCTTTTCCACATCGAATAATACTGTCATTATGACAGGATTCTTAACATGAGATTTGAATTCATCAGACGGAATAAAAATTTGTACTGCATTAGGTTCTGCACGCTTTATAGAAATATTATATGGTATATCACCTATTGCCATTACTTTATAGGTCTTTTCTGTTCCATCATAATATGTCATTTTAAAATTTTCACCAATGTTATAATAACTTTCTTTACCTGAAGTTACATCAAAATTAGGTCTTCCAATTATAACATAATTACCTGTCGCAAATTTTTTAGAGTCAAATGTTCCTTCATAAATCTCAAATTTATTCCATATGGATTTGTCAAATCCACTAAAATATAATTTCATTTCTTTACTTTTTAATATTTTACTTGCATTTTCTGTAGCTCCAGATTTATCGTTTAGAGCGCCTTTACTTTCAAGAGCAGCTTTAAGCCATTTTAATGATTTATCTGTTAGTTTATGTTCACACTCTTTAAAGTATACTCTTCCAGCGCTTTTTACGCCTTTCAAAGAACTTATTTTACCCACCGTTTTTTCTTTTAAGGTATCTTGACCTCTATATCCAACAAAATTATTAAAATAACCTGCATCAGCCATAGCAAAATCGCTGCTCATAAAAAAGCTGATATATTTTTCCATATCAAACCCTTTGACTATTGTATAAACACTGTTAAGAAGTATTATGCTAAGTGAGAGTGAAATCATTACAACAATAGCCTTTTTCTTATTTCTAAACACATTATATAAAGCCATTTTGTAAACTTTAACACCATTAGTTGACTCTTTATTCTTCCTTTTCCCATTATCCTGAACATCCGTATACCTAACTGCCTCAATAGGTGATATTTTTGAAGCTATCTTTTGTGGCTTTCGGCAACTTATAAGTACAGTTACAAGTGAAAACAATGATGATGCTATAAATATAAGAGGGTTAAACGATATTTCAGTATACGTAACTTGTACAACCTTCATTACAAAGGGTATAAGCACTGACCCCATTATATATCCTATAACTAATCCTATGGGTACTCCTACAATAGAAAGTATTATAGCCTGTCTTTTAACAATATTTCTTATTTGTTTTGATGTGGTTCCAATGGTTTTAAGTACGCCATAAAATTTAGTATCTTTTACCACTGAAATATAAAATATATTATATATAATAAGGTATCCACTTAACATAATAATTAGCATTGCACCTATAAGCGCAGCTATTTTACCCAAATTAGATGTGATTTGTCCTGAAGTATAAGCCCAATTTACACCTACTGGTATATTTGCCTCTGTATATCCGTTATCCTTTAAAATTTTAAAAAGCTTATTCTTTACATTAAAACTATTTGAAAACATTACATCCGCAAATATAAGTCCTGTAAAATTTCCAGTTTCTTTAATATGATTTTTTACATATTTATAATCTATATCTCCAATCTTTGCGTTTATAAATTTTTCTGATATCCATGCCATACTTGAAGGGGTTACACTGTCTCCTTTCCAGTATCCTGAAAGAATAAATTTATCTGTAGCTTGCTTTCCATTTATAGTATATTTTAATGTTATGTTACTTCCTATTTCATGTGGCACACCAAGCTTATCAAGCACTATAGTATCCAAAGCTATTTCATTTTCATTTTGTGGCATTCTTCCTTTTGTAGGAAGATCAAACATAAACTTTGCTTCCTTATATGTTGCATATCTTACTTCAGTAGGTCTTGTAGAAAGCTCACTATTTAATGCAAAGCCAACCGATACTGAATATCCAATATCTTTAATAAGCTTATGATTTTTTATATGGTCAAATTCATCTTTTGTTAAATATTTGAAACTACCATGAGCGCTTCCACCCACCTGTCGCATGCTACTTTCCTGAATAGATTTATTCATGTTGATTCCGATTGTTAGCAAACTTGTAAATAGTATAGTAGTTAATGCTATTGCCATTGCTGCAAATATATTTCTTAGCTTATTTGCTTTTAGACTTTTAATGGAAAGATTACGAATAGTCCTCTTATTTGGTGTAGTTATCATTAATTATTCACCAGCCTATTCACAATTCTTCCGTCTTCAATTTTTATGATACTATCTGCCATTTGTGCTATTTCCTCATTATGAGTTATCATAACTATGGTCTGATTAAAACGCTTCCCTGTTGCTTTTAGAAGTCCCAATACATCAAGGCTTGTTTTACTATCAAGATTTCCTGTTGGCTCATCTGCAAGAATAATAGCCGGTCTTGTAGCCAAAGCCCTTGCAATAGCCACACGTTGTTGCTGTCCTCCTGAAAGATTATTTGGATAAGACTTAATCTTACTTTGAATTCCAAGGGCAGATATTATACTGTTTAAATACTCCTTATCAACTGTGTTTCCATCCAGTTCAATGGGAAGAACAATATTTTCATAAACATTCAATATAGGTAGCAAGTTATAATTTTGAAATATAAATCCTATCTTTCTTCGACGGAATATTGTAAGTTTATCATCATTTAATTTAAATATATCCACACCTTCCACTTCCACCATTCCTGAAGTTGGCCGATCAAGACCGCCTAGCATATGTAAAAGTGTACTCTTACCACTGCCTGATGTTCCTACAATTGCAACAAACTCACCCTGATCTATACTTAAATCTACATCATCTAAAGCTTTTACCATATTTTCTCTGTCCCCATAATACTTTTTCAAACCTTTAGTCTGTAATACTGCCATAATAATTCCTGCCTAAAATACTAATCTATACCTATGTAGGTATAAATATACTATATTACTTAAATCTAACAAACTACTTTCTCAAATATAACAGTTTTGCAATATTTGATATTTATTTTGTATTAGGCAGGAATACGGAAAATACGGAACCCTCATTAAGTTTAGATTTAACTTTAATATATCCACCCTCAGAGGAAATAATTTCTCTTGTAAGGTAAAGGCCTATGCCAACCCCATCATATTGTGATACATCAGCACTTCTATAAAATCGTTTAAATATAAAGTTAAGCTCACCCTCATTTATGCCTATACCCGTATCTTTGATATCTATACGGGTAAACATCTCGTATTGGCTGACTATTACATCAATTTCACCACACACGGGTGTATATTTAATAGCATTTTCCAGTATATTCACAAATGCTTCACTTGTCCATTTAGCATCGTGATATGCTTTTATGTCTTCATCACAACATACACGAATTTGTATATTCTTTTTTTCAGCATAGGAAAATACTGTCCCAATTGATGTACTGATAGTTTGAAAGACTGGCAGTAAAGTTTTATTAACCGAACTTATAATTCCTGTTTCAAGCCGTGACATTTTTACAAGAGATTCTATAAGCCATCTAAGTTTTTCAGACTGAGACTTTATTCCACTTGCTAACTCTTTTTGCTCTTGATTTAGCTTATAACCATCAAGCATCAGTTCAGAATAAAGCATGATATTTGCCACAGGTGTTTTAGTCTGATGAGAGATATCTGAAATAAGACTTTTTATTTTGTTGCGCTCCTTTTCAATTTCATCTGTGGTGAATTTTGACATGGCAATAAAGTGATACATTTTGCTCTCAAAGGATGAAAGCATATTTTCCTCATATCCTGTATACATATTTTTTTTGCCGTTTATTGCATTATCCATAATTTCATCAATAGCCTTAATAGACCTAGTTACTTTTTTACCCAACACAATTATAAAAGTATATGCTAAAAGTATAATTACCATGAAATATGCAAATATGATTAACATAAACGATCTGGTAGTATCGTATATACATAATAAAAATATGGTGATTGCTACAGTAAAAATGGCAAATACTAATCCAAAAATAATATAAATTCTTTTAAATGAATTCTCTGTAATTTTATTCAAAAGATTCTCCTCCAACCCACATATATCCCATTCCATATATTGTTTTTATATATTTAGGAGAATTGGGATTCTCCTCTATTTTATTTCTAAGTCTGCTTACGCTCACAGTTAAAGTATTTTCATCAACATACTCTGATCCATCACTCCAAACTTTATCCACGAGATGAGATCTTGATAAAATACTGCCCTTGTTATTTAATAAAATTTTTAAAAGTTTCTGTTCAGTCTTGCTCAACACAAGGACTTTACCATTTTTAGTAAATGCCATGGCATCAAAATTAAACACCATATTACCTATTGTAATTTTATTATCAAATTTTATATCCCTAACACGCCTTAATATTGCCCTTACTCTTGCACGCAAAACTATAAGGCTGAAAGGCTTTATAATATAATCATCTCCACCAATTTCCAGACCTGTGACTATATCAATTTCCATATCATTTGCAGTTTAAAAAATAATAGGCACTTGGGATACTTGTCTGATTTCTTTACAAAGTTCAAATCCACTTCCATCTGGTAAGTTAACGTCAAGTATAATTAACTCTATTTTTTTCTCACATAGTATTTGTTTAGCTTGTTTTACATTATATGCTTGATAAATATCAACATCATTCTGACGCAGAGACAGCATAATACCACTATTCAAAGTAGTATCATCTTCAACTATAAGTATTGTTATCAAAAAATCACCTTCTCTATTCTATGGCAAATGACACAAATAAGGTATTTAAAATTTATTATTTGAGTCCATACCTTACATTATATATCGTTTAATATTGTATTATCAAGAAAATATTAACAAAATAGCTTTAAAATTATTAAGCATATATGCATTATAGGTATTACATGATTACATATTAATGGTAAAATTATCAGTATAGTTAAATGTTCAGAATTTATAAACATATAAAATAAGGAGGTTTCAAATGAGCGCGAAAGTAGAAATAAAGACAGAGAATAAAGTGGAGCACCACGGTGAACTCAAAAGAAGTTTACAAGCCAGACATTTGAATATGATTGCTATTGGTGGTGCAATAGGTACTGGGTTATTTTTACTTAGTGGCGGTACAATAAGCAAAGCAGGCCCCGGTGGTGCAATTGTTGCATATGGTGTTATGGGTATTTTAGTATATTTTTTAATGACATCTCTTGGAGAAATGGCAACATTATTACCAGTTTCAGGTTCCTTTGAAACTTATGCTACAAGGTTTGTAGATCCTGCATTTGGATTTGCTTTAGGTTGGAATTATTGGTTTTGTTGGGCTACATGCGTGGCCTGTGAATTAGTCGCAGGATCCATCATTATAAAGTTCTGGCTTCCGAGTACTAATGCAACTTTATGGAGTGTATTATTCTTAGTTGTTCTATTTATACTTAATCTTACATCAGCAAGAGCTTATGGAGAAGGTGAATATTGGTTTTCCAGCATTAAAGTTATTACAATAATAGCATTTATAATAGTAGGTACTCTGATGATTTTTGGTATAATGGGTGGACATTCACCAGGTTTTTCTAACTTTACACTATCTGATGTTAATGGCAATAAGGGCCCCTTCATAGGTGGCATATTGGGAATGGTAAATGTGTTTCTACTTGCAGGCTTTTCTTTCTCTGGTACTGAACTAGTAGGCCTTGCTGCAGGTGAATGTGAAAATCCACAGGTTAATGTTCCGAAAGCCATTAAGATGGTATTCTGGCGTATTCTTTTATTTTATCTTGGTGCAATCATAGTAATCGGGTTCCTCGTTCCTTTTAATGATCCCAACCTTTTAAAAAGTGGTACAGACCAAATAGCCTTTAGTCCTTTCACTATGGTGTTTGAAAGGTCAGGCTTAGCATTTGCTGCAAGCCTCATGAATGCAGTTATTCTTACAGCTGTTCTTTCAGCAGGAAACTCAGGTTTATATGCTTCATCTCGTATGCTTTATTCAATGGCAAAGGAAGGAAAGGCACCTAAACTTTTTGGAAAAGTAAATAAGAGAGGTGTTCCAATGAATGCGCTTTACCTTACAACGCTTGTTGCTTGTTCAGCTTTTTTTGCCTCTCTCGTTGGTGATGGTAAAATATATTATGCACTAGTTAACATTTCTGGTATTACAGCTTTTTTTGCATGGTTAGGTATAGCTGTATGCCACTATAGATTCAGAAGAGCATATATTGCACAAGGAAGAAAACTTGAAGATTTAAAGTATCGAGCTAAGTGGTTTCCATTCGGACCAATTATGGCAATGATACTTTGTACTATTGTTATATTTGGCTCAAACATATGGATATTCCAAGAACCCAAATTCGATTGGTTTAGTTTTATCACAAATTATATGACTATTCCATTATTCGCTATTTTCTATTTTAGTTATAAGTTTATAAAGAAAACCAAGATAGTTCCTCTTATGGAATGTGATTTTGAACATAAAGAATATCAAAAAACAGAATAAACCCTTAAAATTTAATCTATAAAACAAAGGAGCGTTATTATGAATCCAATAACTAATATTCTAAAAAATTTCCCGTTAATTATCTTAGACGGTGCATTAGCTACAGAACTTGAACGATTAGGGTGCGACATTAATGATTCTCTCTGGTCAGCAAAAATACTTGCTCAGAATCCTGAAATAATAGAGAAAGTCCACTATGACTATTTTGCTTCCGGAGCCGACTGTGCAATTACTGCAAGTTATCAAGCTACTATTGAAGGTTATGTAGAAAAAGGTTTCACTAAACCCGAAGCGATATCTCTTATTAAGAAATCTGCTACTATTGCTATAAAAGCTAGGGATGATTTTTGGAAAAATCCACTACATAGAATAAATAGGCAAACCCCATTAGTTGCCGGTTCTGTAGGCCCTTATGGTGCTTATCTTGCAGATGGTTCTGAATACCTTGGAGGTTACAAAATTGGTGAAGAAGAACTAATTGAATTTCATAGACCAAGAGTAAAAATTTTAGTAGATGCAGGTGTAGATATTCTTGCTTGTGAAACAATACCTAGTCTTATAGAAGCTAAAGCTATTACTAAACTGCTTAAAGAATTTCCCAACGTATATTGTTGGATTAGCTTTAGCGCTAAAAATGATTTGCAGATAAGTGATGGTACGTTAATTTCAGATTGTGCCAAATACTTAGATTCCTTTAATCAAGTGGCTGCCATAGGCATAAATTGCAGTGCACCCACTCATATACAATCATTAATTGAAGAAATTAAAAACAATTCTAAAAAACCTATAGTAGTTTATCCAAACTCAGGAGAAGAATATGATGCCTCCTCTAAAACATGGCATGGTAATTCCTCTAGTGAAATTTATAGTCGTAGTGCCAAAAGCTGGTTTGATAAAGGCGCTCATCTAATTGGTGGTTGTTGTCGAACAACCCCTGAAGATATTAAAGCCATTGCATCATGGGCTCGAAAATAGTTCTATATATTTGTATAATACTTCTCTACTTTGTCACTATATGTTATCAGTACAATACAATATAGTGAGGTGATGATTTAATGAATCAAAAAAAGTATAAAGATATGGATGAATCACTTTTAAAAGCTGTTAATATACCCATAGAGCTATATGAATCTACACTTGGACAATACTTTATTGGGTATGCTTATAATTTAGTGTTTGGAGAAGGGACAAGTGCCTGGGCAAGGTTATACAATCCAATTAAATCTGGTGTCATTTTACATGTAAATGTCTGGACTGTAACTGATGTTTCAGACTCAGCTTTTCGTGCACAGTTTTGGTTTAATGCAACCCCACCTGAGTCAAATGTTAACTATGCACCTGTAACTCCTACAAATTTAGTTATTAAGCCCCAGCCTAGAGCAAAGGTAAGATTAGAATATGCATCTAATGTTGATGGTAACCCAACTGGAGGAATCAAAGCCTTTGTACGACGTGCTCAGCCTGAAACAACATTGGTGGACACTGAAAATGGTAAAATAATTATTGGTGAAGGTGGTAACTTTTTAGTATTTCTATCAAATCCAGAAACGCCAGAACTTTTATCTTCAGGAAGGGTAGCTTTTGGCTGGTGGGAAGAAAAAATTAAAAATAATTGTAAATGTAATGATTAACAAAATATATTAATATTCATTTTATATTCTATACAAGGGCGATGACCGAAAGGCATCTCCCTTGTATTTCGTGAGCCTAAACTATTTATATTAAGATCTTTTTTATACAATCTTGGACCCATTCTATGTAAGCATTCTCTCTCATAATTGCACCATTTAAAACAATATAATCTCCAAATCTTGGAGAAGCTACTGTAGATATATCTTTTATATTCAAAAGTTCTTCCATAGCATTTTCCAGATATTTTAATTTCTCGGAATGTTTATTTAATGCGCTTTGAAATTGTCTTACTAAATCTTCATTAGATATTTCATCACAAAAGTATGCTTTAAGTCTAAAAACATCTTTAGGCGTGTGTTCTAAAGGCTCATCTTTCACAAGCCATTTTTGTAAACATACCTTTCCCTCTTCAGTTATGGTATATAATTTTTTTTCAAGTTTTTCACCTTGGATAATTGTTTCGTATGAAATTAGACATTCATCAGTTAGTTTCTTTAATTCAGGATAGATTTGACTATGATTAGCATACCAAAAATCTACTAACCCACTATTAAATTCTTTAGTTATATCATATCCAGTTAATGAATTTCTATTTATCAATCCTAAAATTGCATATTTTAAAATTCTCATATAACAGCACCTCATTCTTTCATATTATTCTACCATAATTAATTGAAAAGTAAAACACAACATTCACTATCAAACATGTTAGTATTGACATATATAAGCACAAAAAGCATAATGTATATAAAGGCATTACATAATTGTCTTACTATAGATGATTTATAAAAACTCAAGTGCTATTTTGCATTTAATTTAGGAGGGTGTATATGAACAAGTATAAAAAATTGTTTGAACCAATTAAAATTGGAAAGTGTGAAATAAAAAATCGTTTTGCATTAGCACCAATGGGACCACTTGGACTAGCTGATAGTGAGGGTGGCTTTAATCAAAGAGGAATTGATTATTATACCGAGAGAGCAAAAGGCGGTACAGGGTTAATTATTACTGGAGTTACTTTTGTAGATAATGAAGTTGAAGAACATGGTATGCCAAATTGTCCATGCTCTACATACAATCCAGTTCAATTTGTTAGAACAGGTAAAGAACTGACTGAAAGAATACATGCCTATAACGCAAAGGTGTTTCTTCAAATGTCAGGTGGATTTGGTAGAGTTACTATTCCTACTAACCTTGGAGATTTTCCACCAATTGCACCATCACCAATTCAGCACAGATGGCTTGATAAAACTTGCCGTGAAATTACAATAGATGAAATTAAGTCTATAGTTAAAAAATTTGGAGATGGAGCTTATAATGCAAAAAGAGCTGGTTTTGACGGAGTAGAAATTCATGCTGTTCACGAAGGATATCTTATAGACCAATTTGCTATGTCATTATTTAACCATAGAACTGACGAATACGGTGGAAGCTTAGATAATAGGCTTCGTTTTGCTCGTGAAATAGTTGAAGAAATCAAGGATAGATGTGGACAAGATTTCCCAGTAGTTCTTAGATATTCACCAAAGAGCTTTATTAAAGGTCTCAGAGACGGAGCACTTCCAGGGGAAGTATTTGCTGAAAAAGGTAGAGACCTTGAAGAAGGAATTAATGCTGCTAAACTACTTGTATCCTATGGATATGATTCATTAGACACAGACGTTGGATCTTACGATTCATGGTGGTGGAGTCATCCCCCAATGTATCAAGCAAAGGGATTATATAGGCCATATGCTAAATTAATGAAAGAAACTGTAGATGTACCTATTCTGTGTGCAGGAAGAATGGATAATCCAGATATGGCACTAGATGCTATTGAAGACGGAACATGTGATATTATAAGTCTTGGAAGACCGCTTCTTGCAGATGCTGATTATGTAAATAAATTAAGAAGCAACAATCTTAAATCAATTAGGCCTTGCATATCATGTCACGAAGGATGTATGGGACGTATTCAACATTATTCAATGCTTAACTGTGCTGTAAATCCTCAGGCATGTAAAGAAAAAGATAATGCACTTACACCAATATTAAAGAAGAAAAAAGTTTTAATAGTTGGAGGTGGAGTAGCAGGATGTGAAGCAGCAAGAGTTTTAACTCTTAGAGGGCACGAAGCCGTTATTTTTGAAAAGACTAATAGATTGGGTGGAAATCTTATACCAGGTGGAGTTCCAGACTTTAAAGAAGACGATATCGCTTTAGCTAATTGGTTTGAACATACATTAAAAGAATTAAATGTTCAGGTTAATTTAAATACCGAGGTTACAAAAGATCAAATCTTAAAAGCTGATTTTGATAGTGTAATAATTGCTACAGGCTCTACTCCAAAAGTATTTCCACTTGGAGATGACGCAAAAGTATTTACAGCCGCAGATGTTTTACTTGGAAAGAAAGACTGCAAAGATGCAACAGTTATAGTCGGCGGAGGATTGGTTGGATGTGAACTTGCACTTCACCTTGCTAAAAAAGGCAAAGATGTAACTATAGTAGAGGCATTAAACAAAATACTTGCATTAAATGGGCCTTTATGTTCTGCAAATAGTGAAATGCTTGAGAAGTTAATTCCATTCAATAATATTGCTGTAAAAACAAATTCAAAGGTTAAAGCATATAAAGATGGATTACTTGAAATGGAAACAGAAAATGGAATAGAGAAGATTAAATGTGATTCAGTAATACTTTCAGTCGGGTATAAAGAAGAAAATTCTTTATATAAAGAATTAGAATTTGAAGTTCCTGAAATTTATCTTTTAGGAGATGCACGTAAAGTTTCAAATATCATGTATGGTATTTGGGATGCTTATGAAGTCGCAAATCATATATAATTAAATATTTTTAAATCTATACAAAAGTAAAAACTCTGAGGACTTTAACTCAGAGTTTTTATTATAAAAAATTCTATAAATTTTCAGCAATATTATAAATCAATTTTTCAGTTTCATCCCATCCTAAACATGCATCTGTTATGGATTTACCATAAGTGCCTCCTCCTACATCCTGTTTACCTTCTACAATGTAACTTTCAATCATAAATCCTTTTATCATTTTTTTAAGTAGAGAGTCATCTTTCCTACTCATTAACACTTCTCTAGCTATTCTTGGTTGTTCTTTATAAAGCTTCATTGAATTTGCATGATTAGTATCTACAATAATAGAAGGATTTGCAAATTTCTGTTTTTCATATTCTTTAGCAATATTAATCAAATCTTCATAATGATAATTTGGAATATTTTTACCATAAGCATCCACAGCCCCTCTTAAAACAGCATGTGCAAGTGGGTTTCCTGATGTTTCAACCTGCCATCCGCTATATATAAACGTATGAGCCCCCTGCGCTGCCTTAATTGAATTTAACATTACAGTTAGATCTCCACCAGTTGGATTCTTCATACCTACTGGCATATCAATACCACTTACCGTAAATCTGTGTTGCTGATTTTCTACAGAGCGAGCTCCAACTGCATGATAACCTAATAAATCTGAAAGATATGTATAATTTTCTGGATATAACATTTCGTCTGCTGCAGGCATATGATATTCACTTAATGCTTTTATATGAAGCTTTCTAATAGCTCTCAATCCTGCATCCATATCAGGTTCTTTACTTGGGTCTGGCTGAGAAGCCATGCCTTTATATCCTTCACCTGTAGTTCGCGGTTTGTTTGTATAAATTCTAGGTATAATAATGATAGAATCTTTTACTTTTTCCTGAACCTTTGCAAGCTTTCCTATGTATTCGCACACCGAGTCTTCGTTATCTGCTGAACATGGTCCAACTATAAGAATAAACTTATCAGATTCATTCTCAAAAACTTTTCTTATTTCAGCATCTCTCTTTTTTTTAATTTCTTTAATTTTATTTGACAGAGGCATTTCTTCCATAATTTTCTTTAAAGTAGGCATTCTTTTTATATATTTAATATTCATATCATTTTTTTCTCACTTTGCTTATTTATTATTTTGTTAAGCTAAAATTCATAGAAGCTTGTTTTCTTTTTACTAATCAAAAGATGTCTTCTACTAGCTTCTAACAAATTGTGACTCAAATTTATTTTATTAATGAATTATATCACAAATTTAATCGCTGGTTATGGATTTTCTCATAATCTTTTCTTTTTCATTATGACTAGCTATCCAGAGACTATTTATAAATTTGAATATTCTAAATAAAAAAAGCCTGTCCCATAGATTTCTCTACAAAATAGACTTCTAATGTTAGATAAAACTTCTATAAATTTTCAGCAATATTATAAATTAATTTTTCAGTTTCTTCCCATCCTAAACATGCATCTGTTATGGATTTACCATAAGTGCCTCGCCCCACATCTTGTTTACCTTCTACAATATAACTTTTAATCATAAATCCTTTTATCATTTTTTTAAGTAGAGAGTCATCTTTCCTGCTCATTAATACTTCTCTAGCTATTCTTGGTTGTTCTTTATAAAGCTTCATTGAATTTGCATGATTAGTATCTACAATAATAGAAGGATTTGCAAATTTCTGTTTTTCATATTCTTTAGCAATATTAATCAAATCTTCATAATGATAATTTGGAATATTTTTACCATAAGCATCCACAGCCCCTCTTAAAACAGCATGTGCAAGTGGGTTTCCTGATGTTTCAACCTGCCATCCACTATATATAAAAGTATGACCATCTTGCGCTGCTTTAATTGAATTTAGCATTACAGTTAGATCTCCACCAGTTGGATTCTTCATGCCTACTGGCATATCAACACCACTTACTGTAAATCTATGTTGCTGGTTTTCTACTGAGCGAGCCCCAACTGCAATATACCCTAACAAATCTGATAAATATGTATAATTTTCTGGATATAGCATTTCGTCTGCAGCAGGCATATGATATTCACTAAGTGCTTTTATATGAAGTTTTCTAATAGCTCTTAATCCTGCATCCATATCAGGCTCCTTACTTGGATCTGGTTGAGAAGCCATACCTTTATATCCTTCACCAGTAGTTCGAGGTTTGTTTGTATAAATTCTAGGTATAATAATAATAGAATCTTTTACTTTTTCCTGAACCTTTGCAAGCTTCCCTATATATTCGCACACAGAGTCTTCATTATCAGCTGAGCATGGTCCAACTATAAGAAGAAACTTATCAGATTCATTCTCAAAAACTTTCCTTATCTCAGTATCTCTCTTTTTTTTAATCTCTTTAATACTATTGGGAAGAGGCATTTCTTCCATAATTTCCTTTTCCGTAGGCATTTTTTTTGTGTATTTAATATTCATATCACTTTTTCCTCACTTTGCTTATTTATTATTTTGTTAATCTAAAATTACAATAGATTTTTTAAGCCAATTTGTTTTGTTATTGAATTATAACACAAATTCAGTCAATTGGAAGAATATTTTAATTTTTCATTCAATTTCATAAAATTTGATTTTAAATTTTTTAAAATAATTAGTAATTATATTAGTAGCCAAAGCATTTAAATTAATTATAGCTTTGCCCTTTGTTTACTTTGCAACCTTGACAATATTGTCATTATAGTGTTAATATTGACAAAATTAATGAGATAAACAAAATGAAGATAAAATATCTTGTAAATATAAAAAGGATGTGTAAATATGTTAAATGGCAAAAATATTGTAATTTGCGTTACTGGTTGTAGCCCTGCAGTACAATCTTTGAATGTAATTAGTGAACTAAAATAACATCATGCGGACATATATGTTGTTATGACTGAAAATGCCACAAATTTTGTTACACCACTCATGTTGCAACGAAGTGTTGATCATCCCATTCAAATAAACTCCTTTGATCTCCCTAAAACATGGGACAATAGCCATAAATCACTTTCCCAAAAGACAGATTTACTATTGATTGCTCCCGCTTCCGCTAATATTTTAGGAAAAGCTGCTAATGGAATTTCGGATGATTTACTATCAACTAAAATTATGTCCATGCGTGGACCAAAAGTCATTGCCACACATATCAATGACATGATGTATAATAGTCCAAGCGTGCTTCGTAATGTGCAGACATTAAAAAATGATGGTTTTATTTTTGTGGAAAATGGCAATCAGGAACATCCATCTTATTTTCCGTCAATTGATAGAATTGTAAATACAGTTATACAAGTTTTGGGAGATGAAGACTAAAAATAAAACTCATTGCCTTTTGAGATATCTCTTCGACTTTACCTTGTAAAACATTGCTTAACCCAAGATTTATGTCTATTTTAGAAATTTCTATTCCAATAAAATAACCTTTTATATCCATATTATACATGTTTATAAGATCTATTAACCCTAGAGAGTGAATAGACATGCTATAATCTTTAATTTTCTTTATGTCATCCAAACTTTTAAAAGTCAATGTGCCTGGGACATTGCCATAATATGTTGAATCCATAATATAAAATACATCTATCTCATTTAGTAAAGAAAAACAAAATTCTACATCCGTTTCTCCAATAATAGTTTCAATACCGTTATGCTCTAATTTTTTTTTAATTTTCTCCAAAACCAATAATGCTACTCCATCATCCATCATTAACATATTACCTATAGCCATAACTTTCTTACCTATAATTAATCAACCCCTTAACATAAAAAAACCTGTTTATAAACAGGATTTTAATTTTCTTTTAAATTACTTTTTTCTTTTGTTTGTTTCAAAATCCATTCACTTAATTCATCTATTCCCTCATTTCTAGTACAAGAGGTTTGAAAAACTTTTGTCTTATTATTCAATAATTTAATATCTTCATAAAACTCTTCTACCTTAAAATTAGTAAATGTAATTAAATCAATTTTATTTAAAATTATTGCTGTGCTTTTTTCAAACATCATTGGATATTTTAAAGGCTTGTCATTACCTTCTGCAACACTAAAAATACAAATTTTAACATCTTCACCAATGTCAAATTCAGCTGGCGATACTAAGCTCCCTATATTCTCTATAATAATAAGGTCTATCTCTCTTAAATCAAAATTTAATGATGCCTCCCTTACCTTAGATCCTTCTAAATATGAAGTTCTAGCGGTATTAATCTGTACTACTGGAACTCCCGTAGCTTCAATCCGCTGTGCATCTTTAGTAGTATATAAGTCTCCTTCTATTACCGCAATATTTAAGTTTTGTTTAAGCTTTGGAATTAATTTCTCAAGTATAGTTGTTTTGCCAGATCCAGGAGATCCCATCATATTTATAACAAATATCCCCTCTTCATCGAATAGATTTTTATTTTCCTCATGGATTTCTTCATTTGTATTTAACATATTAACGCTAATCTTTATTTCACTCATTTTACTTTTCTCCCTACCTATTTTATTTCAAATAGATCAAATAATATTTATATAATAAGGCTCACCATATTCCGTAGTAACGTGCGTAGCACAAGATATACAAGGATCAAAGGAACGCACGATACGTCCTATCTCAACTGGATTTTTAAGATTATCGATTTCGGTACCAATAAGAGCGCTCTCAAGAACTCCATGTTGACCCAGTTCGTCTATCGGCGAAAGGTTCCAAGCGGTTGGAGTAACTATATCACAATTCTTTATAACCCCTTTTTCTATTGTAAGAAAGTGTCCTAGAGCCCCCCTAACAGCATCACAGAGTCCTACCCCCTGTGCACTCTCTGGAACAACATATTTTTGCTGCACTGCCGGTATCGGGTCTATAGACTCAAGTATTATAAACATTTTCTCACAAATTTTTTTACCCTCTAGTACTCGAGCCATAAGCCTATCCATAGTAGATATACTATTTTTATATGACCCTGATAAAATCATACGAGCAAGTGGCCCAACCTGTACAACTTTACCTTCATACCTAGGTGCTTTAATAAATGTATATGCTCCCGGCTTTTTAATATCTGTTTCAGATGGATAATTTGCTGGAACCTCAGTAGGTTTAGATCCCTTATACCAAGAAAATGCTGAACTCTCTGTTATTGCTTTTGGGTTTAAAGTAGTTACCTCACCATCAATATAACTTGAAGGCAAAACGTACTGCATTTCATTACTTGGCAAATCATGAAATAATCCATATGTTAGAAGATTTTTTGTACCACTACCAATTTTAAAATACTCTGGATAATAATGAGCTATAATATTTATATCCTCGACCATATTTTTGCACATAAATTCACTTACAGAGTGTAGTATAGATTTTAATCTCATAATTTTAGAAGCATCCATATTTGCAGTGGTGCCCCCCACGAATACACCGTGGTTATGTGGCACCTTCCCACCTATCAGAGCTACAATTTCATGGGCAAGGCGACTACATTCTAGCGCCTTCACATAATCCTTATTAATTTTTTCTGTATAATTCTTAGGAATTCTAAAATCATAACCCGAATTTCCTGGAGTAAGTGTTATATCTACATAATCTGGAAATGCAAAAATACAAATTTGCCTTATGATATTTTGAAGATACTCAGCCCCATGTGCAAAATCTCTGATTTTTACACCATTCTCATTGGGCTTTACTTTTAGTGCATCCTCTAGCGCAAGACTTGCTACGAGTCCATGCGATGTAGAACATATACCACATATTCTTTCCGTAAAATATACTAAATCTAATGGTTGACGTCCTATTAACATCTTTTCAAAACCTCTAAACTGAATTCCACCACTTTTAGCTTCTACTATTTTATTTTTTTTAATTTCTACTTCTATACTTAAAGGCCCCATTATTCTAGTTATAGGATCTATAGTTATTTTGGTAGTCATCACGATCACCTCACTCTAAAATATATTTAAACTATCAATATTTATCTAGCTATGCTTAAATCATCTATCAGTACTTAACAAATGGCTCTGTACCATCAGGGAAAAATTCACTAGCACAACCTATACAAGGCGTATTAGCCTCTACTGGCCAATTGATTCTTGAATTCCATAACCCAAGTGGACAATAAGCTTTTGTAATAGGACCCTTGCATCCAACCTTTATCATGCACTCTTTATCTCCTAGCTTCTCTGCAAATACTTTATTATCAAAATATGAGCGTCTTGGGCAATTAGTATGATTTGTTTCTTTAAAAAACATCATTGGACGCCCTTTTTCATCTACTTCAACCTTTTTGTTAAGAATAATGCTTGCTATAGTTCCCATCACCCACAGTGGGTTCGCAGGACATCCTGGAATATTTATTACTTCTCGCCCAAGAAACCCACCTAGACTTGTGCATCCTGTTGGATTAGGTCTAGCTGCTGATATTCCTCCAAATGAAGCACAAGTTCCAATAGCTATTATTGCTTTTGCTTTTTTTGCTGCTAAATTAACAGCTTCCGCTGTAGATACTCGTATGCCTTTATAGGTTGCAAATATATTATAGAACCCTTCCTCCATATTAGTTAGAGCACCTTCTACACCCAATATAAAATTAGTATCTAAAACCGCTAAAAACTCTTCATATGCAACTTCACCTTCTGCTTGCATAAGGCTAGGGCTAAATTTCAAATTAACCATTTCCTTTAAAAAATAAGGAACATCTGGTTGATCCGCATTAAGAAAAGAAATTATATTTCCCGTACAACCATTAGCCTCCATCCATACAAAATTAATCTTTTTAGCCTCTCCATTATGGATTTCATCTATGGCCCTCTTTATAAGTTTTCTTTCATGCAAAACATTCCCTCCTAATTCATTTTTTATATTTTTTATATCTTTTATATTTTTTTACTCTCAATTTTTCTCATTAACCATGAACATACTTCATCTATACCCTGATTTTTAACACAAGATGTTTCAAATATATCTGCATTAGCATTTAGAGATTTTATATCTTCGTAAAACTCTTTTTTATCAAAATCAGTAAATTCTATTAAGTCTAATTTATTTAAAATAATAGCACAACTTTTTTCAAACATTAGTGGATACTTCAAAGGTTTGTCATTCCCTTCTGCAGTGCTCAAAATACAAATTTTTATATCTTCACCAATTTCAAATTCAGCGGGGCAAACTAAATTACCCACATTTTCTATTACAAGCAAATCAAGTTTATCAAGAATTAATGAATTTAATGCATTTTTTATCATTGACCCATCAAGGTGGCAAGCTCCGCCAGTATTAATTTGGACCACCGGAACACCCTGTGCTTCTATTCTCTGTGCATCTTTGGTAGTATAAATATCTCCCTCAATTACAGCAATATTTATATTGTTTTTGAGCCTTGTTATTATTCTTTCAAGTAGCGAAGTCTTACCTGACCCAGGTGAACTCATAAGGTTTATTACATAGATACCCTTATCATCCATCATTTTTTTGTTTTTAGCTGTTATCTCATTATTTGTTTGAAGAATATTTGTAACTATATTTATTTTACTCATATTTTAATCTCCTTCTATTGTATTTACGTAAAGCTCATATCCATGAATAATACTAGAACAAAATTTATTACAGCAGGGACAAAGTTTATTAAAATGATCAATGAGGAATTTTTGTTTACAATCAAAACATTCCGCTACTGCACTAACTTTCTGTATTTCTAAAGTTGAGCCTTCAAGCATTGTATCAATAATACATATGTTGAATGCAAAATTTAAGCATTCTGCCGTGACGCCGGCTAAGTCACCTATTTTTAATGATACCTTGGTAACTTTAATTAATTTATTCTCATTTGCTTTTTCTGTAACTATTTTTATAACATTTTCAATTATTGAAACCTCATGCATATTTATCTCCTAATTAGTTGTATTTCTTCTTAATATAATATATATGTAAATTAATTAGTAAAATGTTTAAATTTACATATTGATAGATATCACTTTAAATAAAATAATGAATAAACTAATTAGGAAAGTAAATTTTCAAAGTTTTACTATAAAACATATTTTAAAGACTACAAATAGGAGGTTCAAAATGCTAATTTATTATCCCGACTACTATTTAGTCCCTGTAAAAGCTGTAATGTCTTTAGATGATGAATATAAGTACACTATAAAAAGAAATATAATTTATAGGTCGTGCACAAATGTTAATAAAGATATTATCAAAGAAAATTTTGAAGTGATTTATAAAAGGCAACAAAAATTCACATTAGAGGAATTATCAAAATATAATGGCATTGGTGGTAATGCTGCCTATATATCTGTAAATGGAATAGTGTATGACGTAAGTTCAGTTCAGTCTTGGACTGGTGGCACTCATTTTGGTTTATCTGCGGGAAGTGACGCAACAAAGGATTTTAACACCTGTCATGCTGCTTCAAAAATACTCGATAAATTACCTAAGGTAGGGGTAATCATAGGGTAATTTTAAAGAAGCATCATTTTGTTTTTTTTGATTTAGTACCAATTTTAATAATTTTTTTTGAGCATATATTTTTATAGTATTAGGGAAATATTAATATTATATAACAACATAATAAGGAGGCGTATTTATGGACAACAATAAAAGTCACTTGAAATCCGATAAGAAAAGCAATGCTGAACTAAGAAAGATGTATCCACATGATGGAAGTGATATTGGAATTGAAAATGGTGAGAAAATAGATGCAAATAATTCCAGATTTACTAAACGTTCTAAATTATCACATAATAAATAACAAGGGGGATAAAATTTTATGATAACAGGTATTGTAAAATGGTATGATGTTAGCAGAGGATATGGATTTATATCAGCTCAAGATGGTGAAGATGTATTTGTTCACCATTTATCAATAAAAGAAGAAGGACCAAAGAAAGATTTACATGAGGGTGAGGAAGTTCAATTTGATGTAGTAGATGGGCCAAAAGGCCCTCAGGCATCTAACGTTCAAAAATTTTAATAAAATGATATTTATGGTTCTATAAATATTTTTGATATAAAAGTAGGTACAGAATTAATTTTTCTGTACCTACTTTTGTGAAATATTCAAATTTAATAAGCTCTTTGATCACCATTTAACATATTTTCAATTTCTACTGCTATTTCGCGACCTTTCTTATAGGAATTAAGTGTCTCTTTTGGTACTGAATCTTTAAATCTATCCTCACCAGAAAGAAAATCAACTATCCCTTTCTTCGCACTTGGAACATCTCCAACATGGTCTATTCCATTAATCTCTTTTATTTTTGAACAATCCATAAATATCCCTCCCTTTATATATTCTCGATATTAAATAATTACCTATACTAAAAAATCTTAATACTATAGTTATACTTCCCAATTTAAAATTATTAATGTACGTTCATTCCCTTTAAAAATAATAACCTAAGTTAATTTTCTATATCTATTTTTTCATTAAAAATAAGTTCATATAATTTATTGTTAACTTTTAACTTAACTAACGAATAACCTTGACTTACTATTGTTTTTAGTAGCTTTTATTGCCTCTTTAGTTTTTTCTAACAATAGTAAAAATATATCTTCATCTTCCTTAATATCCTGTGGATATGTTAATAATACATTTGATAAATAGTATTCTTTTAATTTAGGTTCTTTCAATTTTAAATTATTAAAACAATCGTCCACTTTACCACTTATTTTGTCTTTGTTTTCTCCACTAGCAAAAGGAAAAACTCCTATAAAATTTTGTGAGGCATAGGGAATAAAAACATCTGTATCCCAAAAAATATTTTTTAAATTTTCATAAATATATCCTGAGATATTATTATATTCATTATCAATTTCATTGGAAAAATCTTTTACTTGTTTATAAAAAGTTGTCATCATAATAGTAACATTATACTTTCCCTTAGTAGCTTTTTTTAATTCTAATTGTATAAAAAAAGGTAAATTAAAAATCACTTTTTTCTCTATTAGATTTTGAGATAAATTTAATAGTTTTAGAACCTTATTATTTAATATAGCATCCTCAAATGGTATCAACATATAATCTGATATTCCCTCTGATATTCCTTTAATAAAATTATCTCTATGATTATTTGCAGTTATAATCATTATAGGAACTGCTTTGTTTTTTTCTCTTACTCTTTTAATAAGTTTAAATCCATCTTCATTCTTTAAATCTATATCCATTATAATAAGATCTGCACTATATCTGTTTTGTGCCAAAGCAATAAAAAACTCAGTAGAATTGGATGCTTCATCCACAGTAAATTGTTTATTATTTAAAATCAATTTTATTGATTTAATGCTTTCTAATATTATAATTTTCAAAGTTTCACTCATCTTAAATCATCTCCCATTTTATTGAATGTTGTATTATTTTTTATATAACATATCTATATGTGGAATGTTATCTTCTAAATACTCATTTGAAGTTTCTTTAAACCCAAGGCTTACATAAAAATCAACCAAGTATGCTTGTGCTTGAATCTTAATCACAGCCTCACTTAAACTTTGTTCTATAAACTCTATTGCTTTTAGCATCATTGCTCTTGCTATACCTTTAAAACGATAATTTTTATTTACAAGCACTCTCCCAATAGATACCTCATCGAATGAGATGCCTTTTTCTAAAATTCTTAAATAAGAAATAATTTCACCCTCCTCCTGCAAATATAGGTGATACGATTTTTTATCTTTATCATCACAGTCCTGATAAGCACACTGCTGTTCTACAATAAACACTTCATTTCTAATTTTTAAAATATTATATATTTCTTCGGATTTCACCTCTTCAAACTTTTTTAATTGCCAATTTAACGTTTTTTCCATAATGCACCATCCTATTAGCTGAATTATACTACATATGTTTGAGTATGTTTAGCATGTTCTAGATAAATTATTATAAGGGGAATTCACAAGCGAACCCCCCTTATATACAATAGCTCTCCATTTAAGAAGCTACTAAAAGTATTTTATATTCAGTTTTACTATATGCCGAAAAATGTTAAATCGTCTATTTTTATAGAACCTGATTGTGATGAACTCACAGGAGCACTACCACTATAAAAGAACATTGCATTATTAGTCGGATCAGTTCCGCTAACTGCTTCAATCGCAGCCTTCATAGTCCCCGCCTGTGCAGCTCTAGTAATGTTACCATTCAGTACCGGTGTAAATTGATATACTCCATTTGCCTTCTCATTAATAACAGCACTTATAGAGTTTGGAAAACTACCACTTCTAACCCTATTTATAACTACTGCACCAACAGCAACCTGAGCATTATAAGATTCTCCTCCAGCTTCTGCAGTTATTAATCTAGCTAGCAAGTTCAATTCGCTTGCTGTGTATTTAATTGCTGCATTTTTTATTCTTATAGATCCGGCTTGAGCTATAGTAGAACTTGTTGTTTCAGAAGTTTTAACAACTTGTTTTGCCTCTGCAGCTTCTTTTGCTGCAATGGCTTTTCTTACTTCAATAGCCTCATCTATTACCAACTGTGCACCATACTTGTTTTCTAGAGCATCTAGTTTTAATGCCAATAATTTTTGGTTTGATTTTTGTTTTGTTAAAATCTCTAAATTCTCTTTATTATCAGCTCTTAAAGATAGCAACTTTGTATTCCCAGTATCTAGCACTGCCTTTTTCAACTTAATTGCTGCCTCTTTTGTTTTCAACTCATTAACAATATTTTGATCAAAGGTTACTATTGTTTTAATATTTTCTATTCTGGATATAAAATCGCTTATACCATTTGCACCTAACATAACATCTATATAGCTTGATGACCCATTCATATACATTACTCTCATTCTTTTATCAAAAATTATTTGTTCTGCTTTGATATCAATCTCTGCTTTTACAATGTTTGTTTTTGTTTGCTTAATATTTTTTTGTGCTATAACTATATTACTTTCATTACTTTTGATTTTAGACATAATCGTTTTAAGCTGCTTATTCATAATCTCGACTTTATTTTCAAGATCTCTTCTTTGAGTTTGAACCTGCTTAATTTTGACCTTATCTGACGCAGAATCTGCATATGCGCTAGTAAAACTAAAACACATAATTACAACAAGTGCCATTATAGCTGAATTTATTTTTTTCTTCAATGCTCCATTCCCCCTACATAACATTCTATATATACATATATTATGTTTAAAAGTTTTTATCATCTGAACATAATAACACACAGATCTATGTTTAGCAAATATTGGCTATTAAAGTACTTGCTTAACAAGTAATATATAACTATTCGAACAATGTAGGTATGGATGATTTTTTATAAAATTCTTTTTATAATCTAGACGTTTATATAATATGATTAATCACAAATTTTATCATCCCTGCATATTTTATTAGTAAAAAGTAAATGAGGGTGTGGAATGGAAAAAAAATTTGGAACTGCTCTTAACTGTATAGATGGTAGAACTCAAATTCCTATAATAAATTGGTTCAAAGAAAACTTTGATGTAGATTATGTAGATTTAATTACAGAACCTGGAATGGATAAGACATTATCTCAAGGCAATTGGGTTGAAACTGAAAAATTAAGAGAAAAAGTTATAATTTCAATAACAGCTCATAACTCTAATATAGTTGCTGTTATAGGACATTATGATTGTGCCGTAAATCCTGTTTGTGACTGCAAACAGGTTAGAGATATAATAAAATCAACATATATAGTAAAATCATGGGGTCTTCCAATTAGAGTAATAGGGCTATGGGTTGATGAATTTTGGTATGTACATGTTGTCAGCAAATGATTCCCCATTGGTTATAGGCCTACATAAATTCAAAATTTACATTCTCGAATTATTATTCATCAATTAAACGGTACCCTACTCCAACCTCCGTTAATATATACTTTGGCTGCGCTGGATCATTCTCTATTTTTCTTCTTATATTTGCCATGAATACCCTAAGCGAATGTGTATCATTTTCAAAATAATTTCCCCAAATCTCATCAACTATGAACTTATGCGTTAAAACACGTCCTGAATATTTTGACATTAACTCAATTAATTTAAATTCCATTGGTGTTAAATGTATTTCTTTATCTAAAATTGTAACTCTGCGTTTTTCGAAATCTATTTTCAGGTCCTTTACCATAAATACTGATAACACATTACCTTGTGAATTAATATTTTGATTGAAATGTCTAAGCGCAACTCTAATTCTAGCTAAAAATTCTGCCACGCTAAATGGCTTAGTCAAATAATCATCTGCTCCTCTATCTAAGACCTCAACTTTTTCTCTTTCATGTCCACGAGCTGAAACTACTATAATCTTAGCTTTTGTAAATTCCCTAACCTTCTCTATAACATCAAGTCCGTCAATATCTGGCAGCCCTAAGTCTAACACTATTATATCTGGGTTATGTGAAAAAATAAGTGTTATAGCCGTGTTCCCACACTCAGTTTCCATACACTTATATCCCTGTGCCTCTAGAGATATTTTCATAAATTTTTGAATAGGTTTATCGTCCTCAACTATTAAAATCAAAGGCTTTATATTCATCGCCATCACTCCCTATTATAGGTAAACTAAATTTAAAAGTTGCTCCACCAGTCGAATTATTAAATACTTCCATATGCCCATTATGTGCTTCTACAATAGATTTACAAATAGCAAGCCCTAGTCCTATCCCCCTCTTTTTAAGGGAAATACCATTGGTCTTGGTATAAAATCTATCAAATATATATTCTATGTCTTTTTTAGGTATCCCATGACCATTGTCCGATACCTCGAAAAATACATTTTCATCCTTTTGCGAAACCTTTATTTCAATAATAGAATCACTTTGTGTATATTTTATGGCATTATCAATTAAATTAATTAACACTTGTTCTATTAATAATCCATCTACAAATAATATAATCATTTTTTCTGGTAAGTCCGTCTTAATATTATGCTTTCCTGAAAACTTAGTAACTTTAGATATAGATTCAGAAATGATTTCTTCAACAATCTCTACATCTTTCTTGATTTCAAGCCTACCTTCATCGAGTCTCGTCATGCTTAGTATGTTTTCAACCGAATGCACTAGCCAGCTTGTATCTTCATAAATATTTTGTATAAGCTCTTTTTTTGTATTATTATCAAGCACATCATAATTATCACTAATAGTAGAAACAGACCCTAATATTCCTGCTAGTGGAGTTCTTAAATCATGTGATATTGATCTCAGAAGGTTACCCCGAAGTTTTTCTCTTTCCTTCTCTAAATTTATCTGTCTTTTCTTTTCATATAAATCTTCTCTTTCAATAGCTAATGCCATTTGTGTAGAAACAGATTGCAAAAGAATTTTCTCATTTTCTGATAAAGCATTTTTTTCAAAACATGCTATCCCAATTACTCCAAGTATTTTGTTTTGTCCTGTAATTGGATGATAGTATCCAACACTAGCTATTGGAATTTCAGCTTCAATACCTACTGATTTACCTATTTTAAAACATCTTTGCGCTCCCTCTATCTCAATACCTGACTCAAAGATATTTTTATCATATTTATCATTGAATAGATAAATGTTTGATTTTTGTAAAATATTTTTATTGTCTACTATAGCTATCATAATACTTCTGTTAAACATAAAAATTAAATTATTGCCACAAGATTCAACTACTTGTCCTTTATCTTTTCCTATAAGCAATAAATTGTTAATTTTATATAAAATTCGCATTCTGTTTTCACGTACACAAGATATCTTTACTTGTGTTTTAACTCGTGAAGTTAACGTACTTGTAATAATTGCTACTATCAACATAATAACAAAAGTTACTGGATAATCTGATCTATAAACTAAAAAGCTATAATATGGTATAGTAAAGAAATAATTAAATGCTAATACTCCAATTATTGCAGCCAAAATACCATAAACATATCCCTCTGTATTTTTTGCTACAAATAGAACTCCCAAAATAAATACTATTATTACATTTGATTCATGAAATCCAATTTTTTTAAATATCAAAGATAAGATAGTAAATAAAGTCATAATTACTATGGTTTCAAATGCATTAGTAAATATACGTTTTATTTCTTCATAACCATTATATTTATGTTCACTAAAAGTATTGAAAACCTTCTTGTCAAATTCGCCTTTTTTCAAATTTTCCATCCCTCTCCCAATATATTTAATGCCTTTAATTTAAAAATCCTTAGTCTAGACTAAGGATTTTTAAGTATCTACTCTTTTATTATATACGGTACCGTGAGGACTGCAACATTTCTATTTTTATATAACATACTCTTTATAAAATATCCCGTTTGATTATGAAGTACATTGTGCCACCACTTAGTAATAACAAACTGTGATATTACTACCGTTACCGTTTCTCCATGTTTCGATGCACGATCCTCAGACTCTATAAAATTCATTAATGGTTCTATAATGTCTCTATACGCCGAATGTTCAATTATTAATGGAATTCCTGGATTATATTCTTTCCATTTTCTTTTTAGTTTTTCAGTCGTTTCAGGATCCGTTGATACATGAAAGGCAACTACATTGTTAGATAAACATCTAGCGCAATTTAATGACTTTAAGAACGTCTTATTTAATGTACCTAAAAGTATTATTACATGTTGATCATTATTTGTTTTTATTCCAATATTAGGTCTTTCATCAATAGATAATTTAATTTGATTTACCACTTTATTATAATGGTTTTTTATCTTTAACATAATATAAACAAGTATAGGTATTATAATAAAAACTAACCAAGCCCCATGGACAAACTTTGTTATACCTATAAGTATTACTGTAATAAAAGTTACAACAGCCCCTAATCCATTAATAACTGCCTTATGCATCCATCCTTCTTCTTTGCTCCTTGTCCATTTGAGGAACATTCCAACTTGTGATAATGTAAAAGATAAAAATACTCCTACTGCATATAATGGCAAAAGCAAATGAGTATCCCCTCTAAACACAATGATTAATATACCAGCTGATGCTGCGAGTACTATTATTCCATTTGAAAAACTGAGCCTTTTTCCTCTTTGTGAAAATTGCCTTGGAACATATCCATCTTGTGCCATTAATGAAAGTAGCAATGGCAAACCTGCATAAGCTGTATTTGCGGCCATTACTAAAACAAATGCAGTGGTGACTTGAATAATATAAAACATTATACCTTTTCCGAATACTTGCTGAGCAATTTGCGCAAACACAGTCACATCCGCAACAGGTACTGGATGATAAATTGTTGCTAAGAAAGATAATCCACCAAAAATAAATAGAACCAAACAAGCAAGCAAAACCAAAACAGATTTTGCATGTTTTTGAGATGGCTCTTTAAAATTTGGAATCCCGTTACTTACCGCCTCAACTCCAGATAATGCAGTACAGCCTGAAGCAAATGCCCTAAGAAATAAGAATAATGTAATGTCTCCAATTTGCTTAGGAATTGAATACAATGGTACTGGTGAATATCCAAAAATAAAATATCTTACAACACCAGTAACGATAAGAACTATACAAGAAGCTATAAATAAATACGTTGGAACTCCAAAAATTTTAGATGATTCCTTCGTTCCTCTTAAATTACCAATTGTTAAAATTATTAACATAAAAAGAGCTATAGCTACTTTATGATTAAGCAGTGATGGGATAGCCGAAGTTATTGCAGCCGTTCCAGCACATATACTAACAGCAACTGTAAGTACATAATCAACGGTAAGTGATGCCCCAGCAATAAGTCCAGGTTTTATACCAAGATTATCATGAGCAACTATATATGAGCCACCACCATTTGGATAAGCATCAATCGTCTGCCGATAAGACAATACCAGTAAAATTAATAGTAAAATAACACCTAATGCGGCAGAAAACATATATTTATATGCCATAATACCCATAATTCCAATTAATATATATAAAATCTCTTCCCCGGCATATGCAACAGAAGAAATAGCATCACTAGATAATATAGGTAATCCCCAAAAAACATTTAATTTTTCTCCTTCTAGTTCTTCTGTTTTTAGTGTTTTACCTATTAATAATTCTCTAATTTTAGAAAACATTAAACCGCCCCCCATAGTTAATATTGGCTTTATAAAATCATATCCATCTTTTTTATAATACTCGTGACTTTAGTAATTACTAACTCTAATCGTATTGTATTATTCATGTATTTGATAGTGAACATATTATATCAAATTCAATACATGTTTTATGCTAAATTAGTATAAAGATAAGCCCATTCGTATAAAGATTGTGTAAAGATTTTATTATTCAGCTTTATCATTTCCCATACTTTTACATAATCAGTCATTAGTTATACAATATTTAAACTGTATAATTAAACAACTAAACCAAACTACTTTAAAAACTCAACGGACTGTTGTAAACGCTTACTAAGTAATTAATAATATTAAAAATCCATCTGGAATCCAGATGGATTTTTAAATATCAGTTGAGTTATATATTAATATTCTTTATTCGCCAATAAAAGTAGCCATACTTTTATTCTTTTCGTGATTTTTTAGAAAGGCCTATTTCATTAGCGGTTTCTTCTTTCATTTTATATAACGCTTCTTTTGTTTTTTTACCAGTTTTTTACTTTCTTGGTTGTTTTTTTTATCTATATGTGACATTGTAGCATCCTCCTCACATTAACTAAAAATACAAAACAATTATTAATTATTTTTTTTTTAATAATACTTTAATATTAATATAACCAAATTCATATAGCCTATGTAAGGAAAATAAAAATGCCCTTAATTGTAGTCCAATCATCCTACAATTAAAGGTATTCTTTCATTTGCATATTCTATTAAGTTAATTTACATATAGATTATTTACCAACTAAACCTCCACCATTTCCTGATCCTGAACTTTGTGGTCCATATATTGGCGGTCTCCTAGTATTTTTTTGCTGTGAAGATTTTGCTTTCTTGTCTTCAATAATTTTTTTCATTATTTCCATATTTTTATTTACATCATTTTTCATATTTTTACCTTCTTTTTTTATTTTTTATCAAATTTTCATTTTAAAAACTATCTGCTACCTTCTAATTTAATATTAGCAATTAATATTTTTATGGTATATTTTATTATTTTATAATCTATTATACCCTAAAAACAGTACTTTGAGTGATGCATATTAACAATATATATTTTACTCTAAATACTCATAATTAAAAAATTATCAATAACTATTTACAATTAGTTCTTACTCTTGCCACTAAAATGACACAAAAACTTGATATTATAAACACATAGAAAGTAATTGATTTTTTTTAATTAGAGCCCCCTTTAATTAAATATAAATTTAAACAAACAAAAAAGAACTGATGTAACAATCAGTTCTTTTTTGTTTCGAAATTTGAAATATAAAAGCATTCTAAAATAATGTTGCACGCAATATTATTTTCTTAATTATACCATTTTTAACGCATAATATATAAACTAAACAGATAAAAATCTTTATAAAATCATTTTCAAACAAATTCGTATGAATAGACATCTGACAAACTTAAGATACTATAGTAAAATGACTATAGAACATAAAACTTGAAGTAATTTATATGCAAAGGAAGTAGACAATGGAGAAAACTATAAAACTAAGGTATCCGACATATCTTAAAGAATTTGAATGTATTGGTGGAAAATGCAAAGACAGTTGTTGTATTGGTTGGGATATAGATATTGATAAGACCACCTTCAGGCAGTATTATAAAGTTGAGGATAAAGAAATGAAGCGCATGTTTCAGAAAAATGTACATAATAATGAATATTACTTAAGCCCTGATGTAGATTATGGGAAAGTAAAATTAAAAACTGGAAAAAGGTGCGCTTTTTTAGACGAAGAAAATTATTGTATTATTTATTCTAAAATTGGAGAGAAATATCTTTCAAATGTATGCACGTCTTTTCCTAGAATAACAAATAAGGTGGATAAGTATTATGAAATGTCCCTTGATGTAGCTTGTCCAGAAGCTGCAAGAATTCTTTTATTAAAAGAAGAAGGAATTAGATTTACGCAAAGTGAAGAGACTTTAGGAAAACATATAATATCAAGTGATATCGAAACTACATCTACAGAATATAATAACTCACCCATTAAATATTTTAAAGAAATTAGAGATTTGAGTATTAAAATAATTCAAAATAGGAAGTTTGATCTAAGTAAAAGGCTTTATATATTCGGTAATTTTATAAACACATTAGAAAAAGAACTTAAACATAAATATAATAATGTGCCAAGATTTATTAAAGAATATGATATAAATTCAGTTAGTGATTCTTATGAAAAAAATAGATCAAGCTATACTTTTCAGATAGATTTTTTCAAAACAATGCTTGGTTTTTTAAAAGTATCTAAAGAAGTAGACAGTGTTTCTTTTAAGGAATATACTAATCAAATTATATCTGGATTTAAGTTTGATGAAGAAGACGTTAGTAAACATTCTAAGCTTTATACAAAAGCCTTTGAGGATTATACTGAAAATTCTATGAATAATAATAGTTATATTTTTGAGAATTATTTAGTGAATTTTATGTATAACTACATGTTCCCATTTACTGAATCTCAATCAATATTTGATGGATATATTATGCTTTTAGTAAGATTTTCATTTATTAGATTTTATTTAGTTGGAAGATATCTATATAATAATCAGGATAACAAAGAAGATATAGCTGAATTCATCCAAACTTTCTCGAAGACCACAGAACACCACAGAACTTATTTAACTGATTCACTAAATTATATAAAAGAAAATAAATTTGATAATATGGATTTTGCTAAAAAACTCTTATAAAGAAATTATTTTTGCTTTATTAGTCATGTTTACCATTATTTTTCATGATATTATTATTTAAATGCATTTATTTTAGAAAACTTTTGGTTTTTATATTATATTTTGTTAATTCTTTATTAAATTTACAATTAGTTCTTACTTTCGTCACTATATTGACACAAATAATTGTTATAATAAAAATATAGAAAGAAAGTAAGTAATTGATTTTTTTAATTAGAGTCCCCCTTTAATTAATATAAATTTAATATAAAACTTTAAAAGAACTGATGTAATTTAATCAGTTCTTTTTTATGCGTAAACATCATGCAATAAAATTTTTATAGAAGCATTTAAATGTTACAAAGAAAAAAGTTCTATAAAAACTTAACTTCTAGTTTTCATAGGACTTTTACTATAGCCAAAATACTTTGCTATCTTCTTATAATTCGGAAGATCAATATCGTATTTTTCTGCAATATTTACAATATTAAAGATAAGTTCATCCTTTTCACTGCTTTTTCCTTTCTTAATGTCCTTTTGCATTGAAGCTGTTGTATCTGAACTAAATCCACCTAAAATAACAAGGTTTTCATCTACAAAATCTGTATCCAAGTTAATATTTAATACAATTGCAATCTTCTGTAGTTCTTTAAGAAGCAATACGAACATTTTTCTGCATTCTCCATCATTTTGAAATTCACCAGCTGAAGCATCATAATATGCACCAGTAGCCGCATATGCAGACGTAAATGAGAATTTTTTAAATATATCACGTCTTATATTATCTGAGACAACCCCGTCTATTCCTGCTTCCTCAAGATCTAATTGTACTTTATATAATAAATTCATATCTACATTTGTATTTTCTCTTGCTCCAAAAACAACTCTAAATATTTTAATGGTCTGTGTAATCTCCCCAGGAGCTGATATGTATCCACCAACATAAATGCAACCATCAAGGACAATTATACCATTCAAAACCTTTGATAATTTTTCTTCCGCATTTAATGCATTTAAAATCGGAATTACAATGGTTTTTTCGTGAGAAGCCTTCTTTATTGTAGAAATAGTCCCCTCTAAAGAATATCCTTTAACACATAAAAAAATAACATCAAACTTGCCAAACTCTTCGTAGCCATCGAATACTTTAACATTTTTCATATTTATTTCACCCTTTAGTGTGGAGTGAACAATAAGTCCATTTTTCTTTATAGCCTTTAGTTGAGCACCTCTTGCAATAAATGTAACGTCTTTTCCACTACTTTCTAAATATCCTCCAATACACCCCCCTGTACCACCTGTACCAATTATTAAGTATTTCACAACACAATCTCCCCTATCGTTTATTAGTATATTTTTTATTTACAATTAATTCTTAATTATGTCACTATAGTGACACATATAATCGTTATTATAAATACTATAAAGAGTAATTGATTTTTTTAATTAGAGCCCCCTTTAATTAATATAAATTTAATATAAATCTTTAAAAAAACTGTTTAATTATAAACAGTTTTTTTTCGTATAAAAATCATAGTTCCCTAATATAAATATATTCTAATTTCAAACTTCACATATGAATAGTGTATCAATATTAATTATCAAAAGGATTATTTGTCATTGCTGTAACAAATAAGTAAGGGAAAGTGTTTTTTAAATGCTTAATATACATAATCCATTGGCTTACACTTGCTCTATATACCCTTTTTATATCATTTTTTATATGTTCTTTTTCATCATCTCGTAGCTGTGACAAATTTCTTGAAGACAACTCATCTTGCAAATGAAAAACTGCTGTTAACAAGTGAGTAAAAGTTTCATGTTCCAATAAATTGGGATTTTCTAATAATCTCAATAAAAAGCCTCTTTTACTTAAAAGAAATTCATTTATTTCTTCTAAGTCAACTTTGTGGAATTCAATCTCATAATCATAATTTTTACATTTTTGCAATGCTTTTTTGAAATCTCTCTCTTCCCAACTTGAATCAACTATAAGAAAATCTGCAATCTCCTTAACGTTTGAATCAATAGCTGTAAAATATTTTAATGTGCTAGTTCCCACTTCATTAAAAAACACGCCTATTATTAAATTTAGTTTTTCTATTAAGCCTTCCGTCTCTCTTTGCTTAATAACTCTATCAATAACTAATGATACCAATAAAACTTGAATAGGTATAAACGCTAAATCACCTAAAAAATACAACAAAATAAGATGTGTATCTCTAAACAAATAATAATGAAAAGAATATAATACTATTGATAAAAATATCAATAACACAGAGAATCTAAAACGCCAACCCAATTTCTTCATGCTATTCCTCCTATAGTATTGATAAAAAATATATTTAATATCTTCTTCTCCTTCTTTTTCTCTTATTTAAATTTTTTGTTCTTATTATTAGAGTTATTACTACTAAAAATATAATAACTATTGCAGCTGACATAAGATATATAGGCATACTATTCTTTATTAAAGATCCACTGGGTGCTGCTGAATAAAGCTTATAAGTTTTAATTTCCCCCTTTTGCGTTAATCCTAAGCTTCCAATGCTCTCGTTACCTTTAAGACTAGAAACAGTAATATTAGATAAGTTTATATTTTCCTTCAAATCTTTTTGGTTTGCATCGTTCTTATAATAACTAACGTCCTCCTTAACTACTAGTGGTACACTAACAGTTTTCTCCGGACCAAAGAATTTAAGCGGCTTGTATTTTAATGTTTCAGTTTTAACAACTGAATTGTTTGCATGTAATACTGTCCTTTGTAAATCATAGCTATAGTTAATAATTTTTTCCATATCATTGAAAACATAAGTGTCATTTGCATCCATAACTGATCCCATAACAACGCCCATAATTTCTCTACCATTTCTTTCATAAAAAGCTACAAGACATCTCCCAGCCTTTGAAGTATATCCCGTTTTCCCACCAATACAACCATTGACACCAAGAAGTTTATTGCTATTTTCAATTTTAAATGTCGTACCTTTTGATGTTGATATAGTATTTTGCTTTTTATTCATTGACTCTTTTACCCATGGATTTAAAAATGCAACTCTAGCCAATATGCTCATATCATAAGTTGTAGTATAATGTTCTGGATCATGAAGTCCGTTAGGAGTTACAAAATGAGTTTTAGTCATCTTCAATTTGGATGCCTTATCATTCATCATTTTCATAAAATTTGTAGAATTGCCTGCAATGTTGTCTGCAATCATATAGGCTGCGTCATTTGCTGAAAATAATAACAAACCATCCATTACGTCTGCACTTGACATATTCTCATTAAGTCCGATAGGATGAAAATTAACATTTAATGAATCAGCTGGCTGAACTTTCGCACTTTGCGTATATTTTATTTTATCAGTTTTTACCCTGTTTTGTGCGAGCAATAGTGCGGTTATTAGCTTTGTTGTACTTGCTGGATACATTTGCTTGTACACATCTTTCGCATAAATTATCTCGCCAGTTGCAACATCAACAGTTATAGCTGCTTGCCCATATATTGTTGGTACATTAGTAGTACTCGCCGTAACATCAACAGTTTCAGCAAAAACATTTAAACTCATAGAAGATACTAGAAATAATACAATTAAAATAAAAAATCTTTTGTTTTTCAACTTTCATCTCTCCATTAACTTTAATTTATTGTGTTTAAATTATATAATATAACTTGTACAATAGCATTTTGTAAGATAATTTAAAATACGAATCTGATAAGATAAAATTTTAGCGAATAAGCTAATATTATATCACATTATTCAAATACTGTCATTGACATAGCTGCGATTTTGCTCTATACTATTTGAACTATATATTATGCGGTTTAAATTAATGTTAAAGGGGATAAACTAGTGATTAATTTTTTGTTCGATATAGGTTTGAAATTTCAAACCGTAGGAGTCCTAATAAAGATTATTATAACGTTATTTATAATAATGATGTTTCATTTACTAAAGAAGAGTATATGCTCATTTATTAATAAATCAAATTTTGATTCACTTAATACAATAAAATATAAAAAAACATCCTCACTCTCTTTAAATATTTTAACTGCCATAACAATTATACCAATATGGATGTATGAATCAAAGGATATATTTACATTTCTAGGTATTTTTTCAGCTGGACTTGCCTTTGCCTTTCGTGATCTTGTAGCGAGTTTTTTGGGCTGGCTTATAATTAATACTCATAAGCCCTTTAAATTAGGGGATAGAATAAAGATTGGAGAAAGCCTTGGGGACGTAGTCGCTATAGATTGGTTTTATACTACTATAATTGAAGTCATGGAAAATGACAACAGAACCTATGGACAAAGTACTGGGAGAATTACTCATATACCAAATATACAAATACTCACTGAGGATCTTATAAATGAAACTAATGCGTTCCCTTTTACTTGGAATGAAATTAAAATAAGTCTTACACTCAATAGTAATTGGAGAGAAGCTAAGAATATATTAATGTCTATCGCTGATGATAAGGTAGGCGATATAGAACAAGAAGCAAAAAATTCACTAAACATAGCCTCAAAAACGCTTCCTATTTATTATGAAAATCTTTCTCATACGGTATATACTTCTATGGAATCAGGAAGTGTTTGTTTAAACTTAAGGCTTATTTGCAAGGCTAGAAATTTTAGGAACTTACAACATGCTTTAGTTGAAGATATTCTAGACGAATTTGCTAAACATGAAGATATTAAATTATTATAATTAGACTCTATACACAAGGAGACAATAAATGAACACTATTAACTCACAGTTTGTTATGTCATTAAGTATTATTTTACTCGGATATTTTCTAAAGAAAGTAAATATCTTAAGAGAAAGTGATGGAGAAGTTATTTCCAGATTAATTTTTAATGTTACGCTTCCCTCCATTGTAATAAATGTTTTCAGTACAATGACTATAGATAAAAGCCTGCTGATTGTCCCTATAATTAGCTTTGTGTTTGGCTTAATTATGGCAGTAGTTGCCCTGCTTTTATTCAAAGGAGAATCAAGGCGCGAAAAAGGAATGTTAACAATGCTAGTCCCTTCCTTCAATGTTGGTCTTTTCGCATATCCTATAGTAGAGTCAATATGGGGGCGAACAGGACTCAAATACTTTGGCATGTTTGATATGGGTAATTCCTTCATTGTTTTCGCTGTTTGCTATATTATTGCAAGCATTTATTCAAGTAATAAAGGTGAAGTCAGCTACAAAAATATTATCTCTAAAACGCTACACTCAATTCCTTTTCTTACATACATTATTACACTAACTATTAATCTTTTGGGCCTTAATATTCCAAAACCTATTATACAAATCACTGGAATTTTATCCAAAGCAAATATGCCTCTCGCATTGTTAGCGCTTGGATTATACCTGAGCTTTTCTTTTAAGAAGGCATATTTGAAAAACATGGCCAAAATAATTGCTTTAAGATACATAATTGGATTTGGAGTAGGAATACTTATATATAATTTAGTTCCCCTAGATCCAATGTTCAAAAAAACAATGCTAATTGGTCTTATATTACCAATAAGTTTTACAGTTATTCCTTACTCAGTAGAATTTGACTACGATACTAGGTTTGTAGGAACTGTCAATAATTTAACAATTGTAATAAGTTTTATACTTATGTGGGCGATTATTGCTTTTATTTAAAATATATAAAATGTCGTTAAATTCTCCTTACTAACTATAGCAAACAATTGGAGTGCTCACCTCAATATTGTTAAAGATTGCCTTTGCTAAATAGTAAGGTGAATTTATACATCCATGGGAACCATTTGATTTATATATTTTTCCACCAAATAGATTTCGCCAACTTGCATCATGAATCCCTATTCCCCCATTAAAAGGCATCCAGAAGGTGACCGGAGAAGCATATCCTGGCCCTTTAAGAATTGCATCTTTTTCTTTATACTTTAATTTATATACGCCATCTGGTGTTGCATCATTCAAACTTACATTACCTGTAACAATATTACCTTGTACTATCAAAGCTCCATTTTTGTAAAACCATAAGTGCTGAGTCGACAAATTTATTTCTACATAAGTATTCCCCATATCATTATCCCCCTTAGCTAATGCTGTTTGAATATATGCAGGTTCTTTTGCTACAGTTTCCCCATTTTTTATGCTTGAAATTAAAGCCTCCGTTTCTTTAACCCTATTAATAGATCTACCATAATCACCACCATTTATATCTATTTTTTCCCCAATTGATGTAATAAATTTTTTACTCTTACCAATTGTATTATACTTAGTAGAAAGTAGATCTATATAACTTTTCACTTCTTTTTCATCAAAAGTAACTTTAATATTTTTATCAACTTTAAACCACTTATTTATCGTAGACTTATCCAAAAGTTCTTTATGTTCTCCAAAAATATAAGTGATTTTTGAAAATACATACTTGTTAAGTCTATTTCTGGTGTCTATAATTTTTTTAGAATTTGATGTATACAAAGGCTTAACATAACAATTGATTGAATCTAATTCTATTGTAGTTTTGTCCTTAAGTATAGCCCCTGACAACTTATCATATAAAATGCCTTTATTGACTTTGTTACCACTTACTTCGTTTAAAATAACATAACCATTATCTGTATACTTAAAACTAGGGTTTTTAGGCTCAATTATATTACTGATATTAAAACAAGAGAGCTTATCCACTCGTTTCTTTAATAAAGTCTTGTCATATTTAACCTCTATAATCATTTTAGTATCTTTATTTTTAGAATCTTCTATGTTAAAGAATGCTGAAATCCATTTATAAGAATTTTGTCTATCTTTTAATTCCTTAAATTCACCATCTGAATTATACTTTAAACCAATTTCATTTGCTTTAATTTGTTCATTTTTTCCACCTCTTTCTTTTATATTTAACTTATATGTATTAAGCTCATATATCATTTGTTTATTTACCTCTTTCACACTTTCACCTGAAACATTAATTCCGTTTATTGAAGAACCAAAATAAAAATGATTCATGAAAAATATTACCATTCCCAAATATATAACAAGTAAAGTCAAAATAGAAATTATAATAGCCATAACAATTTTCTTATGTTTTTTTATTATCCCTAATGCTGATTTTTCAACTTCTGTTTCCAAAACATCCACCCCTTCATCACAACTAATTTTAAAATTATTTGATGTATTTTCTAAACCTACATTTCAATTTATGTACTAACCAACCAACTTAAACCAACTATTATAAATATTTATGTAAATTTAAAAAAATATCATAAAGACATTAAAACAACCACCGATAATTCCTTACATTTAATTTACAAATTAATATTTATAATTTGCAACAAAATCTTAAGCCTTTATGATCTATAAACAATTAGGAGTGTTTCCTAGACTTATATTGTTTATTTAGAATAAAAAGGAACAGATGCAATTTCGCATCTGTTCCTTTTTATTTATTTATTTAGTTGTTTTAACAAAGTGCCAAGTTGCTTAATATATTCTCCATATTTTGCCCAATCCAAACTTTTTTGAGCTTCAAGTGCTTTAGTATATAAATCATTTGCCTGCTTAATTAATTTAGTTTCAGTTTGGGTTAAGGCCGCAGTCGTTGTAGTTCCTGTTTCAGTTTTAACTGCTACATTTGGTGCCTTATAATTAAATATTTGTTCTAGTCCACTTTCAATATTATCAACCATCAGTAACTTACTGTCGTATGAAATTATTATTTTTTTCATTTCAGGAATACTATTTTTCCCACTAGCTCTTAAATAGACAGGTTCAATATAAAGTAACGAATTCCTTATTGGCAAAATAACAGTGTCTCCATATTGCACTTGAGATCCTCCTGTATTCCATAAAGATAGCTGCGCTGAAATTGTAGTATCCTGACTTATTCTCTGCTTAAATTGGTATGGACTGTAAACCGTTGTTTCTGATACTGAGAATTTATTTAGGAACAGTTTACCATAATTTTCTCCATCCATTCTAGCCCCTAAAATTGCTGTCATGTTATATTTTCCTTTTACATTAAAATATTGTTGAAGTATCATCTCTTCACTATCCATTCCTGGTAATTTTTCTACAAGGTATGGAGGAATAGTCGTTTTAACATCAGCACCTACAGAAGTTGCATTCTTAGAAACATCCCAAAAATCTTCCCCATTATAAAACACCCCAGCATCAGTTATATGGTATTTACTGAGTACAGCACTTTGAATGCTAAATATATCAGATGGGTACCTAAAATGTGCTTTAATGTCAGCTGACACCTTTGACATATCCTTAAACAGTTTCGGGAATGTTTTTGCGTAAGTTTGCACAATTGGATCAGTTGAATCTGATATATAAAAATTTGTATTTCCATCATAAGCATCAATTACAACCTTAACTGAATTTCTAATATAGTTTACTCCATTTTGTGGTTGCGAGTACGGATATTTAGATGATGTTGTATATGCATCAATTATATAGTATATTTTCCCCCCGCTTATAACAACATAGGGGTCTTTGTCATAAGTTAAAAATGGAGCTATACTCTTTGCCCTTTCAACTATATTTCTGTTAATAAGGATTTTACTTGCACTCTTAATATCCCTTGATAATAAGAAATTTAACTCCCCCTTATTTATTGCAAACAAAAGTTTATTACCTAAATTCATTTTAATTCCAGCTTCTCCAACATAATTTGCTATTTTGTTGGCTCCACCTTGAGGATAATCAAACTCACTTACCTTAGTATTTACTAATGCATAGTCATTTGTTTTTTCTCCAAAATAAATTCTAGGATTAGTTAGTTTGATATTTGTACTGTTTACTATTGGCATATCCTTTATTACAAAATCAGGTTGACCCTCTGTCGTAACAGCGTTTACCTTACTCATTACAATCCCATACCCATGTGTGTAAATCATATGAGTATTCTGCCAAGTAATTGGTTCTAATGATTTTGAATCTATTTCCCTTGCTGCAACCAGTACTTGACTATATCTATTGTTTATTTTATATCTATCTACATCTATATCGGTAAAACTATAATAATATCTTAATATTTGAACTTGATTATAAAATTCAAGCGCCTGCGTAGATGAATTTAATTTAATGTTATCTATTGTCTTCTTATTGCTTGAAATATCCTCTTGTTTCAAATCATTTTTTATATTAAAAGGTGTTGTAGTAATATTTTCTATATTAAATGCTTTCTTTGTAAAATCAATATTGTTTTGAATATATGGTTTTTCAAGTTCCTTTTGATTTGGTTTTACAATACTGCTTTGAACTACAGCTGCAGATATTACTTGTATAAAGCTTATTAAAACTATAGCGGCAACTGAAATTATTATGGGCTTAACCTTTGATTTTAAAACATTTATAAATATTACAACTGCAGCAACAATGCAAGTCACAATTAGTATTTTATAAAATAGAAGTGTTACATGAATATCTGTATAGCTTGCACCATATGCAAATCCACTAGGGCTATACACTAAATTAAATGAGTTTAATAAATATCCAAGTGAAAGGAAAAATGCTATAAGTGAAGCTATTATTGCAATTTGTTTTCCTGCAAACACACTGAGTTCCTTACCTGTTGACTTAATGTCATCAAAAGGGTTTACTGCCTTCCCCACCTTAAAAGTATCCTTTGTTTTAAATATAAAGAAAACTATTACTTTAATAATAATTAGGAATACTAAAAGCGTCATTATAAAACTATATAATGATTGAATTAAAGGAAGTTTAAAAATATAAAATGACACATCCAAATTAAAAATAGGGTCTTTCACATTAAAACTAACTGCATTTATGAATTGAAGAATCATATTCCAATATGTGGATGAAAAAGCAAAAGAAAATACAAGTGAAACAAATAAATTACAAGCTATAAAGATCTTATTTTCAATAACATCTTTTTTTGTATTTACCTCTACTACTTTTTTCATATGTGCAATACTCTTTTTTATACCTTTGTAGTATAGCAATATTCCAATATAACTAAGGATAAAAACAGGTATCATAAGCTTTAACACAGTAATTATTTTTGTGAAGTATACTGAAAGGTATCCGACTGTATTAAACCACTCAATATTAATAATTAATTGAGCTATATTACGTAACGAAAATAAACATATAAAAAGAATTACAATTATAGAAGATACAATAAACTTTTTTCTCTTACTCATAAAATCACCCCTATTAATTTTTATATTTTAACATATTTATAACATATTTCTAACATATCTTATATACATTATACATTATATCTTAGTTTTATCCACTCTACATTATTTTAATATTTTTTTTATAAGTTTTATTTTATTTCCATAAGGTGGAAAAATAAATTTTAAATCTATAGAAGTACTTTTCTTTAATATACTTTTTTTATGAGAAAATGTTTCAAAACTATCTCTTCCGTGATACCCACCAATTCCCGAATTTCCCACTCCTCCAAAAGGCATATTTAAACTTGCAACGTGTGATATAGTATCATTCACGCACCCTCCCCCAAACGAAATTCTATCCAAGACAGTGGTCTGCACATTTTTATCTTCTGTAAAAACATATAACGCTAATGGTTTTGGTCTATTATTTATCATTTCTATAACTTCTTCTAAATTCTCATATTCTAGTATTGGTATAATTGGTCCAAATATCTCATCTTGCATAACTTCATCCTGAAAGTCTACATTATCAATAATTGTTGGCTCAATGTACAAAGCACCTGCATTTGAATGACCACCATAAATAATTTTATTCTTATCTTTCTCAATTATTGAAGCCAATCTTTCAAACTGCTTGCTGCTCACAATTCTGCCGTAATCAATGCTTTTAGAAGCATCTTCACCATAAAAACTTATCGCTGTGCTTTTTAACTTTTCTATAAAACTCTCTTTTATATCTTTGTGCACAAATATATAATCTGGAGCTATACAAGTTTGTCCTACATTTACAAGTTTACCCCATAATATTCTCTTTACAGCTATTTCTAAATTAGCAGTTTTATCTACTATTACTGGGCTTTTCCCGCCTAATTCAAGAGTTACAGGGACAAGATTTTCCGCAGCTGCCCTCATCACTATTCTCCCAACTGGTACGCTACCTGTAAAAAATATGTAATCAAATGCTGAATTAATAAGAGCAGTAGTAGTTTCTTTTTCTCCTTCAATAACTCGTATATAGTTTTTTTCAAAAGTTTCTTCAATTATTTTTTTTACTAAGCCTGACACTGTAGGTGTATTTTCAGATGGTTTTAAAACAGCACAATTTCCAGCAGCAATGACCCCTATTAATGGTTCGATTAAAAGCTGAAACGGATAATTAAATGGTCCTATAATAAGCACTGTTCCATAGGGTTCATGCATAATATAACCCTTAGATGGAAACTGATGTATAGGTGTTCTCACTCTTTTAGTTTTAGCCCACTTCTTTGAATGTTTTATAAAATTACCTATGCTATCCAAAACAAAACCAATCTCAGTACCATAAGCTTCAAATTCACTTTTACCTAAATCCCTATACAAGGCATTTATTATCTCTTTCTCATATTTTCTTATTACACTTTTTAACTTCTTAAGTGCAGATATTCTATATTCTATATTTCTTGTTTCCCCTGAAATAAAAAACTTATTATGTTCATTAAGCATACTTTCTACTATTTCTTTATCAATTATATCCATATTAAAACCCCCATTTGATTATTATATTAGACTACTTTAAAATGATAATTTTAGTCTTATTATTTATAATACTTTTAAAGTAACAAGTCAATACACAATATTATATATTTCAATAAAATCAATACAATAATCTAATATTTCAACTATAAGTCTATACTTCTTATAACACTATTTATGACAAAAAAAAAGAAACAAAAAGAACTCAGTTCTTTTCATTTCTTTTTCACTTTTATTATAAAAGCAAATCAAATATATGATTTTTTTAACTTCTTGCAAATATTTCTTGAAATTCCACACCTTCAAGTTTCTCTTTTATTAGAAGTTCTTCTGCAACAGCATTTAGTTTACTCCTATTCTCAGTTAGAAGTGTTAAAGCTTTTGCATATGCTACATCTATAAGTTTCTTTACTTCTTGATCTATTTTATGTGCTGTTTCTTCACTGTATTTTCTATCTTTACCCATATCTCTTCCAAGGAATACCTCATCACTACCTGAACCAAATGCTATTGTCCCAAGAGTATCACTCATTCCATAATCCATTACCATTTGTCTTGCGATCCCTGTGGCTCTTTCGATATCATTACTAGCACCCGTACTTATATCACCAATAACTAGTTTTTCTGCAACCCTACCACCTAATAACCCAACAATTTCGCCTTCAAGTCTTGACCTAGACATATATGATCTATCTTCCTCTGGAAGACGCATAGTATATCCACCAGCCCTGCCTCTTGGAACTATACTTATCTGATGAACAGGATCAGACATTGGAAGTAAATTCATTACAATTGCATGGCCTGCTTCATGATATGCAGTAAGTCTTCTATCATCCTCACTAACCACTCTGCTTTTCTTTTCAGGACCAGCCATTATTCTTGTAGCTGCCTCTTCAAGTTCTTCCATTCCAATTAGCTTTTTATCTTTTCGCACAGTTAAAAGCGCTGATTCATTCATTAAGTTTTCAATATCTGCGCCTGTAAATCCAGGTGTTCTTTTAGCAAGTACACTAAGTTTAACTTCTGGTTCAAGGTGCTTATTCTTAGAATGAACTGCTAAAATTTCTTCTCTACCTTTCCTATCAGGTACTCCAACAAATATTTGTCTGTCAAATCTACCTGGTCTTAGTAGTGCTGGATCAAGTACATCGGATCTATTAGTAGCTGCAATCATAATTATTCCTTCATTTTCTCCAAAACCATCCATCTCAACTAGAAGTTGATTTAATGTCTGTTCTCTTTCATCATTTCCACCACCAACACCTGCACCTCTTTGTCTTCCGACGGCATCAATTTCATCTATAAAAATTATACAAGGTGAATTCTTTTTGGCCTGCTCAAATAAATCTCTTACCCTAGAAGCACCAACACCTACAAACATTTCTACAAAATCTGAACCTGAGATACTAAAAAACGGAACTCCAGCCTCTCCAGATATTGCTCTTGCAAGTAGTGTTTTTCCCGTTCCTGGAGGTCCTATTAATAATACTCCCTTTGGTATACGAGCGCCCATTTCCATGTATCTTTTAGGTTGTTTTAAAAAATCAACTATCTCTGCAAGCTCAGCTTTTTCTTCATCTGCCCCTGCAACATCATTGAAACTAACTTTTTTCTTATTAGGATCGTCAAGTTTTGCTTTACTTTTCCCAAATTTCATTACACCGCCGCTTCCACCGGCACCTTTTGACTGCTTCATAAATATAAATCCAAAACCTACGAGCATTAAAATCAATAATACATTAGGCAAGTACTGTAACCACACTGGAATAGTTGGTGGTTTTAGATATGTTTCCTGAACACTTGCACTCTTTGGATTCTCATTAATAAATTGAAATAGTCTGGCAGATGGAACAATTGTTTTATATGTAGATCCATTTTTCAACGTTCCCGAAACCGACATTTGATCTTCTTGAACCACAAAACTTTTTATAGTATTATTTGTCCAATTACTTTGAAATTGATTAAAATTAATAATAGTTGATTTCTGATCTGTTTTAGAAAGCATAAATACTGCAACTATAACAAAAATTATAGTCCATGCAGCAATACCTGATCTTTTTTTCATCAGAGAACACCCCTCTTTCTCAATATATTACTTAACCTCTTAACCTCTTATGTTCTTATTCCTTCACTTATTGTATACTTAACCCTATAAAAAAATTCTATTGATTTCATAATACCTTCTACATTATATCCTTAATTACCAGAAGTTCATAATAAAGTTTAATCTTTTTTGAATTTATTTCTTTATTCCCCTATTTTAATCTTTCCACCCCTCATACACTATGTATATAAATGAGAGTATATCATAGCTATTATCAAAACACAATAGTTTCAAAACTACTTTGTTCAGTTATGTTGAAATAAGATTTTCATTGTGTTATATTTATAGAAAATCGAGAACGGGGTGACAAAAGTATGGATATAATAAACAAATCCGATTTTGTTGAAAATAATAAAAAAAAAATTCCAGTAAGACTTGGAAGACCTATTGATAAGCTACGTGATCTGGCTATTCTTAAAGCAGCCTTAGAGCTCGTAGCAGAGAAAGGATACGATTCTGTAACAATGGATGCTATAGCCCTACGTGCTCATGCAGGAAAAGCTACCTTATACCGCAGATGGAAATCTAAACCGTATCTTATGGCAGAAGCTATAACACTTATAATGCCCAGCGTGCAGAAGGTTGATCCTAACCGTTGCGGCAACAATTTGAGAAATTATTTATGTGAATTGCTTAGCACATATTTTGGGGTAGACGATGAGGTTAGGCAAAAGGTAATGCTCTCCATTTCAACAGCAATAAGCAGGGATAAATCATTATCCGAAGCCATCCACTTAGATTGTATAACAAGCCAAACATATGTATTTCGTAAAGCCATAGAATGTAGCATAAACCAAAAAATAGACGACCACCAGTTGAAACTTCTCGCTGATGTAGGGCCAGCATTATTATGTTATCATCTCATTTCCACAGGAAAACCTATTGAAATGAAATATGTAGAACATATTGTTGATGATTTAATCATTCCACTTATATCACTGAATAGAAAATGAGACATTGCTTCTTCTAAAAGCCAATTTAAATTAATACCTAGATTGGCTTTGTTTTATGCAAAAATACTTACATTTATAACTTTTACCTCAATATTTCCTCCATGGTTATATGTGCTTGCTTTACAGTTTGTAATTGTTTATCTTTCCTACGTTTGAATAACCCAAATAACATATCTATACCACCCTATTATTTTTGTTATATATTTTACCATTATAACAAAAAATAAAACAGCCGATATATCTCAGCTGTTTTGTTTTTGTACTTACACTTTTTCACACTCACGCAAATAAATTATTAAAGTTACTTTACAAACATTATTTTAATAAGTACACAAATGTTAAATTACCTATTACTATTGATATTGGTTGTGGCGCGGTTAGTCCTTTAGGAACACTGCCATCATAAAAAAACAATGCATTATTTGTTGGATCAACTCCGCTAAGAGCTTCACTCGCAGCCTTAAGAGCGCTTGCCTGTGCTGGTTTATTGATATTACCATTTAATACTGGTGTAAATTGATAACCTCCTTTTGTGCGTTCATTTATAACAGAACTGATTGAATTAGGAAAATAACTGCTCTTAACTCTATTTACAACTATTGCGCCTACAGCAACTTGAGCACTATAAGATTCTCCTTGTGCCTCTGCAGTTATTAGTCTAGATAATAAGTTCAAATCACTTTCTGTATATTTTATTGCTATACGTTCTGACTTAGCTACCGTTTTATCTTGAACCTTTAATTTAACTTGCGCCGACGTAGAACTAACTGTTACTGGAACCTTAATAATTTGTCCTGGGAGAATAGTATCATTTAATTTATTGTTAGCTTCCTTTAAGTCATTTAATGATTGTCCACATTTTTTAGCTATTACAGATAAGCAATCCCCACTTTTCACTATGTATGTTTTAGTTGGATTATTATTTGTTTGTACACTTGGTTTAAGATTAGCACTATTTTCTCCTGAAACTTTGATCGTTTGCCCAGGGAAAATAGTATCATTCCATTTGTTATTAGCTTTCCTTAAATCATTTAATGATTGTCCACATTTTTTAGCTATTACAGATAAACAATCCCCATTTTTCACAATATAAGTTTTAGTTGTTAGTGAAGTTGCAAATACATTTTGTGATGTAATTGTTGCAACACCAATTGTTAATGCTGATGCTAAGAAAATAGATTTAATACTTTTAAATTTATTCATTTTAAGTGTCCTCCTAATGCCCTCCAGTTAAATTTGCTGTTTATGGTATAGGCATATAAATTTATATAGTTTTACTCCAAAATTAAATTTTCGCTATTTTATTCTGAATATCGTCATATTATACCATAATATTATAAAGATGGTATGTTAACAAAATTCATTTTCTAATTTATGTAAATTTTATAGATAATACACGTTATAACATTGATGTTATAAAAATACGACAGCATGGTTTATTCATACTAAATGGTTTACATATTCATGATATATGATAATATTAATATAAGAAGGTGAAAAAATGTCATATGTATCTAATAGTAAAAAATACTTAACAATGAAATATAATAAATGTGGTAGTAGCGGTTTAAAACTCTCTGCCATATCTCTTGGATTATGGCAAAATTTTGGTTATTCAGATTCCTTTGAAAACTCAAGAGATCTAATTCATAAGGCTTTCGACCTTGGAATTACACATTTCGATCTTGCCAATAATTATGGTCCTCCTGCTGGTTCTGCAGAAGAAAACTTCGGCAGAATCTTAAAACAAGATCTTTCAGGTTATAGAGATGAACTTGTTATCTCTACAAAAGCTGGTTACACAATGTGGCCTGGTCCGTATGGTGATTGGGGTTCAAAAAAATATTTAGTTTCAAGTCTTGACCAGAGTCTAAAAAGAACTGGACTCGATTATGTAGATATCTTTTATCATCATAGACCTGACCCAAATACCCCTTTAGAAGAAACTATGTCAGCTTTAGATTTAATAGTAAAACAAGGCAAAGCTCTTTATGTAGGCTTATCCAACTATAAACCAGCAGAAACTCAAAAGGCATCTGCTATACTTAAGAAATTAGGCACCCCTTGTTTAATTCACCAACCCTCTTATTCAATGTTTAACAGATGGATAGAGGATGGTCTTCAAGATGTTTTAGAGGAAGAAGGTATAGGTTGTATAGCCTTTAAACCACTACACCAAGGTTTACTTACTACCAAATATTTAAATGGAATTCCTAAAGATTCTAGAGCAGCAGGTAAATCGGTTTTCTTACATTCTGAAGATATTACAAAAGTGCAATTAGAAAAAGTTGCTAAACTAAATGTTTTAGCAATGGAACGTTCACAAACTTTACCTCAACTAGCTTTAGCTTGGGTATTAAGAGGTGATCGCGTTACTTCTGCACTAATAGGTGCAAGTAAGGTAAGTCAAATAGAAGATAACGTAGGCGCGCTCAATAATTTAGACTTTAGTTCGGATGAACTCGAACGTATAGAACAAATATTAGCAAGTAAGTAGTTAGTTTAAATAAATTAATTAAATTTAAAGGCTTCTATTTGTGTGAATACAACTGCTTAATATATAAACTTTAAGCACTTAAATAGATGAATATACAATATAACTTGCTTTTTGTAATAACCTGTGATATTATTAAGGAGTACTTAAATGAATAGTGAATAATGAAGCGCAGATATATTTCAAATATAATTTTTAAAATATAGTATTTTGTTATCAAAATTTTATTGGTTTGTTATTTCAAGTAGTTTAAGAAATAAAATTTCGGAGGTATACATTATATGAATGGTACAGTTAAATGGTTTAATGGTGAAAAAGGATTTGGTTTTATTACAGGAGAAGACGGAGTAGATGTTTTCGCACATTTCTCTCAAATAAATTCAGATGGTTACAAATCACTTGATGAAGGTCAAAAAGTTTCTTTTGACATCGTTAAAGGACCTAAAGGCCCACAAGCAGAAAATATTACTGTTCTTTAGTAGTAATATTAGACCAGTAAATAGGAAACTATTTACTGGTCTTTTTGCTTTTTGTAAAAGTCATAGGCTGTGGTATTATATCTCAAGCTGTGGCTTTTTTTAGATTGTGTTTATAAAAAAACACCTTATACTTTATTTCTCGTAGAATTTCATGGGTGTGCTATAATAAAAAGGTTAGTATATATATTGGGAGATGATTGAATGATAAAAGAAAACCTTAACGAGTATAATTTAAGTACTGATTTATTAAAAGCAATTAGTTTGCTAAATTTTAAAGATTTTACAAAAGTTCAAAAGCAAGTTATACCTGCAGTCCTAGCACAAAAGGATGTGGTAGTAAAATCTAAAACCGGAAGTGGAAAAACCGCAGCATATGCCATCCCTATTTGCCAGTTAGTTGATTGGGAGGAAAATAAACCTCAGGCATTAGTAATTACACCAACAAGAGAGCTTGCTATCCAAGTCAAAGAAGATATTTTTAATATAGGTAGATTTAAAAGACTTAAAGTATGTGCTGTTTATGGAAAGTCACCTTTCAACGATCAAAAAAAAGAACTTAAACAAAAAACACATGTAGTGGTTGGTACCCCTGGTCGCATTATGGATCATATAGAAAAAGGTACACTTGATACATCTGATATAAAATATCTTGTAATAGATGAAGCAGACGAAATGCTTAATATGGGATTCGTAGATCAAATAGAATCAATACTAAGTGGTTTATCAAAAGACCGTATAACCATGTTATTGTCAGCTACAATGCCAAAAGACATACATAGTTTATGTAACAGATATATGAAAGATGCTATATATATAGAAATTGAGGATGAAAATAAAGCATCTGATAATATATGTCAGCAGCAATATAACGTACATGAATTTGATAAAATAGATCTTTTAAGCGATTTAACTACTGTTGAAAACCCAGATAGTTGTATTATATTTTGCAATACAAAAGTGAAGGTAGATTCAGTTTATAATGACCTATTAGATCTTGAGTATACTTGTAAAAAAATACACGGCGGTATGGAACAGAGTGATAGATTAAGAGTAATGAATGATTTTAAAAAGGGTTATTTTAGATATCTTGTAGCTACAGATGTTGCAGCTCGTGGTATAGACATAGATAACATTACGCTTGTAATTAATTATGATATTCCAGAGGATAAGGAAAGTTATGTACATAGAATAGGAAGAACTGGTCGTATAGGTAAGCTGGGCCATGCTATTACTTTCGTAACAAATCGTGATGATAGGTTTTTGTACGATATAGAGCAGTATATTGGCAAGGAAATCCCTTTAGAAGAAAGACCTGAAGCTGAAATCATAAATAATGCCAAAGAGGAATTTATTAAAAAAATGGATACAAGGCCTGTTGTTAAAGAATCAAAAGGAGCAGAACTTAGTAAAGAAATTATGAAATTACATATTAATGCAGGTAAAAAGACAAAGATGAGAGCGACAGATATCGTAGGTACCCTTTGTAGTATTGACGGAATGACTAAGGACGATATAGGCATCATTAATATAATAGATATATCTACTTTTGTAGAAATATTAAATAATAAAGGTGAATTGGTGTTCGAAGCGCTTCAAAATACACCTATCAAAGGAAGACTACGCACAGTAAGTAAGGACATCTTAGCAGATAGATATTAATATTTTGGTACCTATAGAATTGACACTTAAAAATAAAGTGTAAAACTCTACTGGGTACTTTATTTATTTGGTTTAATATGATCATCGCCTTTAAATTCTAAAATATCCCCTGGCTGACACTTAAGCTCACTACATATAGCCTCAAGGGTTGAGAATCTTATTGCCTTTGCCTTATTGGTTTTAAGTATAGATAAATTTGATTTTGTAATTCCCACTCTAATTGCAAGGTCCGATAAATTAATCTTCCTTTTTGCCATCATTACATCTAGATTTACTATTATTGCCATGTATTTCACCTCAATTTATTCATATCTCGTGAATATCTATATAGTTAAGTCATTTTCTTCTTTAACCTCAATTGCCTGTTTAAAAACCTTAGAAAGAATTGCTGTAAAACAACCTGCAAAGAAAAAAATTATAAACTCAATGTCTGTATGTATACCACTCGCATCGATTTCTATTAACCTAAAGTTTAAAAATTGATTATTAATAAAAAAATTAATCACGTAGCAACCTGAAACTGTAAAACACGCAATAGCAACATTTCTTAAACTTTTAACATTTTTCCATACAAAAGGGGTCATTTTAACTAATGAATTCATAATACATCTAAGATAATACATTATGCAAAGTAATGCGAACCCACCTAGGATAAATAGAATAAATGTAATAATATTTTTAGGATTAAATAAATTTGTTTGCTCAATTATCAATGCTTTTCTAAGTATAAATAAATATACAACAAAACCCATGATAATTAAAAAATCTAACATTAACTTTAATAAAGATGATAAAGAAGTTTTTCCATAATACTTCATAAAAATTTCCTCCATAATTTATATATACTTATATATGCTTATATAAACTTTAAAATAATATTATCACATTGATTTTCTTTTTACAATATAGATTCACTGTTTATCAATGAATCCATATTGTAATACACAAATTATCTTTATATAATATGAAGTTGCCGTTTAGCTTTATTCAAATAAAAGTAATAATTAATATCTCAAAGAATATATTATAAGATAACACAAATTACAATTGTAAACTAAAGCTTATAATTACAGTTGTAATCTAAATGGGGTGATATATCCATGTATAAAATGTCTAAAATATCAAATGCTGAATGGGCAATAATGAAAATAATATGGAACAATTGTGAAATTTCATCAAACAATATTATAAAAGAATTAAAAGATAAATCTGAGTGGAAACCAGCTACAGTTAAAAGTTTGATTAATAGATTATTAAATAAAAATATAATTGGATTTAATAAATTAGGTTATGAATATTTATATTATCCTTTGGTTTCAGAAGATGAGTGTATAAAATTAGAAAGCTTTTCCTTTGTTAATAGAGTATTTAATGGTTCTATTAAATCTATGCTATTGACCTTCGCCAAATCAGAGGAGATATCTGAATTAGATATAAAAGAATTAAAAGACATACTAAATCAACTTATTAGAGTAAAATGTGAGGAGGATTAATGTGAGGCATAATAGTATTAAAAAATATAATAATAGTAGGATTCTTTTAAGCATTTTAACATTTCTTTTTATTTTTTTATTAGGCCTAGTTTTACCCAAAAGCGCTAATGCGACTAGTGAAGGAAAATCTCAAAATTATTTTTTCGTTAAGGCTATTAGTAATACATTAGCTTTATTTAATTCTCCAAGCAATGGAGAACAGGAGACCAACAGTGAAATCAAGTATTCAATCCTATCATTTTTAGGAATAGACACTTCCAATCCTATATCTATAATAACAAAAGAAATTGCATATTTAGATAAAAACAAAGTCAGTAATATTGTAAATGATGAAGGTGATGATATAAACTCAATTGTTCCCTTTAAATTGGTTGATAATCAGGTAAATAAGTCTTCAGATCCAAGTGTTGTAGCAAACCTAATTAATAACAATTTGAAACAAACCCTAAATAAATCAAAGCCACGAGTACTAATATATCATTCCCATACCACAGAATCTTATAAATTTTCAGAAAAAGATACAACTAAAACTGCATTTAATGCGGATGATGCATTAAATGTATGTGCTGTAGGAGATGTAATAGCATCGCAACTAGAAACTAAATATGGAATTTCTGTGATACATGATAAAACTGTAAATAATGTACCTGATTATAATTCATCCTATAAAAATTCTGGAATTAATTTAGATAAGTATTTAAAAAAATATGGTGATTTTGATTTAATTATAGATTTACATAGAGATGGTGTTCCAACCTCTAGTAATAACGTATTAAAGGCTAAAATAAATGGAGAAGATGTTGCTAAATTTCTATTTGTAGTTACACGTCAAAACCCTAGATATACTAAGCAAAAGAAGCTCGTAGACTCAATGGTTGGAATATCGAATAAATTATTTCCAAATCTTTTAGATCCTAGAGAAATTTATTATGCTGACTGGGGAATAAATTTTTATAATCAAAACAGAAGTAATAATGCATTGCTTGTTGAAGTCGGAAATAATAATAATACTATCGCACAGGTAAAAAATACTGGTATGTATTTATCAAGAATATTTGCAGAGCAATTAAATGGTAAAAAATGATTAAGTGACGAGTGACCACTCCTTTTGAATGTAACCTTATGATGTTACATTCATTTTTTTATAAAAAATATATAAATTATTTAATAATGAGACCTAGTATACTTGATAATGAAATTGCTTGGGTTGATGTAACCCTTACTCCTTTAACATCAACTATATTTACTCCCATACCTTCAATGTTACAACTAGTAAAATCTATCCCTTTAAGACTTGTGTAATTCATTTGAGCCCCAATCAAATTAGATTCCCTAAATTCAACCTTTATAAACTTTGAATTTTGAAAATCCGAAGAACGTAATTGACATTCAAGAAATGCAACTTGCTTACAATCAGAATAACTAAAGAAAGCAAATTCACCATTGCAGTTATCAAAAATTACATCTCTAAAAGTTGTCTCACTTAAATTAATGCCAATGATTTTACAATTTATAAATTCAACTCTATGTAATGATGCTTCATTAAAATCCACATTTGATAAATCACAATTTTCAAATTTTACATCTGTCATCTCTATACGTCTAAAAGTTATTTTATTGAAAATAACTTTTGTAAATATTACTTGTTTAAAATTCACCCTGTCAGCTTCATTATTCTCGTAGCAGAAATTACTAACTGTTCCAAAAGAGATGATACTCTCATCCTCAATATTCTCCTTAGATAAGTCTATTATATCTAAATCAGCATCAAATTTAGGTCTTATAACTTTTGTTTTTAATTTTTTCTCTTCCATATGTATTCCCTCCATTTAATCTTAAAACAAACATGATTTTATGCATGTGCTTTACTAAATAACCGCTTTATTTTTTATGATTACAAATATAATTATAGTATACTCTTTTAATTTAATCCAGGTAAGTGTAGATCTTGGATAATACTAAACGAATTAAGGCTATAAAAGAACTACCCTTTTAAAGTAACTTCTTTTATAGCCTTAAATACAAGCTTTCCTGCCTTAATAGGCCTCTCTAATATAAATAAATGCCCATATTCTTTAAGTGAAATAAATTTTCTATATCTAAAACTTTTTATTGTTTTAAGTATCTCTTCTTCACTAAAAAAGCAATCCTCCTTACCTAAAAATGCAATAACAGACTTGTTATTATCTATCATCAATTCATTTTTAGAAATTTCGTTCATGCTATCACACTCCAGAAAATCTGCATGACAATTAGCTGACAATGTACATATTAAATTAGGATTTAGATATTTAATATACCAAGGAGTCTTATTTGTACAATTTTTCTCCATTAGTGATTTTATATTAAATGTTTTAGTTTCTTTATTATATAATCCTTTAATAACTGACTTATCATACCTTGTAAATCTAGCACTAGCAAATAAAATGCAGAGGTCTATATTCTTTTCTAACAGCTTTCTATTAACAATATTTAGAAGTGTCATACCACCAATTGAATAACCAAGCAATATAACTTTCGCGCTACAATAATTTTGTTTAATTAGCTGTTTTATCACATTCACTTGAAAATCAACCAAATCGTTTCCATTAGTTAAAGGTTCTCCCTTAGATAAGGATTTCCCAAATCCATGCCCCGGTGTATTAATTATAATAACTTCAGTTTCCTTAAACTGCTTTGCAAATATAGCGTAATTCGACGCATAAGTGGCTGCCCCAGTAAGAATTATAACCGTATTATATCGTGGTTTAGGCTCCACTTTTTTCAAACAAATAATTTCTTTATTATTAATAATTAATTTAATCTTCTTAAGCCAAACGCCCACTCAAATTCGCCTCTTTTTCTATTCTATTTTTATTATATTGCCCACTATTTCTTTATATAAATCTATTTACTAATTTTAATTGTTATCGTAGTAGCACTTTTTATAAAAGTTATAGCTTTTAATAATTAAAAAATAGACAATATATAATTGTCTATTTCTATAATTTACAGGTTCCAACAAGCTACTCGGTGCCCTCCACCTATATCTTCAAACCTAGGTTCTTCTTTTGTACATTTTTCAGTACACTTAAAACATCTAGTATGAAAACTACAACCGGATGGTGGATTAATTGGACTTGGCACATCACCTGCTAATATTATTCTATTTTTCTTTTTAGTAGGATCTGGAATTGGAATAGCAGATAGTAGAGCCTGTGAATATGGATGTTTAGGTTCATTATAAAGTATATCTCCATCAGCAATTTCAACCATTTTTCCTAGATACATTACACCAACTCTTGTGCTTACATGTTTAACTACATTTAGTCCATGCGCAATAAACAAATAGGTTAAATTAAATTCCTTTTGCAGATTATGAAGTAAATTTAACACCTGTGCCTGTATAGAAACATCTAATGCGGATACTGGTTCATCACAAACAATAAGCCTCGGATTTAATGAAAGAGCCCTTGCTATACCAACCCTCTGCCTTTGACCACCACTAAATTCGTGAGGATACCTGTTTCTATGAAAGCTAGCTAGTCCTACGCAATTCAAAAGTGATAAAACTCTCCTTTCTATATCCTCTTTTCTTTCTGTTTTATTTACCCTCATAGGCTCAGCTATTATATCACCTATGTTCATCCTTGGATTTAGAGAAGAGTAGGGATCTTGAAATATAATTTGAATATTTTTTCTCATACTCTTTTGCTCTTTTTTTGATAACTTAGCTATATCGCTTCCTTCAAAAATAACTTGACCCGAGGTTGGAGTCATAAGATTAACAAGCATTCTACCAGTAGTTGATTTTCCACAACCAGATTCACCAACGAGTCCTAAGGTTTCACCCTTAAAAATATTAAATGATACACCATCAACAGCCTTAACGAAATCTGTGGTTCCACCAAATACACCAGATTTCACAGGAAAATATTTTTTTAAATCCTTAACTTCTAATAATGGTTCCATATTTACCCTTCCCCTCCAGTTTATCACTGTATAAAAAGCAACTAACTTTTCTACCTTCATAATCAACAAGCTCTGGTTGCTTAACCTTACAAATATCCATACATTTACTACATCTATCGCTAAAAGAACATCCTTTAGGCATATGTAGGGGGTTAGGTACCATTCCAGGAATCATAAATAACTGATCAACCTTCTCATCCACCTTGGGTATTGAAAGAAGTAACCCTTCCGTATATGGATGTAATGGTCGCTCAAATAGCTGGAGTGAAGTTGCTCTTTCAACAATTTTACCACAATACATTACTACAACCTTATCTGCCGTTTCTGCAACTACTCCAAGGTCATGAGTAATTAAAAGAATGGCAGTACCAAATTTATCTTTTAATTTTACAATTAATTCTAAAATTTGAGCTTGTATAGTAACATCAAGAGCAGTTGTAGGTTCATCTGCAATAAGTAATTCTGGATTACAAGAAAGTGCTATAGCAATCATTACTCTTTGTCTCATTCCTCCACTCAATTGATGAGGATAATCGTTAATTCTCTTCTCTGGAGTGGGAATACCTACAAGCTCTAGCATTTTAACTGCCTCAGCCATTGCATCGCACTTTTTTAATTTCTTATGCCGAGTTATAGTTTCTGATATTTGCTTTCCTACAGTATATACAGGATTTAAAGAAGTCATAGGTTCTTGAAATATCATAGCTATTTCATTTCCTCTTATATTTCGCATTTCTTTATTACTTTTCTTTAATAAATCTTCACCTTTAAATAAAATCTCTCCACCTATAATTTCCCCAGGTGGATTTGGTATAAGGCTCAATATTGATAATGAAGTTACACTTTTTCCACTACCCGATTCACCAACGATGGCTAGTATCTCACCTTTGTCCACCTCAAAATCTATGCCATCTACTGAATTTACGAGTCCACCCTTAACCCTGAATTGAGTTTTTAAGTTTTTAACTTCTAGCAACATTATGTTATCCCCCTTATTGATGAAGTTTTGGATCCATTGCATCTCGGAGTCCATCACCAAATAGATTGAAAGCAAGTACAGTTATTGTTATAGCAATGCCTGGAAACATAATTATATGAGAAGCATTATAAAAATATCCTCTTCCTGCTCCTAGCATGCTCCCCCATTCCGCTTGTGGAGGTTGTACACCGAGTCCCAAAAATCCAAGAGCCGCCGTATCTAAAATAGCGTTAGATACTCCAAGAGTCGCACGCACAATTATAGGTGAAATTACATTCGGCAATATGTGTTTAAATATTATAGCAAAATCGCTATTTCCAATAACCCTTGCAGCTTGAACATATTCACTATCTTTAATTGATAGTATTGAACCCCTAACGATTCTTGCGTACTCAGGAATGGTAACAATACTTATTGCAATTATAGCATTATCTATACCTTTACCTAGAACACTCATAAAAGCAATTGCAAGTAATAAAGAAGGAAAAGCAAGTATAATATCCATTAATCTCATAATTAGCATATCTACCTTTCCACCATAATACCCAGCTATAGATCCTACAAAAATCCCTATGGATAAAGCTACTACAACTGCTGTAATGCCAACTCTTAAAGAAATTTTAGTTCCATCTATTATTCTACTTAGAATATCACGTCCTTGCTCATCTGTTCCAAACCAGTGTGCTAATGATGGTTTTTGAAGACTTTGTGATAATTCCCCTATGTTCGGATTATAAGGCATAATTAATGGTCCCAAAATGGCAACAAGCAATAATATTATTATAATTACAAGCCCAACTAGGGCTGCTTTATTCTTTTTAAGCATATACCAAGCATTCCCAAGTTTAGATTCTTCTTTAGGAGTATTTTGCAATTGTACTTCTTCATTTAAATCTTTGGTTGTCATTTTATATCACTCCTCTAAGAATATTTAATTCTTGGATCTATAAATGCATAAATTATATCCACAATTAAATTAACAGTCACGAAAATTACTGCCATCATCATAACCGTACCTTGCACAACAGGATAATCTGTAACTAAAATTGCGTCTACTACGTATTTACCAACACCTGGCCATGAAAATACAGTCTCTGTTAGTACCGCTCCCCCAAGTAACGATCCTAGCTGAAGTCCTATTACTGTTATAATTGGTATCAATGCATTTTTTAGTGCATGTCCAAATATAATTGGTTTTTCTAAAAGTCCCTTTGCTCTAGCTGTCCTAATATAATCTTGTCTTACAACCTCGAGCATAGTAGAACGAGTCATTCTTGCAATAATAGCAGTGGATGCAGATCCAAGGACTACTGCTGGCATAATTAAATGTTTTAAAGAGCTATAAAACGCAGGCATATTTCCTGTTGCTAAAGAATCAATTAAGTATAGTCCTGTAATCTTAATTGGCTCAAGCCCTATATCTATTCTCCCCGCTACTGGCAACCACTGAAGTTGCACTGCAAAAACTAGTATAAATATTAAACCTAACCAAAATATAGGCATCGATACGCCAAGTAACGATACTACCATACATATATAATCAACAATTGAGTTTTGTTTAATTGCAGAAATAACCCCCATTATTACTCCCAAAACAGAAGAAAATATAATAGCTGCTAATGCAAGTTCAATTGTAGCTGGGAACCTCGCCATTATTTCATCCCATACTGGCGTTTTTGTCATAAGTGAATCTCCTAAATCTCCATGTAAAATTCCATTTAAAAAAGTCCAATATTGAACATAAATAGGCTTATTTAGTCCAAGTTGTTCCCTTAAAGCTATGATTTGACTTTGACTTGCATGTTGACCAAGAATTGTAGCAGCTGGATCAGTAGTAAACAAATGCATAACTAAAAATACGAGTATCGATACTCCAATAATAACGGGTAATAGTAAAAGCAGTCTTTTAATAATATATTTAACCATGGTTACCTCCTCTTTAAATCTTAAAAAGTGAAATACCACGGTTTGCGATATTCCACCTAGAAAATTTTCCATAATGTAATTATTTATCTACACCACTAAAGAATACTGATCCTGTTGGATGTACAGAAAATCCTGTAACCTTAGGTGAATATGCTGCAAGGACTTGTGAATGAGATAGTGGAAGCCATGGTGCAGCCTTTGCCGCTACTTGTTGAATTTCCTGGTAAACTTTATCTCGCGCTGTTCCATTTGGTAATGCTCTACCTTTTATAAGCAATGCATCCACAACAGGACTTGAATATTGTGATGCGTTTAAAGTAGATTTAATTTCATGTGAATCTAAAAGTGAAAGGAAATTATCTGCATCTCCATTATCACCTGTCCAACCATAGAAGAATATATCTCCTTCTCCATTAGCAAGTTTAGCTTTGTAATCGGTCCAGTTATATGAATCTATTGTTGCAGTTACACCTATTTTTGCTAAATAATTTTGAACTGACTCAGCAAGTTTTTGTCCACCAACCGAATTGTAAGGTCTAGGATTAGAATAAGTAATAATCTTAACCTTTAAATCTGATTTTCCAGCATCTTTAAGCAACTGTTTTGCCTTTGCAACATCCTAGTTGTATGGCTCAACTGTCTTATCATAACCAGGCATAAATGATGGAAGTGGACTATTTGCTACACTTGAATATCCTTGATATAAATATTTAACTAGCTCGTCACGATTAATTGCATGTGAAATAGCCTCACGTAACTTAACATCATTAAATGGTGCTCTAGAACAATTAAATCCCATATAATTAATATTCATTCCATCACTTTTGTATACTTTCATTTTACTAGATGTTAATTTTGCAATATCATTTGGATCAACTCCATCAATGATGTCTGTTCCACCAGTCATTAAATCGCTGGCACGAACTGAATTTTCTTTAGTAAACTTAAATACTACGCTATCAGCCTTTGGTTTAACTCCCCAATAAGTATCATTTTTCTTAAGTTTTAATGACTGATTTTTATCCCATGATACAAATGTATATGGACCTGTACCAACTGGGTTATTCATTAATTTACCTTTGTACTTTGCGACTGCAGTTGGACTTAGCACAGGAGCCGCAAGTGTCATTGCTAGATTTGCAAGAAATGGTGTATATTTAGTTTTCAATGTAAATTTAACTGATAAATCACTTAATTTTTCAACTTTAGCTACTGGTCCATAAGTAAATGATGCATACGGCATATCATCAGTTGCTTTGGGTGGAAGTTGTCTTTCTACATTAAATACAACAGCATCTGCATTAAAAGGTGTTCCATCTTGGAATTTAACATCTTTCCTTAGATTAAAGGTGTATTCTTTGCCATCTGCACTAATTTTCCAATCAGTTGCAAGACTAGGCGCAATTTCAGTTGAAGCATCCTTATATTTGATTAAACCTTCATAGATATTACACATAACTTTCGCCGATTCACCATCATCGACATATGCTGGATCAAGTCCTCTAGGATCTGCCCCTTGAGAAAAAATAATTGTCTTTGGTGTTGCGCTTTTAGTTGCAGTACCAGTTGAACTACCGCAGCCTGTAAGTGCAGAACTTAATATAAGTACCCCTGTAAGCATCATAGCAAGATATTTCCTTTTCATATTAATTTGCCCTCCTAAAATGTGTAACCTTCTTAATTTAATTACTTTAATTTTCTAAATAATTCATGCTTAAAATGAAATATTTGTTTAAATTCATGCATTTATTTAGCCTATTTTATCATCACAAGTTTAAAATGAAAGTTTTGTTTTTAATAAATTCAATTAATTATTTATTATACCTATATATAGTTATATCTATGTCATAAAATCTATTTTTATGACTTATCAATTAAATATAATTTCATATCCATTATATAATATAGCTTTTTAATGCCTCTACTACATCAAGTACTGATAGTGCTTAATTATGTTGCGGGTATAAGCTATTGATAAATATGTTTTTTACTGCAATAATAAACATAGGCCAAGTTAAAATAAAAATTGTTATTGGAATTAAACTAATATCGGAGGTAAATATATGGAATCAGTTAATATTTTAGGTACTGGAAGCGCTATGGTTACAAAATGTTATAATACTTGTTTTACCATTTCTAACGGCAAAGAGCATTTTTTAGTAGATACGGGTGGTGGAAATACCATACTCTCAAACCTAGAAAAGTTAAACATAGATATAGGTAATATCCACAATGTTTTTATATCTCACAGACATAATGATCATATTTCTGGCATTGTTTGGATCATTAGGGCTGTAGCTCAGCAAATTATGAATGGAAATTATGACGGCAATCTAACAATTTATTGCCATAAAAATAATATTAATATAATAAACACAATCAGCAACTTACTTTTAGATAAAAAGTTTACAAAATACATTGGAAACAGAATACTATTTAATGAAATTTATGATAAATGCACGGTTTCTATACTAGACTTAAATATAGAGTTTTTCGATATAAGAAGTACTAAAGAACTTCAGTTTGGTTTTAGCACAACCCTCAAAAACGGAAAAAGGTTAGCCTTTTTTGGTGATGAACCTTACAATGATGGATTATTTGAATATGCTAATAATGTAGATTATCTTTTTCATGAAGCCTTTTGTTTATATTCACAAAAGGATATCTTTAAACCTTATGAAAAACATCATGCTACTGTAAAAGATGCTTGCGTAAATGCATCTAAGCTAAACGTAACAAATATAGTTCTACTTCATACTGAGGATAAAAATATATTAAATAGAAGAAAACTATATACTGATGAAGGCAATAAATTCTTCGCAGGAAATATTATTGTTCCTGATGATTTAGATATTATTGAATTATAGATGATTTAATATCTAATAAACAAAATGTTTACCAAAAGTCTACGCCCATAATATTCTTAGGATATTATGGGCGTAGACTTTTTTATGCAAGTACAACTTAATAACATGCTCTTCTATAAAATATATAAAATTTATAAATAATATTACTAATAAGAATACTTTTCCTCTAAATAGTTCAGAATAAAAAAGAGTGGTATATGCACATGGAAGGAGTAAATTATGAAAGTTGGTATTCCTAAAGGGTTATTATATTATAAATACTACCCCTTTATAAAAAGATTTTTAATTGAACTAGATGTTGAAATAATTACATCTACAGATACGAATAAAAATATCTTAAATGAAGGAATTAAATATTGCGTGGATGAGGCCTGTCTGCCTATAAAGATATTCCATGGACATATCTTAGATATAAAAGATAAATGTGATTTATTAATAATACCAAGATTTATGAGGGTACGAGAGCGCGAATTTATATGCCCAAAGTTTTGCGGACTTCCAGAAATGATTTTATGTAGCATACCTAATATGCCAAAAGTAATGACAGAACCTATATATGCTAGCAGCGAGAAGGAATTATATACTTGGTGTGAAAAACTAGCTAAAATGATTACTAGAGATAACCGTAAAATAAAGATTGCATTTGTAAGTGCTCTAGAACAACAAAGAATAACTCAATTTGGCATTAAAGATGAAGGCTACAAAATAAATATCGCTTTAGTCGGACACCCATACAATCTCTACGATACTTTTATTAATATGGATATAGTAAAGAAATTAAACAAATTAGGAGTTGGAGTCATAACAGAAGAATACGTAAAAGAAGAACAAATTAGATCAGAGGTAAATACTCTTTTTAAACGTCCCTTTTGGACTTTTGCTTCAAATTCTTATGGATTTACAACTAGTATATCTAAAAACAAAGAAATAGATGGTGCTATATATATATCATCCTTTGCTTGCGGAATAGACTCTGTTGTAATTGAACTTATTAAAGATAAACTTTGCGATTTCCCTTTTTTAGTCTTAAAAGTTGATGAACATACTGGTGAGGGTGGTATAGATACACGAATTGAGGCCTTTATTGATATGATTGAAAGGAAAAATAATAATGAAGATAACATTTCCACATTTCGGCAACACACATCTTGCAGCTAAAGCATTATTTGACGGACTAGGTATAGAGTGCATAATACCCCCATTTAGTAGTAGCGTAACATTGGAGCTAGGTTCCAAGTTTTCTCCTGAAGAGATGTGTTTACCTTATAAAATTATGATGGGTAATTATTTGCAGAGTATAAAACTTGGGGCTGATACCATACTCCTTCCTGGAAGTTGTGGTCCTTGTAGATTTGGTGAATACTGTGAATTACAAATAAATGCACTTAAGAAAATGGGTCACGACTTAACTTTTATTGTAATTGATAGTCCTTTTGATATTGGCAAAAATGAATTTTTAAATCGCTTATCCAAGATATCAAATAATAGTGAAAAAGGTAAATTACAAAAAATCAATGCTCTAAAAGTAGCCTATACTATAAATGAACTTATAGATAAAATCGAAAGTAAAGTGCATCAGCTAACAGGATTTGAAGTTTACAAAGGTGAATTTAAAAACCTTTTAAAAGAATGTACAACTAATGCCGCCAAGGCAATTTCGCCACAACAGATGGTGAGTATTTTAAAAAAATATAATAATAAAATAGATAAAGTTCCTATTAATAAAGATAAGATTCCTATTAAAATTGCAATCATTGGTGAGATTTATACTATAATTGAACCCTTTTCTAATCTATATATAGAAGATAAACTTATGGACTATGGGGTATCCACTAAAAGAATGCTTACCCCTACTTGGTGGATTAAAAATGCATTACTTAGTCCATTTAAACTTAACTCACTTAAAATAAGAAAAGCCTCTAGAGAATATCTTAAATATTATATTGGTGGTCACGCTAGAGAATGCGTAGGAGAGGTGCTCATAGCCGAGAAAGAAAATTTTGATGGAGCGATTCAAATTTTTCCTATGGGATGTATGCCGGAAATTGTATCAAAAGCAATTTTAACTAAAATTTCTAGCGATAAGAATTTTCCGATAATGACTCTAATAGTAGACGAAATGACTGGGGAAGCCGGATATATCACTAGAATAGAAGCATTTATAGATATGTTAGAGAGGAGGAAAAACAATGTATTATATGGGAGTTGATGTAGGATCTGTAAGTACTAACATTGTACTATTAGATAATTCATTAAATGTTATAGAAAAATTATATCTAAGAACGAAAGGTAAACCTATAAAAGCAATTCAAGATGGCTTAAAAATATTAAACAAGAAATATGATACTAAGCAAATAAAATCAGTTGGAACTACCGGAAGCGGGAGACAAATGGCATCTTTTTTATTAGGCGCAGACATTGTAAAAAATGAAATTACTGCTCATGCAGTTGCATCCCTTGAAATTGATAAAGATGTAAATACCATATTAGAAATAGGTGGTCAAGATTCAAAAATAATATTATTAAAAAATGGTATAGTAACAGATTTTGCAATGAATACGGTATGTGCAGCAGGTACAGGGTCTTTTCTTGATAGACAAGCAGAAAGGTTAGAGATACCTATTGAAGATTTTGGAGACTATGCGTTAAAGTCAAAATCACCTGTTAGAATAGCTGGAAGATGTGCTGTTTTTGCAGAGTCTGACATGATACATAAGCAACAGCTTGGATATAATGAAGAGGACATAATAGGTGGGCTTTGCGAAGCAATGGTAAGAAATTATTTAAGCAATGTAGGAAAAGGAAAACAAATCCGTTCAAAAATATTTTTTCAAGGTGGTGTTGCAGCTAATATTGGCATTAAAGCAGCTTTTGAGAAAGCCTTAGATACTGAGGTTTATGTTCCAGCTCATTATAATGTAATGGGCGCTATAGGAGCTGCAATACTTTCAAAAGAAAAAAACACGAAAACAGGTAAAACAAATTTTAAAGGGTTTGAAATAGCATTTAATGATTTTGTACCCAGAAATATTGAATGCAATGGTTGTGGTAATAATTGTGAAGTAATTGCAATAAAAGATGGTGAAAAAACTGTAGGCTGCTTTGGAGACAGGTGTGGCAAATGGAGTAATAAAATGGATTTAAAAAAGAGAGATATCCGATAAACATTTACCTGCTATCTCTACTTTTTTAGTATACATTAGCTGATATTTTATTTTTTCCACTTCTTTTAGCAATATAAAGCTCATTATCAACTTTTCTTATAAATTCATTTATTGTTATATTTCCACTCGGAAAAACAGAGGATATACCTATTGATAAGGTAATCCTATCTGAAATTTCCGAGAATTTATGTCTAATATTCAATGTTTTCAATTTGTTTCTTAAATTTTCTCCAAATTTAATTGCATAATTAATTGAACTTTGTGGCAATAAGATTACAAATTCATCCCCACCATACCTTGCAACAAAATATGTTCCATTATTTAAGTTTGCCAAGGTACTAGAAACTCTAGTTAAGCACTTATCTCCCTCTAAATGACCAAAGTTATCGTTATACTCTTTAAAATAATCTATATCGATGATTAGTAAAGATAAACTACTTCTTTCTCTTATACTACTCTCCCAAACATCCTTTATATAGATATCAAACTTTCTCCTATTAGGAATCCCCGTTAAACTATCATTTTCAGACAAAGATAATAATATTTCATTCACTTTTTCTAATTCAAATTGAATTTCTTTCGTTTTTTTAACTTCCATTTCTAGTTCCATTGTTTTTATTGAATTATTAATCGCTATAGCAGCATAGGATGATAGAGCTTTAACCATTTCAATGTGATATGGTGTAAAAGCATTTTTCCATTTACTTTGTATTGACATTACACCTATAATCTTAGCGTTCACTATAAGAGGAGAAAACATCATTGAATTTAGTTCAGAATTATAATTCACTTTTAATTGATTATTATATGCTCCTTGATTAATATGTTTGGGAAACTCTTTACTAATATCATTAATTATAATTAGTTCACCACTTTTAATACACTTTCCTGTAAAACTTGGTTTATTCAAAAGCAAAAGAGCAGGTATATTTTCTTTTTTACCATTAATAATAGCATCTAAATAATTTATCATTGAGTTATCCTCATCATAAAGACCAATACAGAAATATGACAAATCCATAAAATTTTTAATACTTGAATAAAGCATATCTAATATTGAATGTTCATTTAAAGTTGAAGTTATTTTTTGTCCTAGTTCACTAATAATAGATATTTTTTCAACAAGTATTTGCAGCGATTGTGATTCTATTTTTAAGTTTTTGTTTTTCTCTATAATTCTATTATTCTCTTTCTCAATTTCTAAGATCTGCTTTTTCATATTTAAACTCTGAATAATACCTTTATTATAATCTTCTATATATTTTTTTTCGTATTTATAGTGTAATTTTATATATCTAAAAGAGGATTCATATTCTCCTGACTTTTCATAAAATATTGATAACATCATCGATATTTCAGATACTTTTTCATGTTGTTTATATTCTATTGATACATTACATGCATTTATTAATATATCAATTGCCTTTGTTATCTTTTTTCGTTCCATCATATATTCGTAATAACTAAGTAATGCATCAATTTTGTAACTTGGTATTGATTCTTTTTCATTCAAATTTATAGCAATATAAAAATATTCATCAGCCTTTGCGTAGTCTCCTTTTTTCCATGAAGTCTGCGCTAATAATTTGTAGATATCAGCATCCGCTATAACATAATTATAATGTTTCATATACTTTAAAGCTTTATATGAGAGAATATTTGCCTTTTCATATTCCTCTAATAAGTAATAAATCTCACCCAAGCTAAGAATAGTTACTCCGCTAGATAAACTATAATCCGATAAACTATCTATGTCATACGCTCTTTTACTATAACTTAATGCTTCTTTATATTCATTAAGTAATTTATAATTTTCTGCAATATTATTTAAAGTAAGCATTATCGATTTTTTTGAAGTAGCCTCATTATCATACCTTTTTCCTAAATCAATTTCTATTGCAACTATTTGCGCTTTATCGTAAAAATTCATACTTTTTTCAATGTCACCTAGTTCACTAAATATAATGCCTAATAAATTATATTCCAACCATATAAGATCACAAAATCCCTCTTCAATAAAATAGTGAAGTGAACCAAATATTAATTCTAAGGCTTTTTCATCATTACCAATACTGTAGTAAGAATAAGCCATATATAATTTGGCGACTTTTTCACCAAGTATATATCCTATCTTTTCAGATAAGAGTAGTGCATTATTTGAGAATTCTATTGTCCGCTGAGAATCACTATTTTTTAGTGAATTAGCTTTTTCTAAAAGTCTCTTTATCTCGCCCCTTTTATTTCCATCATTCATGAAATTACTCCTATTCAATAATAATAATAATCTTCCACCAAATTTATTTTACTTATATATTTAACACTGCCCTTTTTTATAAAAAAAAATTACCATTAAACATAAATACATACAACTTAAAATCTATATAATTGTAATAAATAAACATTAGGTTTACATTTCTCATGATCAAATGGTAGTAGAATTAAATGTATAAAAAAGAAGCCATAATCTCTTAACGTAAGAGTCTATGACTTCCTTGTGTTATTCAAATTATTTTAACAAAGATTTTATTGCAAGTAATTCCTTACTTAAATTATCATCTTTCATCATTTCAAGTACAGAATTAAGCATTACACGTACATCATGCTGTCCTTTATAAATAGGAGTAAGTCTCTTATTTAAATTTAGAAATTTATAAACAGCAATTTGTGCACCTCTTACTGAATAATCCATTGTAAATACTACGTCATCTTTTATTTCACAAAATTGTCCAAGCAATGCTAAATTAGTTGAACCTTCTGGAATATTTTGAGGTCTATCACCCTTTGCCCTAGTTAAAAATTGTGCTGTTGTAAACGGTAATATACATGGTATACAAATAGATGTTTCTATAATCTTCTTCATATCATCTTTAAAGTTTAAGTGATATAATACCTCAGCTAATATTTCCGCGCCGCTACAATCTACCATTCTCTTCTTTATAAAATCACCTTTTGCATATGGGAATAAAGAATAACCCCAGATAATTTGTATTTCATCAGGTTGGCTAATAAAATGTGGTTGATTATGCAAAACTATTGTCATAAGCCATGCAGAATCTCTAAATGTCATATGGGCACCAGTACCTGGCTGATTACCTGAGAATTCTATTATTTTCTTATACATTGTTGGATCCTTAAGTGTAACTGTGAAAGACTCCCACATTGATTCTTCAACTCGGTCATCAAAAACCTTTGGATTACCAAACTCAGGACGACCATCTGCAATTTTCTCCCAAAGATCCCATGCTCCACCTACATGCTTGTCATTAATTATTGCTGGCTTAGTCATTGATCCAAGGCTGGTACCCGCTGTTAATGAACCAATAGTTGCAAAAGCTAAATCTCCAGCGCCGACCTCTATTTTAGTCTCTTTTCCGTTTTTAAGACATTTAAATGCCGTAACTGTAGTTTCAGTATCCGATGGTTTAAATTCTAAATCAGTTACTCTGCAATTTAATTCGAAATTAACCCCTTGTGATTTTAACCATTTTGTCATAGGTAATAACATTGAATCATATTGATTGTATGGTGTTCGACGTATTCCAGATAAATCTTTAAGTCTTGGTAATTCTTGAATAAATCTATGAAGATATCTCTTAAGTTCTACAGCACTATGCCAAGTCTCAAATGCAAAGAGTGTAGTCCACTGAAGCCAAAAATTTGTCTTAAAGAATGCTTCTGGGAAACACTCTTTAATAGTTTTTGTTCCTAAAGAATCCTCAGAGTTAATCATTATATCCATTAATGCCATTCTATCTTCACGGTCAAATCCTAACGATGATACATCTAATATATTAGCATCATTATCTATTAATCTAGCTTTTGCATGGGTATGAATTTCTTTATTAAAAGCATTAAATTCATCCATTATTGAAACTTTAGGATCAGTTAATGAAGGAATGCTTTCCATTATTCCAAATGTACAAGCATAAGCTTCTCTATCAAACATTCTTCCACCACGGATTACATAACCATCCTTTGCATTACCATTTCCATCCATACTTCCGCCTGTTATACCTAATTCTTCATATATATGAATATTTTTTCCTGGAACATGTCCATCTCTAATTAAATATATAGCAGCTGCCATTGATGCAAGTCCAGCACCAACCATATAAGCATTTATTTTTTCAACATCAATAGTTTGATCAAAATTGAATTTCATTTTAACACCCTCCATTTTTAAATTATGTAGTCTCCTATAAAACTAATTTAAGTTTACATATATCAAGTTATTAGCTTGCCATATATATAATATAAATCTAATCACTATAATTTTATACAATCAATATCATAAGACTGTCTAAAAAATATACATATATCCTAAACTGTATACTTAAATCATATCCTTCGGAGCTTCAACAGATTCGAAGAAGATACATTGAGGACTTCACAAGGAAATTTATATTCGCACTGAAGTTTTCTATTTGTTAGGGTATGTAACTCCCACTTATAGAAGTTGGAGACTTTCCTTCTTAAATGTCGTTAAATAAAAAAAATTAATTTATAATAACAAAACTATAACTTTAACCATATATTGTATTGTAAATACTTTAAGGAGTTAATTAATGTATATCGATGAAGATACTATTAAATCATTTAATTTAAATAATACTTATGAACAAGAAGCTCAAGATTTTCCACTAGCTTATCCATACAGACAAATGAATCCTTTCCCACCATTCCCAACATTTCCACAAGGGCCTCAAGGTATGCCACCTTCAGGTCCTCCAGGTGGACCGCCTTCTTCTGCTCCAAACTTTACGCCACCTGAACCTAAGGTTCAGCAATTTGGTGCTACTCCCCTAGCAATAGACCCAGGTGCAATCAAACCTTGTCTTCGTAGATTTGTATATATATGGCCAAAAAGAGGCATAGGATTCTGGGCATGGCTTACATTTGTTGGTCCTAGGTCTGTATCCGGTTTTCGATGGTATAGAAATACTTGGAGATATTTTGGAATGGATCTTAGACAAATTAGTAGTTTCCAATGCTTTTAAATTCGTGATGAAAGAATCGAGGGGTTAATATGAAAAATTATCAACATTTCCGTGGAGTAATTACAATGATCAATGATTTTTGGATAAATGAAACTGAGAAAAACACAGGTTGTTATAAATTAATGTCTGTAGACAACGGATATGGAAATTCAGTAAATTTCGTAGTTGAGCCAACTACTTACTTTGTAGACCATGTAATGTTAACACCCGGAGATATTGTAACTGGATTTTATGATGCAAATGCAGCCACCGTCCTCATTTTCCCACCACAATTTAGGGCAATCGTTATGGCAACAGATTCACTTTATCAAAATGTGAAAGTAGACTATTTTAATAATAATCTTATTAGTAGCGATAATAATTTAAAATTAAACATTGCACCCTGGACACAAATAGTACTAGAAAACGGTCAGTTGTTTACCAAAAGTCTAACAAACCGGAATCTTATTGTTGTCTATGGTGCTACTACACGTAGCATACCAGCACAAACGAGTCCCTATAAAATTATAGTTATGTGTTAAAACTTTAATAAAAATAGTAAAGGAGGAGCTTAAGCTCCTCCTTTACTATTTTCATAATATGCATCCGCTTACTTAAAGACATCTAAGCTGTCAAATAATTTGTTAAAATTATCTTTAGCAATTACTTCTCTTTCTTTAAATGTCCCCATTTTCTCTTTAGTGAATACCTCATTATTATTTAAAGCTACAAGTGCCTCTTTTACAGTATTCTTAAAGCTTGGAATCATATCTATTATTTTTTTAACTCCATACATATATTCGTCATCATAAAGTTTAAAACATTGAAATAACCCTGATGTAAGCCTTCCATCTGAGAATATGTAGATGTATCTATCACTCATTTCATCTGATAAATCGACTTCAACTTTATGCTTATATAACCTAAAGATAACACCATTTTTCTCAACGAAAATAGGGAATATCATAGAAAAAAGTACTATTGATTCTCCTTCTTCCTCAACCATTCCAGAAAAATCATTTTCATTTAGTCTCTCAAGTATGTCATCTGTAAAAATACATTTACGTATCTCTTTGGCTAACTTACTTCTTAAGTTTTGCTCCTTCTCATCAGATAACAAATTATCTATTGAATTGAATATTTTTTTTAGTGGGCCCTTTTCTTCCTCTTTTTTCATAATTACAGTACCTCCTTAGTTATCTTCTTCGAAGCTACAAGTTATCTTCTGGGTCGCTCCTAGAATAATTTAAGAAATATATTCCATAAAAGAGGGTACAATAGAACAGTCACAACTCCTGAAATAGCCATTGTTAAACCACTCATTGCTCCCTCAACTTCCCCTATTTCCATAGCCCTTGCTGTCCCCAATGCATGGGCAGATGAACCCATAGCAATTCCTAGGGCAACTTTATCATTAATTTTAAGTATTTTATATAAGAAAGGTCCTCCAACAGAACCTAAAATACCTGTAATAATTATCGCTACAACCGTAATTGATGGAAGTCCACCTAACTGATTTGACAAAGCTATTCCTATAGGTGTTGTTATAGATTTAGGCATTAAAGATTTAATAAGTATATCTGTTAATCCAAATAATTTTGAAAGAAGTGCTACACTTATAAAACCCGCAATGGCTCCGCTAAAAATGCCTATAAGTATTGGAGTAGCATTTTGTTTAAATAAAACAAATTTTTTATACATGGGCAACGCTAATGCAACTGTTGCAGGGAATAAAAAAAACGAAATTATTTGCCCTCCTCTATTATAATCCTCATATTTAATGTGAAATTTTGTAAGAAATAATATTAATATAATAACGGCTATCATAAGTGGATTGAAAATTGAAAGTCTACCTTTTTTCTTTATATATATTCCAATTTCATAAGCAATAAGAGATGTTATTACACCAAACACTGGTGAAGTAATTAAATCATTCATGTAAACGCCCTTTCCTTAAAATTTTAACTACAAGCGCTGTTACTATCCACACTATAAATGTAGATAAAACAACTATAACCATAAATGGTATCCATTTACCTTTTAATACACCAAATGCTGTCATTAGACCTACCCCAGCAGGTATAAATAAAAAGGACATATTTGATAAAAGAAACTCGCAAAGCTCTTCTATCATTTCAATTTTAACTATTCCTATTTGTAACCCTAAAAAAAGTAAAATAAGTCCAATAACAGATCCGGGAATTGGTAATTTTAATGTTAGTTGTAATACAGTTCCTAAAACATATGGAATTAAAACAATCATTAATTGTCTTAAATACCTCACTCTTTCACCTACTCGCATAAAATATTGTAATGCCTTAAAATTAGAATTTTATTAATGTATTTTTTACTATAATGTTAATTTATTTATACAGATATTCTCTTGTCAACGGTAAATCATTATTTACTCCTTTGGCGAATAATATCTGATGAAGATTAATATTACCACAATTAAATGATGCAGCGCAAGAATTCAGATATAATCTCCACATTCTTATAAATGTTTCATCCTTACTCTTCTCTATTGTAGGAAGAACATTTTCAAAGTTTTCAGCCCAATGTTCCAGTGTCTTACCATAATGTCTTCTAAGACTTTCTATATCAATTAATTCAAAATTTTGCTCTGCTATATCTGAAATAATCGTTTTAATTGCTGGCACATGTCCACCTGGGAAAATATATTTGTCTATCCATGTATTTGTACCACCTTCATTTATTCCTGTTATACAATGAACTAAAGACAGACCCTTATCATTCAATAGACTATTCACTACGTGAAAATATTCAGATAAATTATCTAATCCTACATGTTCTAGCATTCCTATACTTACAATTCTATCAAAACTTAAGTTTTTTAATTCCCTGTAATCTTCAATTTTAACTTCAACCAAATCTTCTAATCCTTCGGCTTTTATTCTTTCATTAGTCTTTTCAAACTGCTCTTCACTTAAAGTAATCCCAACAGCTTTCACCTTATATTGTTTGGCAGCTGTTATTATGAGTTCTCCCCAACCACACCCTATATCAAGTAATGTTTGACCTTCTTTTAAATTTAATTTTTTTAAAATATGATTTATTTTATTGATTTGTGCCTGATATAAAGAATCGGTAGCATTCTCAAAGTATCCACAAGAATAGCTCATAGTATCATCCAACCATAGTTTATAGAAATCATTACCAATATCATAATGAAATTCTATATTGTCTTTACTCCTTTTTATACTGTTTTTCACTTTTTTTATTAACTTCTGATATTTTGCACTCTTTTTCAAAAAACTTTCCTTATTATTATATAAAGATTCAATGACTGACTGTACACTACCTTCTACTTCCAATCCTTTAGTCATATATCCTTCCCCAAGAGCTATTGAGGGATTATTTATAATATCACCTTTTGGTATAGGCTCATTAAGAATGATTTTGAATTTACTCTCACCTTCGCCATACTTTTCCTCACTACCATCCCAAAATCTAATTTCAAATGGATCTGAAAACATGCTTTTTAATAAAGTTTTATAAAATAATTTATCTGCAACCAAAATATATCACTCCTTTTTTAGTTGTTTATATGATTTTTCAAATAATAAATATTAAATAATGTGTTGTGTCCCCTTAATTAGCTATTCTATTATAAAAAACAACTAATCATATTAGGTATAACATTTTTTTAACTAGAGGTCAAAAACGAACCATCTAAAATTATAGCTTAGTAAACGGTAGTCATATTTTATTTGATGAATAAACCTCTCATTTGCTTACTTTTCTAATTATTCTCTATGACTAAATACAACTTCTTGTTTAATTTCACTTTTTCAAGTAACCGTTAACCCCATAATGAATAAAATAATAAAGAATAGAAATTATTTAATGGAGGGATATTAATGCAATTAAATGGTAGTAAGACCGAAAGAAATCTTCTCAGTACTTTTGCTGGAGAGTCAAGAGCAAGAAACAAATATACATTTTATGCTGAAAAAGCAGAAAAGGAGGGGTATGAGTATATAGCCTCTATTTTTGAAGCTACTGCAAACAATGAGAAGGCTCATGCAAGAGAAGTTTTTAATAGGTTTCTTAAGATGAATAAAACTACAGCGGATAATTTAAAAGATTCTGCAGAGGGAGAAGCTCATGAGAGTAATACCCTATATAAACAATTTGAAAAAGAAGCCCTAACAGAAGGTTTTACTGAAATTGCAAATTTCTATAAGGAATTACAAGAAGTAGAAGAAAATCATGAGATGAGGTTTATGAAAATATATGAAAATCTTGTAGCAGGCATGATATTTAAAAGGAACACTGATGTAAAATGGCAATGTATGAATTGTGGATATATTCATATTGGAAAAGAAGCACCTGCATTTTGTCCACTATGTAAGTTTCCAAAAGCTTACTTTAAAATCTATTGCGAAGACTACAAATAGGAGGCGTGAATATGATAATTTACTATCCCACATACTACTTAGTGCCAGTAGCACCTGTGATGTTTTCATATGAAGATGAATACAATACTCACTTTAACACTTTTTACAATGATAAATACAGCATTCCTTATAATATTGAGAATAACGATGATCATAACGATAATTATGGCCCTAGGTACAATATAGAATCTAGCGAAATCAATAACACATACAGAACAATAAATAAAGATATTTTTTACGAGGTTGATGAAGAATACGTAAATGATAGCATTAAATAACGGCTATACTTACTTAGTTTTTTGAGTTAAGATATTTAACACAATTTATATATCATTGTGTTAAATGTCTTTTTTTTTTAAAATTATGGATAATATTAACATAATACAGTATACTTTAATTTAAAGCGAGTACATACACTATAAGTTATAATTTTGTAGTAAATTATAACTTACTTTGACCGATATTAATAAGAGAATAATATATTATTAGAGGAGTGAAATTAATGAAAAGGTTTAACAATCTAAAAATAGTTCAAAAACTTGTATCAGGCTTCCTTATAGTTGCATTGTTTATAGGCATTGTTGGTTTTATTGGGGTATATGGTATGAGAAACATTAATACAAATGTTAAGAATATCTATACTAATGATATGGAAGGTATGAAAGATATTCTTAATATAAAAGAAAATCTCTCTGAAATAAGAAGTATTACCTTATTAATTATTAATCCTAAAAATAAGAATGATTTTAATACATATAAAGACAGTATCGCATATATAAAAACAAAAAATGATACACTTATCGCAGATTATAAGACAATTATATCTACTGATTTAGATAAAAAACAATTTGCTGAGTTTGAGAAATTACTTTCACAATATCATGCTTCAAGAGATGAACTAATTAAAAATGCTGGTGAGGGTGATTATGTTAAAGCAAATACATTTTTAATTACTGCTTCTAAATATAGAATTGATATGGAGACAATTTTAGATAGTGAGGTTAGCTTAACTGCTATTAGGGCAAAAGCTGATTTTGATAATAGTCAATTATCATATAATAGTGCGATTGTTCAAATTATGGTAATAATTGTTTCAGGATTACTTGTTGCTATTACACTCGGTTTAATAATTTCTATAGGAATTTCAACTCAAATAAAAAAAGTTGTCTCCGTAGCTGAAGCTCTCGGACAAAATGATTTATCAAAAACTATTGATCTTGATAATAAGAGTGAAATTGGAAGCTTAGCCAAGGCAATAAACATTGCTATAACAAACTTAAAAACGTTAATTATAAAAATATCAGAGAGTGCTACTGATATTAGCGCTACGAGTGAAGAACTTTCTGCTACAACAGAAGAAATATCATCAAAAATGGATATTGTAAATGAATCAGTAAAACAAGTATCACTTGGAGCAGAACAATTAAGTGCAACAGCTCAGGAAGTCAATGCAACTACAGAAAATATTGCAGAAAATGTGGCAGAAGTTACTGGGCGTGCAAATAAGGGAAACACTCTTTCGAATACTATAAAAATAAGAGCAATTGGGGTTAGCAAAGCTGCTGAAGATAGCTTTGATACTGCGAACAAATTATATTTAGAAAAACAAGCAAATATTTTAAAAGCAATTACAGAAGGCTCAGTTGTTAGTGAAGTTAAAATAATGGCAGATAAAATACAAAATATAGCAAGTCAGACCAATCTTCTTGCACTTAATGCAGCTATTGAGGCAGCAAGAGCAGGAGAACAAGGTAGGGGATTCGCCGTGGTTGCTGATGAAGTTAGAAAATTAGCTGAGGAGTCAGAAATTGCAGTTCAAAAGATTCACGAGGTAACTATCAGCGTTGAAAATGCATTTAAAAATCTTTCAATCAACGCTCAAGATATATTAGGCTTTATTGATAATAAAGTTAAACCTGATTATGATTTATTTGTAAATACAGGTAAAGAATACGGCGCAGATGCTATAGAATTTAATAAGATATCCTCAGATATTGGAGTTTCTATGAACACGGTAAATGAAACTGTATCAGAAATTCATAAAGCTATTGCAAACGTATCAAGTACAGCTGAAGAATCCGTTGCTAGTTCCGAGGAGATATTATCTAGTGTTAATGAGTCTGTTATTGCCATCCAGGAAATTACGACAGCATCCCAAAATCAAGCAATACTCGCAGAAAAACTAAATGTTATGGTTCAAAAATTCAAGTTGTAAAATAAATAAAGTCCATTTACTCTTCCATAACTTATAAGGCAACCTCCATAGAGATTGCCTTATAAGTTATTTTACTATTATTTTATCAGTTATATGCAGAGTATAACTACTAATTTACTTCAATTGCGTTACCAAAACCAATTTTATAATACTATATAAGCACTGTTTCTAAATGGATTATGACTGTGCTCATACCTGTCGGAATTGAACTCTCAATGTAATATAGCGTACACTAGTCGCTATTGCTGCTTGCAATTGAGCCATTGTAGATACACAGATGATAATGTAGCTTCAGACTCAGATGGAGCTACAACTGTACTTTTAATTAAAGTCACTGCAGTTTGTGCTAGTAATCTTCCATTTATAGATGCATTAGCTCCAAAAGCAACATTTGTCTTTGATAATATGATTCCTTCAAAATGTGAATCTGATCCCACTTTAACAGTTTGAGCTACCTGCCAGAATATGTTCTTGGCTTGTACTCCACCTGATAAAATAATCTTCGTGCCACTAGCCTGAGTAATTCCTTTAGCAACTTGGAAAATAAAAACATCATTTGGTCCTCCATGAAGTGTTACATCTTTATTTATTAGAACACCAGTACCCCACTTGTAAACACCGGATGTAAGTGTTTTACTGCTTATGTCTCCAGTATAGAGTTCTGTATAATTAGTAGCTCTCCCTGTAGCATCAGTGTATGCTGTTTCCATGTCACTTATAGCTGTAGTAAGCTTACTAGGAGTTGGCGAAGCATAATTTGATGCGTAAGCCTTTCCATTAATTTGAGCAGAATTTGAAAATTCATTAGTTGCATCCATAGTCAAGGAAAATCCAGTAATACCAGTAGAATCGATTGGGCTAACTCCTATATTCCCAATGATAACGGAATTAGGTACAGATGAAATTCCCGTTTTTGATAAAACCGCATAATTACCAGCTGTACCAATTTCTACTGGAGATGTCCTTACTGATGGTATTTCAGAAGAAACATTAGAGTAAGTACTTTGCGAATCACCACTCAATGCAGTTATTTTGAAATAATATAACTTACCATTTGTTAGATTAGTTACATTAAATGCTACTGTAGTTACTGTAGCAGGAACACTAATTAAATTATAGTTTAAACCGTCTAATGATTTATAAACATTATAATAAATAGCTCCTTGAACTGGTGACCAATTTAAATTGATTTGTGAATCTCCTGCAGTCGCAACTAAATTTGTTGGTGCCGAAAGATCTGTTAAAGTGCTTGCAGAAGCGAATACTGAACTAAACGAAAATAATAGCATTCCTATAGTTAAAAGTAATGATAATAAATTTTTAAATGATTTGTTTTTCATAATGAACCCCCTAATTATTTTTGAAATTGTAACTTTTTGAGTTTATTAAAACTAACAACTACCTCCTTAGCTTTCATTTAATAAATATGATTTTAATTAAAAATAGACTATTTTTTATTAATAAGGCTAAGACCTGGGAACGACAAAAAAACTCTAGTTAGGCGGCTGGCTGCCATTCAAATGAAAGGCCCTATAGCTTTGCGTCCTTACCTTTCGATAAGTTTGCTATTAATCAAAAAAGGTTTTTCTAATAAAATCAATATTATTTTAAATATAGAATATTAATATATAAATAGGATTATATTGAATAAAATCCATTCTTATTATTACATTGTTAGTAAATATTTGCAATAGTAAATTAAATATTTCTGTAAATCGAGTAGGTAAAAGTCGGTAATAAATTTCCGACTTCTTTCCTCTCACAGAACCGTACGTGCGGACCTCGCATACGGCTCCTGGCAAAACTAAAAATTATTTATTCA
>NZ_JAHLDV010000012.1 GCF_018861865.1 Clostridium frigoris
CATGCTTAAATTATACACCAAAAGTGGATTCCTCGGAATCCACTTTTGTATTTGCAGAAAAAAAAAGAGCCATCTCGTAATAGAAATTACTTTCTATTTTGAGACAGCCCCTTTGTTTTGTCCCAATTTAAATAAAGTTTAAGTTGATTATAATATTTATATTCTCATCAAGTGATTATAGCCTGAAGGTAACACCCGTTCCCATACCAAAAAGGTCGGTTAAGCTTCAATGCAACCATGGTACTGCAGGGGTAACTTTGTGGAAGAGTAAGTTGTCGCCAGGTAATAAAAAAACACTAAGTTTATCTTAGTGTTTTTTGCGTTGTCATTATAAGAAATACTATATCATACATATATTTTAATAGTGAAAAACATTGTTATTTAAAATCTTTACTAATGCAGCATACTTTTGATATAATTATATTAAAATAGCTAAAGAATAAAACTTGAATAAATGTAATTGAGGTTTTAAAAAAGAGGAGACATGTTAGATGAAGACAATACGTTGGGGAATCATTGGATGTGGAAATGTTACTGAGGTTAAAAGTGGTCCTGGATTTCAACTTGCAAATAATTCACAATTAGTAGCTGTTATGAGGCGTAATGGCGAACTTGCTAAGGATTATGCTATTCGTCACAACGTGCCAAAGTGGTATGATAATGAAGAAGAATTAATAAATGACCCTGATGTTGATGCAGTTTATATAGCTACTCCACCTGCATTTCATAAAGAATACACATTAAAATGTGCAGAGGCTGGAAAGCCAGTTTATGTTGAAAAACCTATGGCTCGTAATTTTGAAGAATGTACTGCTATGATTGAAGCATGCGAGAATGCTGGTGTTCCATTATTTGTTGCATATTATAGAAGAGCTTTGGATCGTTTTAATAAAGTTAAAGAATTAATTGAATCAGGAGAAATAGGGGAAGTAAGGTTCGTTACAGTTGTATTATACAAAAAATTAGTAAAAATAAATTCAGAGTCTGCTAAACTTCCATGGAGAGTTATCCCCGAGATTGCAGGTGGGGGAGAATTTATGGATTTAGCTTCCCATACCTTGGATGTTTTAGATTATATTCTAGGACCAATTGAGGAAGCCTGTGGTTATGCGGACAATCAAGCCAAATTATACGAGGCAGAAGATGTTGTTACTGCTTCATTAGCGTTCAAGTCTGGTGTCAAGGGAACAGGTACTTGGTGTTTCTCAAGTTTTTCTAAGTATGATATGAATGAGATTGTTGGAAGTTTAGGGAAGATATCTTTTTCAACTTTTGAAGAGGAACCAGTTTTATTGACAACGATTGAGGGCACTACTTCATTTAATATTAAAAAACCCATTCATATTCAGACACAATTAATTCAAAGTATAGTAAATGAACTTAATGGTTTGGGGGTATGTGAAAGTACAGGAATTAGTGGTGCACGAACAAATAGAATTATGGATATGGTTTTAAAAAATTATAGATTAAGTAAAAAGTAGAATATATAACAATATATATTTTTGTTCTACTTTTCTTTTTTATACAAAAAGTGATAGAATGAATTAAACTATGTAATCGTTAATATTAAGATTTTATTGTGAGAGGATGATAATAATGGAGAGTTTTAATTTTAAAACACAAGTATTTTTTGGAGAAGGTTCATTAAAAAGATTAAGCCAACTTAATTGTCAAAAGGCATTTATAGTAACTGATCCTTTTATGGTAAAGTCAGGTGTTATAAATAAAATTACTGATGAGATTTCAAAAGGTAATGTTGAGTATGTTGTTTTTTCAGATATAATACCAGATCCGTCAGTTGAAATTGTTGCAAAAGGTATTGAAGTTATGATGAAATTTAATCCAGATGTAGTTATAGCCTTAGGCGGAGGTTCGGCAATAGATGCAGCAAAGGCTATATGTGATTTTAATTTAAAACTAAAAGCTAATATGGGCTCTAATATGGAAAGTAATAAAAAAATTAAGCTTATAGCTATACCTACAACTAGTGGTACGGGATCTGAGGTTACGAGCATTTCTGTAATTACAGATAAAAATAAGAATATAAAATATCCTTTAATATCAGAGGAGTTACAACCAGATGAGGCTATATTAGTTGCAGAACTTGTTAGTACAGTACCTGATTTTATAACAGCGGATACAGGAATGGATGTATTAACTCATGATATAGAAGCGTTTGTGTCAACTAGGGCAACGGATTATACAGATGCTTTAGCTGAAAAATCCATAAAATTAGTTTTTCAAAACTTAATAAATGCATATAGAGATGGTAGCGATTTAGAAGCAAGAACGAAAATGCACAATGCTTCTTGCATTGCAGGTATAGCATTTAACAATGCGTCTTTAGGATTAAATCATGGAATGGCACATATCATTGGTGCAAAATTCCATGTATCGCATGGAAGAGCAAATGCTATATTACTTCCTTATGTAATAGAATATAATGCAGATATAAAAGATTGTAATTCAAGTGAATATACATATGCGGCTAAAAGATATTCAGAAATAGCTAAAATATTAGGATTACCGTCATCAAATGTTTACGAAGGAGTCAAAAGTTTAATAATAGCTATAAATTTGATCCTAAAGGAATTAAATATTCCTACATCACTAAAAGAAGTCGGAATAAGTGAAAAAGATTTTAAAATGGAAGTTAACGAGATGGCGAGGACTGCTATAGAGGATAGATGTACGCAAACTAATCCTAGGGTAGCAAGTCTAGAAGAAATAATAGCTCTATTTGATAAGGTTTATAATAATTAATAAGGCGGTGAAAGAATATTATGGAAGATAAGCAAAGGGTAATACAGGAATATGTTCCGGGAAAGCAAGTTACATTAGCACATTTAATTGCAAACCCAAACAAAGATTTATATAAAAAACTAGGGCTTATATCAGATAATATGGGAGCACTTGGAATACTTACAATAACACCTGGGGAAGCTGCTATTATAGCCGCAGATGTAGCAACTAAGGCAGCTGATGTAACAATTGGTTTTGTAGATAGATTTAGTGGTACATTGGTTATAATTGGGGATGTAGGTAGTGTAGAGTCAGCACTTATGCAGGTTTTAAAACTTCTTACGAATGTTCTTAATTTTGCTGAGTGTAGTATAACTAAATCTTAGGAGGGGTATATGAAAAAGTTAATGTTAATAGGAAAAACAAGTTGTGGTAAGACTACACTTACTCAAGCGCTAAATGAAAAAAGTTCTTTTTATAAAAAGACGCAGACAGTTGAAATTATTGATAGCATTATAGATACCCCAGGTGAGTATATTGAAAGCAGATTTTTTTACAATGCACTTATAGTTACATCGGTAGATAGCGATGTGATCGCTATGGTTCAAGATTGTATGGAGGAAAATAGTGTTTTTCCACCAAGTTTTGCTAGTAGATTTGCAAAACCAGTTATTGGAATTATCACTAAAGTTGATTTGTGTCTTGATGAAAACAAGATAAAAATAGCAGAAGAATTTTTATTGAATGCAGGTGTTGAAAGGATTTTCAAAGTAAGTGCATTTGATAGTCAGGGTATAGAGAATTTTAAAGAGTACCTTATAAAATAATAACAAAGGGAGTTTGAGTGAAATATTCAAGCTCCCTTTGTTACTGTGACAAGAATAGGGTAATTAACCTTTTCTATTAATAGCACTAAATAAAGCATTTAGTGAAGCCGTATCAATATTTGCAGAAACACCAACTCCAAAATAATTTTTGTCATTATATTCTATTTGTATATAAGTGGCAGCTTTTGAGTTTGAGCCACTACCTAGAGCATGTTCATCGTAGGATATAAAGTTATAACCATTGATATTTGATTTGTGTAGCGCATTGAAGAAGGCATCTACTGGCCCGTTACCTACGCCGGAAATATTCATTTCTTTCCCACTTACAGAAATTAGAGCTTTAATGTTTACTATATTTTCATCTGTTTCAACATTTTGTACTGATTGAATGGTATAATTTTTCAATAAATTTGGAGTTTTTAAATTTAAGTATTCTTTTTCAAATAAATCATAAATTTGATTTCCTAATAATTCTGTGCCAAGTAGGTCTGTTTTAATTTTTACTATATTGCCGAAATCAGCTTGCATAGCCTTTGGTAAAATAAAGCCAAATTCGTTTTCCAATATAAATGCGGCACCACCTTTACCAGATTGACTGTTAATACGAATAACTTCCTCGTAATCTCGGCCGACATCGTGTGGGTCAATTGGAAGATATGGAATCTCCCAAAAATTATTTCTCTCATCTTTTCGGGCTTTAAAACCTTTTTTGATTGCGTCCTGGTGTGAACCAGAAAATGCGGTGAATACAAGCTTACCCGCATATGGATGACGTTCATGTACCTTCATTCTAGTACATAATTCATAGACGTTTACAATCTCATAAAGGTTTGAAAAATCTAATTTAGAATCTATTCCTTGAACATGCATATTTAAAGCCATAGTCATAAGGTCAAGATTTCCAGTTCGTTCACCATTACCAAATAGTGTGCCCTCAATTCTATCAGCTCCTGCAAGAATACCAAGCTCTGAGGCCGCAGTACAAGTACCTCTATCATTATGAGTATGAAGACTTATAATAATGTTTTCTCTATTTTTAACATTTCTGCAGAACCATTCAATTTGATCTGCATAAATATTAGGGGTTGCCATCTCGACTGTTGATGGTAAGTTCAAAATAACTTTTTTTGAAGGTGTTGGCTTCCAGATGTCTAGTATAGCTTCGCAAATTTGAAGCGAGTAATCAAGCTCTGTTCCAGTGAAGCTTTCAGGAGAATATTCAAAAGAAAAATCTGTTTCTGGGTATTTATCCTTGTATTTCATTAGAAGTTTTGCACCAGATACCCCAATATCAATAATCTCTTGTTTGCTCTTATGAAAAACAACTCTTCGTTGTAATACTGAAGTTGAGTTATAAAGGTGAACAATTGCTTTTTTTGCTCCTTTAAGAGCCTCAAAAGTTTTCTTGATTAAATGTTCTCTTGATTGTGTTAAAACTTGAATAGTTACATCTGACGGAATAAGATCATCTTCTATAAGTGTTCTTAAAAATTGATATTCCGTATGTGAGGCAGAAGGGAAACCAACCTCTATTTCTTTAAAACCAATATTTACAAGTAACTTAAATAATTTAACTTTTTCATCGACGTTCATTGGAATTGGAAGAGATTGATTACCATCTCTTAAATCAACGCTACACCAAGTTGGTGCTTTTTCAATTAATTTATTAGGCCACTGACGATTTTTAATATTTATACTACCATAAGGTTTATAGTTTTTATATGACAATTTAAACATCCCCTTTAAAATCTTAAAATATACATGTCTATTTAATTTCATTTGCAATAAGTTTAGACATTTCTATAGTTCCAACACATTTCATGCCTGCGCCCATAATGTCGATTGTTCTATAGTTATTATCTAAAACATTAGATACCGCATCTTCAATATCTTTTGCTGCACCTTCCATATTAAAGCTATATCTAAGCATCATTGCTGCGCTCATTATAGTTGCAATTGGATTAGCGATGTCTTTGCCTGCAATATCTGGAGCTGAGCCATGTATTGGTTCATATATACCAAGAGTTCCATTACCTAAACTTGCAGAAGGGAGCATTCCAAGTGATCCAGTAAGCATTGAAGCCTCATCACTTAGGATATCACCGAACATATTTTCAGTTAGAATAGTATCAAATTGTCCTGGATTCTTTATAAGCTGCATTGCACAACTATCAACTAATTGTACTTCAAGAGTTACATCTGAGTAATCAGTGGACATTTTTGTAACAATTTCTCTCCAAAGTCTTGAGGTTTCGAGCACATTTGCTTTATCAACTAATGTAAGCTTTTTACTTCTTTTTCTTGCAGTTTCAAAACCAACAGAGGCTATTCTCTCTATTTCATAAGTTGAGTAAGCCATTGTATCACATGCCTTTTGGCCACCTTCTGGTAGGTCTATTCTAGATTTTTCACCGAAATATATACCACCTGTTAATTCACGTATAACCATAATATCAATGTTACCTTTAAGAATTTCTGGTTTAAGAGCTGAAGCTTCCTTTAATTGTGGAAAAAGAATAGCAGGTCTTAAGTTTGCAAAAACTTCAAGAGCTTTTCTAATTCCAAGTAGTCCGGCTTCTGGTCTTTGATCACCAGGAAGCTTATCCCACTTAGGACCACCAACAGAACCAAGTAAAACTGCATCACTATGCATGCAAGTGTCTATTGTTTCTTTTGGAAGAGGTACGCCTAACTCATCTATAGCTACTCCACCCATTAAAAGATTTGTATAAACAAAGGGCGTATTATATTTTTTAGATATTACATCTAATACCTTAATTGCACCATTAACAATCTCTGGCCCAATTCCATCTCCTCGAATTACTGCTATTTTTTTCATTTAACTTCAGTCCTTTCTTTAAGATAATTGATAAGTCCCTGCGAAGCTATGATATCTTGCATAAATTCTGGAAAGGGTGTTGCAAGATAAGTTTTCGCTTTTGTGTTATTAGTTATAATTCCAGAAATAACATCAACTGTTATTTCATTTCCTTCTTCAATATCTAGGGCAGCCTGGGTACATTCTAGTATTGGTAAACCTATATTAATTGAATTTCTATAGAATATTCTTGCAAAATTCTCGGCGATTATGCAACTAATCCCTGAAGTTTTTATAGCAAGAGGGGCATGCTCCCTTGAAGATCCACAACCGAAGTTTTTACCAGCAACCATTATGTCACCAGTTTTAACTTTGATAGTAAAATCTTTGTCTATATCCTCCATGCAATGAGATGCAAGTTCCTTTGCATCTGAGGTATTAAGATATCTTGCAGGAATTATAACATCTGTATCTACATTATTACCATATTTTATAGCTTTTCCTTTAAACATTACATTACCTCCTCTGGAGACGAAATTTTTCCTGTTATTGCTGATGCTGCTGCTATTGCTGGACTGCAAAGATATACTTCACTTCCAGGATGACCCATTCTGCCAACGAAATTTCTGTTTGTAGTAGACAAAGCCCTCTCGCCATCTGCAAGTACTCCCATATATCCACCAAGGCAAGGCCCACAAGTTGGAGTGCTTACTGCGACTCCAGCTTCTATAAATATTTCAATTAAACCTTCACGAAGTGCTTGAAGGTAAATTTTTTGAGTAGCAGGAAATATTAGTGTTCTTATTTTAGAATCGACTTTTTTGCCTTTGAAGATGCTTGCTGCCATTCTAAGGTCTTCTATTCTTCCGTTAGTACAAGAACCTATAACTACTTGATCGATCTTAACTTCGCCAACTTCATCAATAGTTCTAGTATTATCTGGAAGGTGAGGGAATGCTATTGTTGGTCTTATAGTACTTAAATCAATCTTTATTATCCTTGAATATGTTGCATCAGCGTCAGCCTTAAATATTACAGGCACTTTAGTTGAATGCTCTTTTACATATTCTAAAGTTTTATCATCAACTTCGAATATTCCATTTTTTGCGCCCGCTTCAATGGCCATATTAGATATTGTAAATCTGTCATCCATAGAAAGGCTTGCAACGCCAGATCCTGTATATTCCATTGATTGGTACAGAGCACCATCTACTCCAATCATTCCAATGATGTGGAGTATTACATCTTTACCACAAACCCATTTTTGCATTTTGCCAGTTAAAACGAATTGTATTGCTTCTGGAATCTTAAACCAACATTTTCCACTCACCATTCCAGCTGCCATGTCTGTGGATCCAACTCCAGTTGAAAAAGCACCTAAAGCACCATAAGTACATGTGTGAGAATCAGCTCCGATTACAACATCTCCACTTACTACAAGTCCTTTTTCTGGTAGGAGTGCATGCTCTATGCCCATTTGTCCTACCTCAAAGTAGTTTTCAATTCCCTTTTCATATACAAATTCACGGGTACACTTGCATTGCTGGGCAGATTTTATATCTTTATTTGGAGCAAAATGATCTGGAACTATTGCAATTTTCTTTTTATCGAATACTTCATTAACCCCCATTTTGTTAAACTCATTTATTGCCACAGGTGTTGTTATATCATTACCTAAAACTAAATCAAGATTTGCCATAACTAATTGGCCGGATTTTACCTCGTTTAAACCAGCGTGTGATGCTAGTATTTTCTGTGTCATCGTCATCCCCATATAATTGAACCTCCTTCATAAAAGTTAAAGATATTTTTAAAATTGTAATATAAATATATTATTTATCTTGAATAACATTCTAAAAATGTATTAACAGAATGTTTTGATAAAAGCTAAATAAAAAAAGGGTACAAAAAAACAGACATCTTCACTTGGGGCGAAGAGTCTGTCGCGGTACCACCCATATTTATAACTTATTTTAAGATAACGGCATGCACCGGTAAAACCTACTAATAAGCATACCTTTAAGTATGAATACACTTTTAAGTGTAAATACACTTAAAAGTGTAACTTAGTTTAAGTTCACAACTCGAGGGTAAGTTTCAACATATGATTATTTAGGGTTCTCAGCTTTATCCCTTCTCTGTAAAACATCTGGATGTCTATTTGTCCCTGTCAAAGTTTTTATTATATTAGCAGTAATCTTATCAAACAAAAGACTGCTTGTCAATATTTTAAGCTCTTATAGAATATATAAATGACTATTATTATATTAGCAAGATTTATAAATAGAGCATCTTTCTAAAAATATGCTTGAAACATAATATACTACGAATAATAAAATATGTCAATGATTCAATAAAAAAAATATTCTGAATTTGGTTGACAATTCAATTTATAGATGTTACGATACATAAAATGTTTGGTACGAATTACAAGTTAACTTGGAATTATTTACTTGTGGAAAAGGAGGCGATATTTTGATTTCACATGTATTGTCAATTTTAGTTGACAACAACCCAGGAGTATTAACAAGAGTATGTTCATTATTTAATAGGCGAGGTTTTAATCTTGATACTGTTTCTTCTGGTCACACTGAAGATGAAAAATTAGCTCGAATAACTTTACTAACTAAGGTTCGGGATGATGAAGGTATTGACCAAATAATCAAGCAAATAAGGAAATTAGAGGATGTTCATAAAGTTGAACAATTAGATAATGAAAACTCTATTTGTAAGCAAATGTTGTTTGTAAAAGTTAAAGCAGAAGGTAGTAATAGGCAAGAAATTATCAATATAGGAAAAATTTTTGGAGTTTCTGTTATAGATGTAACGGAGGCAACATTAATTATTCAAATATTAGGTGATAACGGAAAGTTGTGTGCTTTTGAAAATTTAATTAAACCGTTTGGTATTTTAGAAATAGTCGGTAGTGGATTTATTGCAATGCAAAGAGGAACGGACGCAGTAATCTAAAAAAATATATACATAAAAACTAGGGGGAATTAATAATGGCAAAGATGTATTATGAAAGTGATTGTAATTTAGATAATTTAAAAGGAAAAAAGGTTGCAGTAATAGGATATGGTAGTCAAGGACATGCACATGCACTAAACTTAAAAGAAAATGGTGTAGATGTTGTAGTTGGTCTTTATGTAGGAAGTAAGTCTTGGAAAAAAGCTGAAGATGCTGGACTCACAGTTTTGACCGCAGCAGAAGCATCAAAAGCAGCAGATATTATAATGATTTTAGTTAATGATGAAAAGCAAGCACAAGTATATAAAGAAAGTATCGCACCTAATCTTACAAAAAATAAGGCTTTAGTATTTGCTCATGGTTTTGCAATTCATTTTGGTCAAATTCTTCCTCCAGCAGATATAGATGTGTTCCTTATAGCACCAAAAGGACCAGGACACACAGTTAGAAGTCAATTCTTAGAAGGAAAAGGCGTACCATGTCTTATAGCTATACATCAGGATGCATCAGGACATGCAAAAGAAGTAGCTTTAGCTTACGCTTTAGGAATAGGTGGAGCAAGAGCCGGTGTTATGGAAACTTCATTTAAAGAAGAAACTGAAACAGATTTATTTGGTGAGCAAGCAGTTCTCTGTGGTGGTGTTACAGCTCTTATAAAAGCAGGTTTTGAAACTCTTGTAGAAGCTGGTTATCAACCAGAAATGGCATACTTTGAGTGTTGTCATGAAATGAAACTTATCGTAGATTTAATAAACTCAGGTGGCTTGAATATGATGAGATATTCAATAAGTGATACAGCAGAATATGGTGATTACATAACAGGAAGCAAAATAATAACTGCAGATACAAAGAAAGCTATGAAAGGGGTACTCACAGATATTCAATCAGGAGTTTTTGCTAGAGACTGGCTTCTTGAAAATCAAGTTGGAAAACCATTCTTTAATGCAACAAAGAGAATAGAAAGTGAACATCAAATTGAACAAGTTGGTGCAGAACTTAGAAAAATGATGTCTTGGAATAAAAAATAAGATAGATTTAATCTTTAAAATAGAGCAAGAAAATAAAAGTTGTTAATATTATATGAGAGAACCAAGTTCTAAAAAATTAAAAATGAACTTGGTTCTCTTTAACTACACTTCAGAAGGAAAACCTACTAGGGCTATAAATAGGAGGTTTTCCTTCTGAAGTATTTAATATACAGCTCTGAAAGAGATGACTATGCAACTCCACAGGAGATGATTTATCAGCTGAATTAAGGAGGGATTAAAATGAAGTGCAGTGGTGCAAAAATTTTGCTTGAGTGTCTTAAAGAGCAAGGGGTTGATGTTATATTTGGTTATCCAGGTGGCGCAGTACTCAATATATATGATGAAATTTATTCTTTTGAGGAGATAAATCACATATTAGTTTCTCATGAACAAGGGGCAGCGCATGCCGCGGATGGATATGCTAGAGCAACAGGAAAAGTGGGTGTATGTCTTGCAACATCAGGACCTGGAGCTACAAATCTTGTTACAGGGATTGCAACTGCTTATATGGATTCTGTACCTATGATTGCAATTACTGGGCAGGTAGCAACGTCTCTTATAGGTAAGGATTCTTTTCAGGAAGTAGATATTGTTGGTATAACAATGCCTATTACAAAACATAATTTTCTAGTAAAAGATATTAAGGAATTAGCACCTACCATAAGAAAAGCGTTTAGAATTGCGATGACGGGAAGACCTGGACCGGTACTTATAGACATACCTAAAGATATAACCGGCATAGAGTGTGAATACTTTCCTGAAATCCCAAAGATAATTGAAAAGGTAGTTGTAAAAAAAAGACAGCTTGATGATGCAATTGATGCTATTCAAAGCTCGAAAAAACCGATAATTGTAGTTGGTGGTGGGTGTAATATATCACAGGCTGAGGAATTATTATTATCATTTCAAGATAAATTAAAATGTCCAGTGTGTAGTACTATGATGGGGCTTGGCGCCTTTAGTGGATTACACCCTATGTACACAGGAATGCTTGGTATGCATGGAACATTTGCCTCCAATAGGTGTATTACTGCAAGTGATTTGATAATTGCAATTGGGGCCAGGTTTAGCGATAGAGTTATTAGTGATCCTGCTACATTTGCAGCAAATACTAAAGTTATTCATATAGATATAGATGAGGTAGAAGTTTCAAAAAATATTGAAGCAGATTGCTGCGTAATTGGAAATGTAGCCGATGTATTAATAAAATTACTAGAAAAGCTTTCAGTTAGGGAAGAAAATGAATGGACAACTTGTGCAAAGGAACTAATTCAAAAGGATAAGGAAAAGGTCATAAAAATAAATGAATTTGAAACTGTAAATCCTCTTTATGTAATTAAAAAACTTTATGAAATTACAAAAGGTAATGCTATAATAACTACTGAGGTAGGTCAAAATCAAATTTGGGCAACTCAAGCATTTACCTATACTAAACCAAGGACTTTTATAAGTTCTGGAGGCCTGGGTACTATGGGATATGGCTTTGGAGCTGCAATAGGCGCAAGTATAGGAAAAAAAGAAATGGTTTTTGATATTGCAGGGGATGGTAGCTTTAGAATGAATCTTAATGAGCTAGGAACTGCTGCTAGATATAATATACCTGTTAAAATAATATTATTAAACAATGGTGTTTTAGGTATGGTAAGGCAATGGCAGAATGTTTTTTACTCAAAAAGATTTTCAAGTACAACACTTGAGAGGGAAACTGATTTTGTAAAAATAGCTGAGGGATTTGGAGTTAAAGGGATAAGAGTTGATCATAATGGCCAGGTAGTAGGCGCATTAAAAGAAGCAATAGCTTGGGATGGACCTGTTGTAATTGATTTTAGGGTTGCGCCAGATGAAATGGCGTCTCCTATGGTTCCGCCAGGTGCAAGTATTGAAATGATGTTTGAGGTATAGTGTTTATAGGAGGAATACATGAAAATAGTAGTATTAGATGGTTTTACTTTAAATCCAGGAGATTTATCTTGGGAAGAGTTTGAAAAATTAGGTGAACTTACAGTTTATGATAGAACAAACTTAGATGAAATTGTAGATAGAGCTTATGACTTTGATATAATTCTTACTAATAAAACACCATTAAGTAGGGAAACGTTAAATAAATTACCTAAAATAAAATATATTGGTGTACTTGCAACAGGATATAATGTGGTTGATGTAAAAGCCGCAAAGGAATTAGGTATTATAGTTACCAATACTCCAGCTTATGGTACGAATTCAGTTGCACAATTTGTTTTTGCTCTTCTCCTCGAAATCTGCCATCATGTAGGAGAACACAATGAAGTCGTTCATGAAGGTGATTGGACAAACAGCAAGGATTTTTGTTTTTGGAATTATCCGATGATGGAACTTGCTGGTAAAACAATGGGCATTATTGGTATGGGGCGGATTGGTATTGTTACATCAAGAATTGCTTTAGCTTTTGGTATGAGTATTTTAGCATATAATCCATCTAAGAAGGAGTCGTTAATATCAGATGATTTTAAATATGTTGAACTAGATCAGTTGTATGAAGGGGCTGATGTTATAAGTTTACATTGCCCTTTGTTTGAGGAAACCAAGGGGATAATTAATAAGAAATCTATTAAGAAAATGAAAGATGGAGTTATTATAATAAATACTTCGAGAGGTCCTTTAATTGTTGAAGAAGACCTAGCGGATGCTCTAAATAGTGGTAAGGTTGCAGGTGCAGGATTAGATGTTATGTCAGTGGAACCAGTTAAAATGGATAATCCACTTATGAACGCAAAAAATTGTTTGATAACACCACATATAGCTTGGGCACCAAAAGAATCTAGAGAACGTCTTATGAATATAGCAGTAGATAATTTGGTCCAATTTCTAAAAGGAAGACCTATAAATATAGTAAAATAGACAATAACTATTACACATTCTTTAGTGTATTTACGAAAATTAAGATAAGGGTTTAATAATTTTATATAATATTACAAAATCAAAAGTATCCTAGGGGGTGCTTTTATTTTGTTTATACGTATTTTAAATTTTGATTATATCCAATTTACAGTAACCATAGTATAATTAAATAAATATTATATAAGGTGAAAGTAAATAAAGAATTAAAGTAAGGGGAAGGGATATGACTATTATGATATCATTGATTAGCACGGATGTTCTTGCAATCATTGCGCTTTGTTTTACAATAAGTTTTGCTAAGCGGAACGTTGCAGTTTCTAATAAAAAAAATAGAATTTACATATTTGCAGCAGTGACTACGATTATTTTGCTAATTCTAGAAATAACGACTATTTTAATGGAATTTTCAAATGATAACAAACTTATGATACCTCACCGTATAGCTAATATATTAGGATTTTCTTTGAGCCCCCTAGTTCCAGTTATTCTTTTATTTTTTAATAGTAATAAAGAAAAAAATTTTTTGCATAATTGTTTTCTAACAATGCCATTATGTTTTAATGCTTTTATATGTATTTTAAGTTATAAAACAGGCTTTATCTTTTTCGTCAATGCACAAAATCAATATACACGAGGGAATTTATTTTTAATGCCTACTATAATTTGCATGTTTTATTATGTATTGTTTGTAATAGCTGTAATCAAGAATAGCGTTAAATATGAAATGGAAGATAAGAAAATTTTAATTCCTGTTCTTTTTATACCTATACTAGGAATCATTCTTCAAATTATATTTAAAAATTTAATACTGATTTGGGGCTGTACATCTATATCTTTGCTGATATATTATATTTTTTTGCTTGAGCTACAATTCAAATATGATGCTCAAACTGGAATTAAAAATCGTGTTGCATTTGAAAATGAAATGGAACGATATGGAAACGAAGAAAATAATGCAACAATAATTATGTTTGATTTAAATAACTTAAAGAGGACTAATGATAAATATGGACATAAAGCTGGAGATGAAATGATTTTTCATGCTGCAAAAATTGTAGAGGAAAGTTTTATAGGTATTGGTAAGGCTTACAGGATCGGTGGCGATGAATTCTGTGTTATTTGTAATGACATTACAAAAAAAATATTAGATAGTGCGTTATTTAACTTAGATGACCTATTAATTAAAATAAATCAAAAGAGGTACATTGAAATTGTAATTGCTTATGGTTATGCATTTTACAACAAAAACAAAAATGAGAATATAAATTCTACATTTGTAAAAGCTGATAAAGCTATGTATATTCACAAAGCGAAATTAAAGGAATCTTATGGTGTTAATTTGGCCGAAAATGATAAGTGTGAGGAGATTATCGATTAGTAATAATAAAGAGTATGCAAAAAAAATTTCTACATACTCTTTATCTTACTTAATATAAAGTTATAAAATTTTATGAATCATCTCTCAATATATTAAGATCTTTTCCTTGCATTATCTTGTTCATAGTTCTTGCAGAGCACATTTTACCACACATTGTACAACTGTCAGCATTCTCTGGCATTGATTCTTTTCTATATCTTATGGCTTTTTCTGGGTCAATTGCAAGTTCAAACATTCTCTTCCAATTAAGAGCTTGCCTAGCATTACTCATTTCATTATCCCAGTCACGGCTACCTGGAATTTTTTTGCCTATATCCCCAGCATGAGCTGCAATTTTACATGCAATAATGCCTTCACGTACATCATCAACATTAGGAAGTCTTAGATGTTCTGCTGGAGTTACATAACAAAGAAAATCAGCTCCACAACTTGCAGCCAAAGCACCTCCTATGGCACTTGTAATATGGTCATATCCTGGAGCAATATCTGTAACTAGTGGTCCTAATATATAAAAAGGTGCACCATGACATAATTTTTTAGCAAGTAAAACATTCGCTTCAATTTCATTTATTGCCATATGACCTGGACCTTCTATTATAACTTGTACATTCTTTTCCCAAGCTCTTAAGGTTAATTCACCAAGTACCATTAATTCATGTATTTGACAAGCATCAGTTGCATCATTAATGCAGCCGGGTCTACATGCATCGCCAAGGCTTAAAGTTAAGTCATATTTTTGACATATTTCTAATATCTCATCAAAATATTCATAAAAAGGATTTTCTTTATGGTTTAATTCCATCCAAGCATATAGGAGTGATCCTCCACGAGATACAATATTAGTTATCCTCTTATTTCTTTTAAATACATTTGCAGTTGCGGTGTTTAAACCAGCGTGTATTGTTACAAAATCAACTCCATCTTTTGCATGCTTTTCTACAACATCTATTAATTCTTTAGAAGTAATATCTTGTAACTCCTTATCGTAAAAACCTAAGGCGTCATAAATTGGAACAGTACCTATCATAGCCGTAGAATCAGAAATAAGTCTTTTTCTAAACTCTTCAGTTTTGCCAAATGAGCTTAAATCCATAACAGCTTCAGCTTTCATATCTATAGATAACTGTACCTTTTTCATTTCTTCATCGATGTCACAGCAATCTTTTGATATACCTAAGTTTACATTTATTTTCGTTTTTAAACCTTCGCCAACGCCTTCAGGGCTTAGTATTTTATGATTACGATTAGAAGGAATTGCAACTACACCTCTTGCTATTTTTTCTCTTAAAACTTCTTCTGGCATATTTTCTTTTTTTGCAACTATCTTCATTTCTTTAGTTATAATACCTTTTTTTGCAGCATCCATTTGAGTTGTATAAATCATTTTATAGACTCCTTTATAGTTATATTATTTGTGAAATAAAAAAAAGCAAGCTCATAAAGAGCTTGCAACAAAAAACGTTGTAATAAACTCCCTACGTTGGAATTACCCAAATCAGGTTATGAGGGTCAGCGATAATATCTCTTTCTCAGCTCTTGGTGCGAGCTCCCCTTGTTTAAATTATTTAATTATTATTTGACTTAAGTATAGGAGTAAAATAACCCTTTGTAAAGTCTTTTTTATTTTTAGCTAACTTTTAAACTGTATGTATACACTTTTAAAGTTTGCAAACTTATGATATACTCGCCCTAATAAATAATTTTCAGGGAGGCTTTTTATGGAAAGATATGAAATAAATAAGAACTTGGCTCAGATGTTAAAGGGTGGAGTAATAATGGATGTAGTGAATGTTGAACAGGCAATAATTGCAGAAAAGGCAGGGGCATGTGCAGTAATGGCACTAGAAAGAGTACCTTCCGATATTAGAAAAGAGGGTGGAGTAGCTAGAATGTCTGACCCTAAAATGATTAAGGAAATAAAGGCTGCAGTAACTATTCCAGTAATGGCTAAAGGCAGAATAGGTCATTTTGTTGAAGCACAAATTCTTCAGGAAATAGGTGTAGATTTTATAGATGAGAGCGAAGTTTTGACTCCAGCAGATGAGCAGTATCATATAAATAAATGGGATTTTAAAGTTCCTTATGTTTGCGGCGCAAGAAATTTAGGGGAGGCACTAAGAAGAATAGGAGAAGGTGCTGCCATGATAAGAACTAAAGGAGAAGCTGGAACAGGAAATGTAGTAGAAGCTGTTAGGCACATGAGATGCATAATGGATGAAATAAGAAAAGTTAAAAATGCTCCAAAAGAAGAGCTAATGACAATTGCTAAAGAGTTCGGTGCACCTATTAATTTAATAGAATATGTATGGAAAAACGGTAAACTTCCAGTAGTAAATTTTGCTGCAGGTGGAATAGCAACCCCAGCTGATGCAGCACTCATGATGCAACTTGGAGCAGAAGGTGTTTTTGTAGGTTCAGGGATTTTTAAAGCAGAAAACCCAGAAGCTAGGGCAAAAGCAATAGTACTTGCAACAACATATTATAATGATCCTAAAGTTGTTGCAAAAGTTTCAGAAAACCTTGGCGAAGCAATGAGTGGCCTTGAAATAAGTGAAATTAAAGAGAAGTTTGCACAGAGAGGTTGGTAAAATTGAAAATAGGTGTTTTATCACTTCAAGGAGATGTAATCGAGCATATAAATCATATTAGAAAACTTGGTCATATTGGGATAGAAATTAAGAAAGTTGAAGATATGAATGGAATAAATGGAATAATCCTGCCCGGTGGTGAGAGCACAGCAATTGGTAAACTTTTAAGGGAGATAAAAATGCTTATACCTTTAAGGGATAAAATACTTTCAGGATTACCTGTTTGGGGAACTTGTGCGGGTATGATTTTACTTGCTAAATCTATCGAGGGCGAAACAGATGGACATCTTAAAATTATGGATATAAAAGTAAAAAGGAATGCCTATGGAAGCCAGATTAATAGTTTTAAAAGAAATGTGATAATTAGTGAGATTTCAAGTGAACCCCAGCCATTAGTTTTTATACGTGGACCAGTTATTACAGAAACTGCAAGTGACGTCAAAATATTATGCAAGGTTGATGATAAAATTGTAGCAGCAAAACAAAATAATATGTTTGTTACAGCTTTCCATCCAGAACTTACAGATAACTTAGCAGTTCATAAATATTTCATAAATATGTGTAACTAAAATTATATATTAAGGTTTATTGAAATATGTAAACAAAGTGTGAACACAATATTTAAAGCAGCATATTATATAATGTAGACAAGTCTACAAAATGTGATATGGAGGTGATTAATAGTGTTAGCACCTTTTATAATATGCTTAAGAGAAGGCATAGAAATATTCTTGGTTATTATTCCTCTAGTAGTTTATTTTAACAAAAACAAACTATATGGAATGACTAAGAGTGCAGTGCTAGGTAGTGCTTTAGGAACTTTAATTGCAACTATAGTTGGGTCAATAATATTCTCTCAAGTTGCCTTACTAAATGGTCCTGCAGGAGAATTATTTGATGGCCTTTTAGGTATAATACTCGCTGCACTTGTATTATACAGTGTAGTACTTTTAAGGAAGAATAAATCATTTAATACAACTGCAAATCAGCAATTTATTTCATTAAGCAAAAAAGGAGTATTTATCCTTGCGGCCATAACATTCTTTAGAGAACTTCTAGAAGTAACGTTGTTTATATTAACTAGTGCAGGAGCGGGAGATCCTGTTCTATTGATAGGTTCATCTGTGCTAGGACTTGCCAGTGCAGCACTAATTGTTTATGTAGTAGCTAGAGGATTTTCAATGATTAATATAAGTGTAGTATTTTATATGTTAAATATATTTTTAATTGGACTTGGTGCATACTATTTTGGTGATGGATTAGATGTATTGTTCGGTAAATATGTTCCTGAGAGCTTTAAACTGGGTGTGTTACTATATGCACTGCCTAGTTACTATTTGATGCTAAAAAATGATTTGAAGAAATATCTGACTTCAGGTATGATAAAATAATTATGATTGAATGCAATATTAATCCCATACATCTTTATTTTCAAACTTATTTGAAAATGCATATGTATGGGATGTTTATTTTTTGTTATTAATTATAAATAAGGAAGTTTATGTTTTGTATAGAGTATATTATAATAAAAGACTTGATATTTTCTGTTATTTAAGAACAAATCCTTGTTTGTCTAAAAAATCTTTCATATGTGGTCTTTGAGGTTTGCTCATTAAGCTAGACACTTGATTTGTCCATGTATCTACTCTTTTGCCTTTAGTCCTTTTCTCATAATAATCAGTAATATGAGAATCATATTTTTTTATGAGCGATGCATCACCATCTATATTATATACATCTGTTTTAAATACTACATCCATAGGTAACCTTTCTTTTTTATCTGGATTATCATCAGGATAACCAATGCACATTCCAAATACGGGGTATACAGCAGATGGAATGTTTAAAATCTTACATATTTCTGATGGATTATTTCGAATTCCACCTATATAAACTCCACCTAGGCCAAGAGATTCTGCAGCAATCAAGGCATTCTGGGCGGCAAGAGATGCATCTGCGGTTGCTAAAATAAAAGTTTCAGTATTTATCTCAGCCATAGTTTTATCATTAATTTCACATAATGTTTTACTACGGCTTAAATCAGCACAGAAAACTAAAAATAAAGGGCACTGCTCCACATAACTTTGATCCCCTGCAAGATGTGCTATATTTTTTCTATTATCCATATCAACTACATTTATAATTGTATAGGCCTGGATGAAACTAGAAGTTGAGGCACATTGAGCACATTCAATAATGGTTTTTAACTTTTCAGTTTCTATAGGTCGGGCCTTATATTTTCTTATAGATTTGTGATTTTTCAATAAATTTATTGTTTCATTCATATTTTTAACCACCTTAATTAGAATTTATTCATGTAAACAATATAACACAAATGAATTAAAAAATTAACAATAAATAGAGATTAATTAAGTTGTTAAGAATTTTGTGGTATTTTTAAAATGACTTGAAAAAGCTCAATGAAACGATTACAATATATATTGTAAATTAAAATTATTAAAGTGAATTTTGAGTTTCATATAATATATAAGAAGGGAAGAGTGAACTATGAGTATAAAAAGAAATTTTGGAATAATAGATGAAAAGGAAGTATATCTTTTCACCATTAAAAACTCAAAGGGTATGGTTGCAGAAGTTACTAATTACGGAGGAACATTGGTATCGTTAAAAGTTCAAGGAAGTAATGGCAAGTTTGATGATGTAGTTTTAGGATATGATACATTAGAAGATTATAGAAAGTACAACTATTTCTGTGGAGCAACAGTTGGTAGGGTTGCTAATAGAATAGAAAATGCATGTTTTGAAATCAATGGAACTAAGTATAATGTAGCTAAAAATGAAGGTGAAAATCATATACATGGTGGTGTGAGTGGTTTTGATAAAAAAGTTTGGAAAGAAAAACTTGGATTAAAAGATACTAATAATAGTATAGAATTATCTTACCTTAGCGTTGATGGCGAGGAAGGATATCCAGGAAATCTTAATGTATCTGTGAAGTTTACAGTTACCGAGGATAATGAATTAGAAATAGAGTATAATGCTATTTCAGATAAGGACACTATAGTAAATCTTACTAATCATTCTTATTTTAACCTAACAGGTCAGGGCTCAGGTGATGTTTTAAAACATCAGGTTATGATTAATGCTGATAAATTTACAAAAAATAATAAAAATGCTATACCTACGGGTGAGATAGTCGATGTGAAAAATACTCCAATGGATTTTAGAAAATTAACATATGTTGGGGAGAATATATCAAGTAGTTATGAACAAATTGTGTTTGGTAATGGTTATGATCATAATTATGTAATTAATACTACTGGTAAAAAACTTGAAAAGGCAGCCGAGGTTTATGATGAAAAAAGTGGACGTGTTATGGAAGTTTATACAACTAAACCAGGAGTACAGTTTTATACCGCAAACTTTCTTACAGGACTAGATGTGGGAAAAGGCGGCGCAATGTATAATAAAAGAGATGCTTTATGTCTTGAAACTCAATATTTTCCTAATGCTATTAATACTAAAAATTTTGCGTCACCAATACTTAAAGCAAAACAAAATTATGAGCACGAAACAATATATAGATTTTCAGTAAGATAAGAATATTTTTTTATTAAAATGAATTTCATCCTATATTAAGGTGAAATTCATTTTTGATTTTTTTGTATTACTTCTAATGGAATATATCATTTCTATAATTTGTATGATATGCTTTACATATTAAATTCAAGATAAATCAAAAGATATTTATTAAAGAAGAAAGTTTTGACTACATTTTAGAAAGGAAGTGAGTATTTAGTGTGTTTGTATACTTATGATACAATGCTCACTAAATTTAAAAAATGGATAATGAATTTCCAAATAAAGAGAAAATATTAGGCTGTTTATTAGAAAATTTGGAGGAAGGAATTCAAGTAATAGATTGTGAAGGTAAAACGATATACTATAATAAAGCTATGGGGAAAGTAGAAGGTGTAGATCCTAGAGATGTAATAGGAAAAAAGGTTAATGAGTATCTAGAGGATGTAAAAGATGATGAGTCTACACTTATGAATGTATTAAAGTCTGGTCAAAAAATCGTAGATTTAATACAACATTATGGTAATGGATATAAGAAAAAAGTGACAACTATAAATACTACTATTCCAGTAACTTTAGAAAATAAAGTTATAGCAGTGATTGAAATAGCTAAAGACATGACTCAGTTAAAAGAGTTAACTGAAAACATTTGCAAATTACAAAATTTAGATAAAAAGCTCAATACACATTATACTTTTAGTGATATTTATGGTGATAATCCTGTTATGAAAAGTATTATAGAGAAGGCCCGAAAAGCTAGTATGTCAAGTTCATCTGTACTATTATATGCTGAGACTGGTTCAGGAAAAGAAGTTTTTTCTCAAAGTATTCATTATTGTGGACTTAGGAAAGATAAACCATTTATACCTATAAATTGTGCAGCTATTCCTGCTTTATTGTTAGAAGGAATGCTTTTTGGTACGGAAAAGGGAAGTTTTACGGGAGCTGAGAATAAAAAAGGATTATTTGAAGAAGCAAATCATGGAACCATTTTGCTTGATGAAGTTAATTCACTAGAACCGTATCTTCAATCTAAACTTCTAAGAGTACTTCAAGATGGTTATATAAGACCTATTGGAAGCACTAAAAGTATATACATTGATGTAAGAATAATAGCTACGCTAAATGAGGAACCACAAAAACTTATAGAAAGTGGTAAATTAAGAAAAGATTTTTATTATAGGGTAAGTGTACTGAGAATAGATATTCCTCCATTAAGAGAGAGAAAAGATGATATTATATTATTTGTAGAGAAGTTAATTGAAAAATATAATAAGATCTTAGGTAAGAATATAAAAGGTATAGATGAGGATGTGGTTACAAAGCTTAAAGAATATAATTGGCCAGGAAATATTCGTGAGTTAACAAATGTCATTGAAGCTGCAATGAATATGGCAGACAATAATTCGATTTTAACAGAAAATTATTTTGATTCTAGAATTGTATATGAAAACAAGAAAAATTCTTGTGATGTTTTGTCAAATTCAGATGGGAAATTTGATCTAGAAGGTTATATGATTAATATTGAAAAAGACATAATAAAAAAAATATTAAAAAAGAATAATTTTAATGTTAGTAAAACTGCCAGAGAACTTAGTATATCAAGGCAAAATCTTCAATATAAAATAAAGATACATAAAATTATATAAAATTAGAAAAATATGCAAAATTATTTGCTATTTATGCAAAATATTTTGCACAAGCATATAAGCCCTCAAAACACTAAAATTATTTAAAACTATAAGGTTTTATATATTAGTACAATAATATATGCAAAAAAATTTGCATATTTAAAACACATGTATTTAAGCAATGGCTTAAATACATGTGTTTTAAATTTGGCATGGTAATTGCTACTAGTAAAGTAAGAATATTAATAAAGTAGTTTAATAATAATTTTGATTTTTGGAGGTAAAAATTATGATTAAAAAGGGCACCTGGGTTGAAGTAGAAGAAATCGTTTTAACGCCAAAAGATAGAGCTGTAAATATTCCAGATGAGACAAAAAAAACCCCTCTTAAATGCTGGATACGGGGAAATTGTATTAGTGATTGTGAATTAGGAAATGAAGTGGAAGTTGAAACTAATGTAGGTAGAATAGCTAAAGGAATAGTCGTTCAAATAGAGCCAGGATATTACCATACATATGGTAAGTATGTTGAAGAAATAAGTAATATAGGAAAGCAAGCTAGAGAAATGATATCAAAGTAAAATAATGAATTTAAATCTAGTTCTAATAGGAGGTTATACATCGTGAATAAATATGAAAAGCTTATGGCTAGAAAGAATGATATAATTCTAAAATCCATAGGAATAGATTATAGTAAATATGAAACTGGTAAGATTTCATTTGATTATGAGGCTTTGCTGAGTGATGTTGAATATTCTTTTGAAGAGGTTAAAAAAATTCAACAGGAGGTAGGAGTAGGAGATACTCCACTTCTAGAATTAAGAAATATAACAAAACTTGCAAGAAAAGTGTCGAAGACTGGACATGCAGCTAGAATATTTGTAAAAGATGAGAGCGCTAATCCATCCGGAAGTTTTAAAGACAGAAGAGCATGTGTATCTGTATATGATGCAATGAAGAGAGGTTACACAGGTGTTGGAGCAGCTACTTCGGGTAATTATGGAGCCGCAGTTGCATCTCAAGCAAATATCAGGGGACTTAAATGCATAATAGCAAATGAATGTTATGATTCTAGAAAAGTAGGTCAACCAGAAATATTAGAAAAAGGAAGAAAATGTGAAGGGTTTGGAGCAGAGGTTGTTAGACTTTCTGTAGGACCTGAATTATTTTATACTTACCTAAAAATACTTGAAGATACAGGTTATTATAATGCTTCTTTATATTCATCATATGGAGTTGCCGGAATTGAAACTTTAGGATACGAAATAGCAGAGCAGTGCAGAGAAAAATTAGGTAAAGATCCTGATGCTGTTATTATAACTCACGCAGGTGGAGGAAATACCACTGGTACTGCAAGAGGACTTATTAGAGCTGGAGCTTTGCAAACAAAGATAATAGGAGCATCTGTTGATCTTTCGGGCCTTCATATGGCATCTGATATAGATTTCAATAAAAAATCGTTTACTACAGGACATACAGGATTTGGAATCCCATTCATGACGAATCCAGATAGGTCAGATGTACCAAGAAGTGCGGCTAGACCTTTAAGGTATTTAGATAGATATGTAACAACTACGCAAGGTGATGTATTCTGGATGACTGAAATATTAGCACAACTTGAAGGACTCGAAAGGGGACCTGCAGGAAATGTGTCCTTAGTAGCAGCTTTTGCAATTGCTCAGGAATATGATGATGATGCTATCATAGTTGTTCAAGAGACTGAATATACGGGAGCTGGGAAACATTTATTACCTCAACTTAATTTTGCTAAAGAAAATGGAATTAAAGTTTATGTTGGTAATCCAAAGGAGCAAATACCAGGTGAGAATATAGTAATTCCGTCTCATCCATCAAAGGTGAAAGTAACCGATATTGATATGGAAGGGTTAAAAAACTCCTACATGAAAAATGTTATTAAGAAATTAGGTGATAATAAAGCTCAGCAGGTTGACATTGAGTATTTGTCTTTAGAAACAAAGTTGCCCAAAGAAAAAATAATAGAAATATTAAAACAACATAATATAGAAATATGTTAGTGGGGGGATTAATTTATGAAAAGAGAAGATGATTTCGAGAAAAGACGAGAACATTTAAAAAATTTAACAGATGATCAGTTATATGACAGGTTTTGGAGTCTTACAAACCAAGTCGTAAAACCTATGGTTGATTTAGCTTACACACATACATCTCCAGCTATTGAACGTTCTGTAGTACTTAGAATGGGCTTTTCTAGTTTGCAAGCACAACCTATAATTTCTTATGGAACTAAATGGGATTTACTTGGTAGGGGCATAGGAAATGTTATTTTAACTTATGCAAAGCTTAAAAATATAGATTATATTAAAGCTGGAGTGGAACTTTCTAAAGGAGTAGGCTGGGATGTCGTATCTGAAAAAATGAAGGGAAGTGACAACTAATGCAGGAAAGACTAGAAGAAAATACAAAACTTAATGTAGAAGAAATATTAAAGGATCTAGATAAGTATGAGCCTAAATGGAGGGGTTGGCACTGGAGAGAGAAAAATGAAACTGGAAAGGTTGGTGAATTCACATATCATGAAATATCAAAGCCTTTAAAGAAGAGCCAACCTCTTCCAGCAGCAAGGAGTTTTGGAAATATAGATCCACAACCAATAGCAACTATTACTACAGAAATTGCTTCAGGAAGATTTGAAGATGATATAAGAAGAATGAGAATGGCAGCATGGCATGGTGCAGATCATTTAATGGTTATTAGAACAATGGGACAAAGTCATTTTGATGGATTACTTGAAGGAAGTCCTGAAGGATTTGGTGGGGTACCAATAACTAGAAAAGAAATTAGAGCAACAAGAAAAGCTATAGATTTAATAGAAGAAGAAGTAGGCAGAAGGATTAATTTTCATTCCTATGTATCTGGAGTGGCAGGTCCAGATGTAGCAGTTATGTTTGCAGAAGAAGGGGTTAACGGAGCTCATCAAGATCCACAATATAATGTACTTTATAGAAATATTAATATGGTTAGATCTTTTGTTGATGCTGCAGTTGCAAAAGGTATAATGGCACATGCTGGAATGCTTCAAATAGATGGTGCACATAATGCTAATGCAACAGCTATGAAGGGTTATAAGGTAATGCCAGAACTTATGGTACAACATGCTATAAATTCTTGCTTTTCTGAGCTAGTTGGAATGAAACCAGAAAATATTTCTTTATCAACAGTACCTCCAACATCAGCACCTGCTCCTTGTATGAGATATGACTTGCCTTATGCAGTTGCACTAAGAGAATTTTTTAAAAAATATAAGATGAGAGCTCAAATGAATACTAAATATATAGAATCTTGTGAAAGAGAAGCAACAGTAGGACATACTTTGAATCTTTTAATATCTGAGTTAACATCAGCAGATATTCAAAGTACAATAACTCCTGATGAAGGACGTAATGTTCCTTGGCATTATAATAATATTCATGCTATAAACACAGCTAAACAGGCATTTATAGGTATGGATGGATTAATGGATATGATAGAGCTTAAGAAAACTGGATATTTAAGAGAAAAGGCAAGAGAAATAAAGGAAAGAGCTGTTTTATTCTTTGAAGAAATAATCGATGTAGGTGGATATTTTAAAGCTGTAGATTCTGGATTTTTTATTGATTCAGGACAGTATCCAGAAAGAAATGATGACGGTATTGCAAGAAAAATTTTAGGTGGAGATGCGGTAGGAACAATAGTTAAGAGAGAGGCAGATTATTTTGCACCGGTTTGTGGCCATTTTGGATACAATAATGTTCCAAAAGATTATAAAAAGCCTTGTGATGCTATTAATGAATGTACATTGTGTAATCATTCCAAAATTATATACATTGATGAATTAGATGATAATGATAATGTGTTTAAGAGAATGGAAAAAGTTAAAGAAGATGGTACTATAATTCCTGAAGTTCAATGGGCTAAAGATGGGTATGTAAAAATCACCATATGTATACCCGAGAATGAACAGATTAGTGAAGCTGCAGCTCTTGAAATGGGAAAGAGAATGAATTTGAAAAATGTAGAAATTGTTCATAAACAAGTCTTGCAAAAGGCTGAGGGAACTCTTGTTGAAATAAAAGGAGTATGTGATTTTACACCTGTAAAACGTGATGAGTTAGTTCTTCCAAAGAGAAGAAAATCACTATCAGATCAACAAATGAAAGATTATGTAAAAGAGCATCCAATAAAGGTTGTTGCAGCAACTGTTGGAGAAGATGAACATTCAGTTGGAGTTCGCGAAGTTATTGATATTAAACATGGTGGAGTTGAAAAATTTGGTATAGAAGCAATTTTCCTTGGAACTTCATGCCCGATAGAAAAACTTGTAGATGCAGCTATAGAGTCAAAAGCTCAAGCTATACTCTGTAGTACAATAATTAGTCATAACGATGTTCATACAAAAAATATGAAAAAGCTTAGTGATCTTTGTATAGAAAAAGGAGTAAGAGATAAGATTATACTTGTTTCAGGTGGAACTCAAGTAACTGATGAAATAGCTAAGGCAAACGGAATGGATGTTGGTTTTGGACGTGGATCAAATGGTACATCTGTTGCATCATTCATAATTAAAAGGTTAATGGGTCTCCCTGATAACGAAGATGAGGAATAGTAAAAGGAGTGTGATTTCTTGTGAAGGTAGATTATCTTGTTGCTGAAATAGGTAGTACCACTACTCTGGTTACAGCATTTAACGTATGCTATGATGCTATGGGAGAGATTATGGTAGATATACCTTTTCAAGGTAGTAGTTGTACTACTGTAACAGATGGTGATGTAACTATAGGACTCAAAAATGCAGTTAAAGATATTGAAAATCAAGTGCATCAATCAATTACATGGGAAAAGATGTTAGCTACAAGTAGTGCTGCAGGTGGACTTCGGATAACCGTTCATGGACTTATGGAGCATATGACAGTTAAAGCGGCAAGGGAAGCAGCTCTTGGCGCTGGTGGCATAATAAAAATGGTTACTGCTGGAAAAATGAGAAAGAGTGATTTAAAGAGGATATATGATATAAATCCTAATATGATAATGATTGCTGGAGGTACAGATTATGGTGAGAGGGAAACAGCTCTTTATAATGCAGAACTTATAAGTGCCGAAAAATTTAGTATTCCTATTGTATACTGTGGAAACATTGAAAATAGAGAAGAAATTAGTGAGATATTTGATGGGCAAGAAATTTACCTAATAGATAATGTTTACCCAAGTGTTGATATTTTAAATGTGGAACCTGCAAGAAAAATAATACAAGAAGCCTTTGAAAAAAATATTGTAAAAGCACCTGGAATGAGTAAAATAAAAGAAATGGTAAATGGAAGTATAATGCCAACTCCAGGAGCAGTTATGGAAAGCTCAAAAGTATTATATGACATAATTGGTGATTTAGTAGTTCTTGATGTGGGAGGCGCTACCACTGATGTACATTCTGTTACAGAGGGAAGTAGTGTAGTCTTAGATATGCTAATAAATCCTGAACCAAAGGCTAAAAGGACTGTAGAAGGAGATCTTGGAGTTTTTATTAATAGTAAAAATGTAATCGATTTACTTGATGATAGGGATTTGGGTGAATTTAGTACTGAGTATATAAGAGAGCATATAAAGCCTATACCAAAAGATAAAGAGGATGTATTTGCAAGTATTTTGTTAACGAAGAAAGCTATATCTGTTGCAGTAGATAGACATGTTGGATTTATAAAAAGAAAATACGATGGTGATAGTGGGTTTGTAGCCTATGGTAAGGATTTATCTGAGGTTAAATATATAATAGGCACCGGTGGTGCACTTACAAGGCTTCCAGGGGAAGAAGATTTGCTTTTGAAAATAAGATACTTAAAGGATGAAGTTACAATGTTACCTAAAAAGGGTGCCAAAGTACTAATCGATAAAAACTATATTATGGCTTGTGCAGGAGTGTTAAGTAGAGAAAATAAAGAAGTAGCAAAAGCACTTTTAATTCAAAGTTTAGGCATAACAAAGGATATGGAAATTAATGATGATATGATTGAGTTGAACTTAACAAATAATACAATTCTGAGTTGTTAGTTATTATTATTTGACTAAGTTTAAAATAAGGAGATTATCTATATGGGAAAAAAGTATCCTTGTGTGGAAGTAAATTTAAAAAAGGTGACTCACAATGCAAAAACAATACTAGCAATGTGTAATAAAAAGCATATAGATGTTGCAGCGGTAACCAAAGTATATTGTGCCGAGATGCCGATTGTAGAAGCTATACTTAAAGCTGGAGTTACGCAGGTTGCGGATTCTAGAATTCTAAATTTAAAAAAGTTTAAAGAGTTGAGTTGTAAAAAGATGCTTCTTAGAATTCCAATGATAAGTGAAGCTAGTGAAGTTGTTAAATATAGTGATTGTAGTTTAAACTCAGAAATAGACACTATTAGATCTTTATCAAAAGCTGCAAAGGGTTTAAATAAAATTCATAACATCATATTAATGGTAGATTTAGGTGATTTAAGAGAAGGAGTCATGACTAATGATGTGGTATCCACTGTTAGTAAAATAGTGAAAATAGAGAATATTAAGTTAATTGGACTAGGTACCAATGTTACTTGTTATGGTGGAGTAATTCCGGATAGTGAAAACTTAGGCAAACTTATAGATTTAAAATTAGAAATAGAAAAAGGGTTTAATTTAAAATTACCTGTAATCTCAGGAGGAAACTCTAGTAGTTTATACATGGTGATTAATGATACTATACCAAAAGGAGTTAATCAGCTTCGATTGGGAGAAGCAATAGTTTTAGGTAGAGAAACTTCTTTTGGAAAAACAGTACCTAATTGCTATGATGATGCTTTTATACTTAAAGGTGAAATAGTTGAAATAAAGAGCAAACCGACGGTGCCAACAGGCACAATAGGAATGGATGCTTTTGGAAATATTCTTTCTTTTGAAAATAAAGGAATAAGAAAAAGAGCTATTGTAGCAATTGGTAGACAAGATATAAGAGTAGAAGGGTTAACTCCAATGGATAATGACATAAGTGTTTTTGGTGCAAGTAGTGATCATCTGATTTTAGATGTGACTGATTGTAAAAAACAATTAATAGTGGGAAGTATAGTAGAGTTTAAAATAGATTATGGATGTTTACTTGCGGCAATGACTTCGACCTATGTTGAAAAGTATTATAATAATTAAAAATCAGTATAAATCATATAAAATTAAATCTAAAATTTTAAGGAGGAACATATTATGAAAAATAAAATTAGAGTTGTTGTTTGGGGATTAGGTTCAATGGGAAGCGGTATTGCTAAAATGGTACTCAGCAAAAAAGGATTTACTATCGTGGGAGCTATTGATATGGATCCTAGTAAGGTTGGCAAAAAACTTTATGAAGTGTTAGGTGTAAAAGCAAATGAAGATAATTCTTGTATCATTACAAAAAATTCTCAGGATGTTATAAAGAAGAGTTTTGCAGATGTTTGTCTTATGGCAACGGCTTCCTTTACAAAAGTTGTATTTCCATTAATAAAAATGGCAGCAGAAGCTGGTATGGATATTGTAACAACAGCTGAAGAAATGTCATACCCAAGAGCAATGGATCCTAAATTATCAGATGATATGGATAAAATAGCTAAAGACAATAATATCTCAATATTAGGAACAGGAGTGAATCCTGGGTTTATAATGGATTTAGTTGCTATAATGCTTACAGGAGTTTCTGATACAGTGGATAGCATAAAGGCTACTAGAGTAAATGATTTAGCTTGTTTTGGCAAGGCAGTTATGGTTGAGCAAGGTATTGGCTTAAAACCAGAACAATTTATACAAGGAGTTAAAGACAATACAGTAGATGGACACGTTGGGTTTTTACAATCTTTTGGAATGTTTGAAGAAGCATTTAATATCAAGTTCAATAATATTAGACAAGAAAAATCACCAATTGTTACAACTGTACCACGTAGCACGGATATCGTTTCGGTGAAAGCTGGAGAAGTTGCTGGATGTAGCCAATTGGGATATGCAAGTTTAGGAGACAAAGTATTTGCTACAATGGAGCATCCTCAACAGATAAGACCAGAACTTGAAAACGTTGATACTGGAGATTATATTACAATTAAGGGAGTTCCAAACTTGAACCTTCAAATAAAACCAGAAATACCAGGAGGAATTGCTACAATAGCTATATGTGTTAATATGATTCCTCTTGTAATGAATTCTCAGCCTGGACTTAAAACAATGCTTGATTTACCAGTTCCAAGAGCTATAATAGGTGATGTTAGGGATTTAGTAAAGTAAAGTAAAGTAAAATAAACCAATATTAAGGGGGAGTTTTTTATAATGGAAGAAGATAATAAAAAATTAGGACTTGGGCTACTTGTCGCTTTAGGCATTGGTACTATGATTGCCTCAGGTATTTTTAATAGCCCAACGGACCTAATATCAACAACAAATCCAATGGCAGTTCTCATTTCATGGGGTATTGGAGTTTTTGGCGTAATTATGCTAGGGTTGGTATTTTACTTACTTTCAAATAAAAGACCTGATTTACAGGGGGGCATTTATTCTTATGCAAAAGATGGATATGGTGACTTTGTAGGTTTCAATTCAGCTTGGGGTTATTTTACAAGTTCTTTCCTTGGAAATATAGCATTTGTTGTTTTGATTTTTAAAACTATAAATAGTTTAATTGGAGAAGGATATTCAATGCCTCCAATTTTATCGTTTATACTTGCGTCTATCCTTTTGTGGTCATATTATTTTATAATAAGACGAGGTATAAGGCAAGCAGGTATACTGAATTTAATAGTTACAATTGGTAAAGTTATACCCCTGATTTTAGTAATAATATTTGGATTTTCAGCGTTTAAACTAGGTATATTTAATGTAGATAACTGGCAGACGGTTTTAGCATCAAGTGGAGACCATGTTAATTTAGGGAAACAAATAAGTGGGGCTATGGGAACAATTTTATGGTGCTTTGTTGGTGTTGAAGGCTTAGTAGTTTTGTCTCAAAGAGCAGAATCTCAAATACTAGTTGGTAAAGGGACAATAATTTCACTTGCTATAACGGCAACACTTTATGTATCAATATCTATATTATCAATGGGTATTCTTCCAGCTAAAGCTTTAGTTGCAGCACAAACGCCTCTAGCAGCTGTTTTAGCACAAACAGCACTAGGAAGTGCAGGGGCTATGATTGTTAAAGTTGGAATATTAATTTCACTTATAGGAGCACTTCTTTGTTGGCTTTTACTAACAACAGAAATCCTATATGTTCCAGCAGAGCAAGATGGGTTAATGCCTAAGTGGTTTAAAAAGAATAACAATAAAAATGTACCTACAAATGCTCTTTTATTTTCAATGCTCGCAACACAAATAGGGCTTTTAGCTATGTTATCACCGGCATTACAAAAGGCTTATTATGTAGCAACTCACATGTGTACAACTAATATTTTAATCCCATACTTATTAACATCTATGTTTGCATATAAAGTATATAAAAAAGAAGGCGGACATATTAAAGAAAAAATTATAGCAATAATTGCAGGTATTTATTCAGTTTATGTTATATATGCAGTAGGAATTGGATACTTAGGGTTAGCTGTTGTAATTTATGCAATAGGTATAGGCTTTTATTTAAAAGCAAAAAAAGAAAAAAATGAAGCAATTACTTATAAAGAAAAGTTGGCTATGGTAGCTATTATTATAGTAGCTATTATTATGATAATAGCAGCAGCTATGGGTAAAATTTCTGTTTAAAGACATTTCTGAAGTCGTTAATGCAGCTCCACAGGAGATGATTTGACGACATTTTAACAGTATTTAATGTATCTCCGGTGGCGTTTTATTGGCGATCCAGGAGATGATTTGACAACAATTCAGAAGGAAATTTCCTTCTGAATTTGTTATTATTATACATTCAGACATGATAAAGAATTACATAAGTTATATGATAGATTTTAAATATAGAATTGTAAGGAGAAAGATATTATGAAAACTAAGAAAAGTGTTGTTTGAACAAACATTTAATAAAAAGAAGAGAATAAAATCTATTTTTATCATTGCTATAGGGGTTGCCATAGCCTCTCAAATTAATATTAATTTTTTTGTTCCAGGGTTTATAGTAACATTATCTGTGGTTATATTGCCTGTTTTTCTTTATTTTTATAAAGAATTTAATCCAATAGAAATTCTCTTTGTAACTGGAATTATTTCTCCACTTTACAGGGGTGTGTTTTTATACTTTGGTACTGGCAATCTGCATAATACAATTAGATTTATAGGTGCAGATGTTTTGTTTTATTTTTCATATGGTATTTTATTTTATCTATTGTATTGGAGAAAGAAAAAGACAGGAATTACTGATTTATTTATTTCAGTATTCTTTTGTGATTTTATTTCAAATGTAATAGAAATAAGTATTATGCTCCATTTTAAAAGATATAGCTATATCATGTTTCAAGATTTAGCAATAATAGCATTTATAAGAACAGTAATTATGATATGTATTATATTGTTACTTAAATATTATAAGTTCTTATTGATTAATGAAGAACATGAAAAAAGATATAGAAGATTAATATTAATGACTTCAAGTGTTAAAAGTGAAATATATTTTATGAATAAAAACAATGCAGATATCGAAGGTGTTATGAAAAAAGCCTATTTGCTTTATAAAATAATATCAGAGCAAAATTATCCATTGCAGTTAAAAGATCTTTCGCTTGATATAGCAAAAGATGTGCACGAAATAAAAAAAGATTATATAAGTGTTATAAAAGGGTTAGAAGAAATGGTTGGTAAAAAAACAGATACTGCAGAAGTGGATATGGCTAAAATGAATATTAAAGATATTGTAAACATTATTAAAACTGATGTATTGAAATATATAAAAACAAATAAACTTAACATTTCCTTAGAATTTAAGCTAGAGGATAATTTCAACGTAGTAGAGCATTTTTATATAGTTTGCATATTGCGAAACCTTATTTACAATAGTATAGAATCTATGGATAAAAAGAAAAATGGATATATTAAAATTTTAATTAAGAGGAGCGAATATGACTGTATTCTTGTTGTATCTGATAATGGAAAAGGCATAAAAGAGAAAGATATTGAATTTATTTTTAATCCTGGATTTTCAACTAAATTTAATACAGAGACAGGTGATATTTGTAGGGGTATAGGACTTGCCCATGTAAAAGGCATTGTTAATGATGTATTTGGTGGTACCATAGAGGTACAGTCTACAGCAGGAATAGGAACTGAATTTACTATAAAAATAAAAGAAGATAATATGGAAGGGGAACCTGTATGAGATACTATATTGTTGATGATGATATAAGTATAGTGAGAATACTTGCAAATATAATAGAAGAGAATAATTTATTTGAAGTTATTGGTAGCTCAAATGATGGTGAAACAGGCTTTGATCAAATACTTTTATTAAACCCTGACATTGTACTCGTAGATCTTCTTATGCCAAAAATGGATGGAAATACTCTTGTTAAAGAAATCAAAAAATTAAGACCAGATATTTGTTTTATCATGATATCTCAGGTTTTAGATAGTGCACTTGTTGCAGATTCATACAAATCAGGAATAGAATTTTTTATAAAAAAGCCTATAAATAAAATAGAAGTAGAAAATGTAATTTTAAAAGTTGCAGAAAAAATAGATATGCAAATAACGCTGGCTAACATTAAAAAGATGCTAATGGGTTCTACAAATCATGGTAAAGATATTAATGATAGTTTAAAGGAAATAAAACATATTTTAAGTATACTAGGAATGCTTGGTGAAAAAGGAACGATAGATATAATTAAAATATGTACATATCTTATTGAAAATAATAAATCATTTTTTGAATGCGATTTAGAAAAATTATTTGCTTGTTTTGGAGATAATCCAGAGGTTGTAAAACAAAGGATTAGAAGAGCAATTAAAGATGGGATGGAGAATATCGCAAACTTAGGGATTGAAGATACAATGAATGAAACCTTTTGTACTTATTCAAATGTTCTTTTTAATTTTTCAAGTGTTAAAGCTGAAATGGATCATATAAAAGGTATAAAAAATACAAGAGGCAAAATTTCTATAAATAAATTTTTTGAAGGAATTTTACTTAATTGTGAAATAAATTAGAAAATAGTTATTATATTTGGAGGTGTTATATGTGATTAGTGTTCTAATGGAAGATTCTGAAAAAAAAATAAAAGATACTTTAATAGAATTAATTTCTGTGCGAAGTGATACAGGGACCACACTTGAGAAAGATGTTGAAAAATACCTATATGTTTGGTTACAAAAATTAGATTATTTTAAAATTAATACAAATAACTTGGGAAGTTATCCACTTAAAAACGATTCATTAGAAAGAGCTATTGTATGGGGGTTGATTAAAGGAGTTGGTAGGAAAACAGTTATTCTTCTTAATCATCATGACGTTGTAGATGCTTATGATTATCAAACTCTAAAAACGTATGCTTATTGCCCTGAATTACTTAAAGAGATGCTCAAAAATGTTGAATTAGCAAGGGATGTTGAAGAGGATTTAATGAGTGGTGAATGGATTTTCGCAAGAGGAGCTGCAGACATGAAGGCAGGTATTGCAATTCAGTTGTCACTTATTGAAGCTTTTTCAAAGCGTCAAAAATTTAATGGTAATGTTCTCTTTTTATCAGTTGCTGATGAGGAATCATTATCACTGGGAATGAGAAATAGCGCAGAGCTACTTAAAAAAATCAAGAATAAATTTGATTTGGATTATACTATTTTAATTGATTCAGAGCCACATCAAAAAACGGAAAATAATGAAGGTGTTTTTTATACAGGATCTGTTGGAAAATTAATGCCTGTTGTGTATGTAAGAGGTAAAAAAACTCATATTGGTGACATCTTTCAGGGATTTAATCCAATCCTTTTATTATCTCAAATTGTAAGTGAAACGGAACTTAATTCGGATTTCTCAGATGTTGTAGAGGATGAAGTATCACCTCCACCTTCTTGGAACTATTTTAGAGATGGTAAGAAATGTTATGATGCTTCTATACCTGATTCGGCAGGTGGATATTTTAGTGTCTTAACTCTTAAGCGAACACCAAAGATAATACTTGAGCAATTACTTAAAATTTCTAAACAAGCTTTTGAAAACGTTATATGCCAAATGAATAAAAACTATAGTAATTATTTAAATAAGAAAAATGAGTCCGAACATAAGCTTCCTTGGAAGACAAATGTTAAAACCTTTTCACAAATATATAATGACGCCATTGAACAATCAGGAGAAAAATTCATTTTAGATTATCGTTTAACTATTGAAAAATTAAAGACAGACATAAAAAATAACATCATTAGTATGCCTGAGAGTAATATAGCGCTAATTGGTAAAACACTAGACTATATTACAGATAAAACACCAATGGTGGTTATAGCATTTTCTCCGCCGTATTACCCTCACATATCAATTAATGATTTTACAGAATTAGATAATAATGTATCAGATATTAGCAATGCTGTAGTTCGTATTGCAAGGGAAGTGTGTTTTGAAACTTATAGTAAAAGAAATTATTTCATGGGTATTTCTGACATGAGTTATGCGGCATTGAATGAAAGTGAGAACGTAATACCACATATAGAATTTAATATGCCACTTTGGGAAAACATGTATGATATTCCATTTGAAACTATAAAACAATTAGCTATTCCAAGCATAAATATAGGTCCTTATGGAAAGGATCTGCATAAGTTTACGGAAAGGGTCTTTACGAATGATGTAATAAGACAAACACCAAAATTAATTGCTGGAGTAATTGATTATGTTTTAAAAAACAATTAAGATTATAAATAAAAAATATTTATAATCTTAATTGTTTTTTTGATGTAAATTGAATGTTTTTGAAAGTATGATTTTATAATGAAAGAAGAAGAAAACGATTACTTAATTAATTTAGAAACAAGGTTTAGATTTTGAATTTACATGCTTACCACAGTTAAATAAAGGGGGAGTGTAGAATGGAATCAAATAACAATGAAATAAAAGAGGTACTTGATAAATCTAAAGGACTTGAACGCAGTTTATCAAGTAGACACATTCAAATGTATACACTTGGGTCAACTATAGGTACGGGCATATTTTTAGCCTCAGGTTATGTTATACACAATGCGGGGCCTGGGGGTGCGGTGGTTGCATATTTGATTGGTGCATTAATTATGTATCTAATGATGTCATGCCTTGGAGAGCTAACAGTGGCAATGCCCGTTTCAGGTAATGTGCAAGCCTATGCAACAGAATTTATTAGTCCAGCAATAGGATTTACATCTGGTTGGATGAAGTGGATAAGTTGTGCGGTCACAGTGACAGCTCAATTAGTTGCTTCAGCGATTATAATGAAAAATATATTCCCTACTGTAAGTTCACTAGTTTGGATTGTTGCCTTTACTATTTTATTAATTTTACTTAATGTACTTCCAGCTAGGAACTATGGTGAAACAGAATTTTGGTTTGCAAGTGTTAAGATTATAGCTGTAGCTCTCTTTGTTATTGTAGGAATTGGAATTATGACAGGCGTTATTGGAGGGAAATCTATTGGGTTCACGAATTTTGTAAATGATGGAGGAGCATTTCCTAATGGGTTTAAAGCCATTGTTGTATGTATGTTATCTGCTATCTTTGCATTTGGTGGATCAGACCTTATTGCAACTGCAGCAGGTGAGAGTAAAAACCCTGGAGTTGAAATGCCAAAGGCCATAAAAGGATATGTAATTTCTATAACATTAATTTATGTAGTATGTGTTATTTTAATTGGGTGTGTTCTTCCTTGGAGAGAAGCAAACCTTGCAGGTAGTCCTTTTGCTTATATGTTTAAAAGCGCCGGCATAAGTTCAGCTGCACTTTTAGTAAATATAATTGTTGTTACCTCAGCACTGTCATCAGCAAATGGTTTTTTATATGCAAGTACAAGGACTTTGTGGTCTCTTGCAAAACATAAACAAGCTCCCAAAATATTATCAAAACTAAATAAGAATAAAGTTCCAATATATTCACTTGCTATTTCTATTGCGTTTGCATCATTTGCAATAGTTTCCAGTTTTATAGCAGCTGATACAGTCTATCTCTTCTTAATCTCTCTTCTCGCAAGCATTGATATATTCATTTATTCAATAGATTGTATATGTCAAATGCGATTTCGAAAACGTTATATATCAGAAGGGAATAAGGTTGAGGATTTAAAATATAGAACGCCATTTTATCCAGTAACTCCAATTTTAGCGCTTATATTATATGGCATAATAGTAATAGCTATGATATTTGATCCAACAGAAAAAATAGCCGTTATCACAGGAGTTCCAACAATAATAATATTATATGTTTCGTTTAAATACTTCTCTAGAAAGATGAATAATACTAATACAAAGGATACTAAAGTTTTATAATAAAAGTAAAGTAAGATATTTTATTATAAAAACAATATAAATAAAAATATTAGGAGGAATTTATTATGTTTAATTTAAGAAACAGAAACTTTTTAACTTTGATGGACTTTACTCCAAAGGAAATAAACTACTTTTTAGATTTAGCTAGCGACCTAAAGAAAGCTAAGTATGCAGGTACAGAACAGCAAAAATTAAAAGGTAAAAATATTGCTTTAATATTCGAAAAAAACTCAACAAGAACAAGATGTGCTTTTGAAGTAGGTGCACTTGACCAAGGAGCACATGTAACTTATCTTGGACCTACAGGAACACAAATTGGTAAAAAGGAATCGGTTGCAGATACAGCAAGAGTTCTTGGAAGAATGTATGATGGAATAGAGTATAGAGGATATGGTCAAGAAATAGTTGAAGAATTAGCTAAATATGCAGGAGTACCTGTATGGAATGGTTTAACAACGCAGGATCATCCAACACAAATTCTTGCTGATTTTTTAACAATAAAAGAGCACTTTGATAAGCCATTAAGTAGTATTGTATTTGTATATACTGGTGATGGACGCAATAATATGGCAAATGCATTGATGATTGGTGCGGTAAAGATGGGTATGGACTTTAGAATTGTATCTCCAAAGCACCTCTTTCCAGAAGATGAATTAGTTCAAAAATGTAATGAAGTTGCAAAAGAAACAGGAGCAAAGATTACACTAACAGACAATGTAGCACAGGGCGTTAAAGATGCAGATGTGATTTACACAGATGTATGGGTATCTATGGGAGAGGCAGATGAAGTTTGGGCAGAGAGAATTAAAATTTTAAAGCCATATCAAGTAAATATGGAAATGATTAAATTAACAGAAAATAAAAACGTTAAGTTTATGCACTGTTTACCAGCATTCCATGATTTAAAGACTATTGTAGGAAAAGAAATATTTGAAAAATACGGTCTTAAGGGTCTAGAAGTTACAGATGAAGTGTTTGAGAGTAAACATTCTATTGTATTTGATGAAGCAGAAAACAGAATGCATACAATCAAAGCAGTTATGGTTGCTACACTTGGTAACTAGTCTAAAATAAATTATATCTTATTTATAATATAAAAGGAGAAATGAATATGTCAAGAATAGTGATAGCACTTGGGGGGAATGCCCTCCAAGCAAACCCAAAAGATACTACTGCAAAGGCACAATTAATAACTTCAAGAGAAACTTCAGAGACTATTGTAGATTTAATCGAAGAAGGTCATGAGGTAATTGTTGCTCATGGTAATGGACCTCAAGTAGGCCAAATTGTAGCTAATTATGAAGCAGCAGCATCTATAAATGAAAATAGTCCAGTAATGCCTTTCCCTGAATGTGGTGCTATGAGTCAAGGTTATATAGGATATCATCTACAACAAAGTATTAGGGCAGTGATGAGAAAAAGAGGAATAAATAAAGAAGTTGCCACTGTAATTACGCAGGTAATAGTAGATCCTAATGACCCAGGATTCAAGAATCCAACTAAACCAGTAGGTTCTTTCTTTACTCATGAGCAGGCTGAAAAATTAACGGCTGAAAAAGGATATACAATGAAGGAGGATTCTAATAGAGGATGGAGACGTGTTGTGGCATCGCCTTTACCAATTGATATAGTCGAAGAGCCTATTATTATGACATTAGTTGAAGCAGGACATATTGTTATAACGGTTGGTGGAGGTGGTATACCTGTAATTGATGAAGGGAACGGTAACCTTAAGGGAGTACCAGCTGTAATAGACAAAGATTTTGCTTCTTGTAAAATAGCAGAATTGATAAATGCTGATCTTCTTGTTGTGCTTACAGCAGTTGAGCAGGTTGCTATTAACTTTGGTAAACCAAACCAAAAAAATCTTTCAAGAATGACTGTAAAAGAAGCTAAAACATATATAGAAGAAGGACAATTTGCTCCTGGTTCTATGCTTCCAAAAATAAAAGCTGCTCTTATTTTTGTTGAAGCAAAAGAGGGTAGAAAAGCAATTATAACATCTCTTGAAAAAGCTAAGGAAGCAATAAATGAAGTTGCGGGAACAGTAATATGTATGAATTAATGGAGAATAGAATACTATAAATAAGTAATTACAAAGTGAAAAATGATTTCTGTATAATACAGAAATCATTTTTTTTAGGTCACTTTAACGATATTTAAGAATATTTAAATATATAAAATAAATTATTTTTTTATATTAAATTTTTCCTGATTTTTAGATTTAAATATTATGAATAAAATGTTAACAATGCTGATTTTGTCAACGATTTCAGTGATTATTAATGGAAAAAACAAGTATAAGTGCATAAATATAAGTATGACAATAATAGCACATAAGTAATATGAATTTAGTTTGAGTATTATTATGCATTTATAGGCATAAAGAACCAAAAAAAACTTTTATGCATGTTTATACCCTATTTTTCATGTTATACATTATAAATTAGAATATTGTGGATATATATACAATTAATCTATTGTTTCAAATTTTCAAGTGGTAACATACGTAGAATTACTGTGAAAAATCAAGCTTAAGATATAAGCAGAGTTATAAAAGAGTATGAAGCTTAATAGACAAGATATATTAGATATAATCGTATAATAAGGAGGTTTCAATATAAAATCGAAAACTTTATAATGAAGATATTAAGAGAAACGATAGGGGGATAAAACATCATGGAATCATTTATAAATGTAACTTCCGAAATAGGAAAACTTAATAAAGTAATGTTACACAGGCCAGGTAGAGAAATAGAAAATTTAACACCGGAACTTCTTGCAAGATTGCTTTTTGATGACATTCCTTATTTAGAGGTAGCGAGAAAAGAGCACGATATATTTGCAAAGCTTTTAAAAGAAAATGATGTAGAGGTCCTTTATTTAGAAGAACTTGCTACAGAGGCTTTGGAAGATAATAAAGTAAAAGAAATATTCTTACAGCAGTTTTTACAAGAAAGTCACATTAGTAATAAAGAAATATATAAATCTCTTTATGATTATTTAATGTCAAAGCCTACAAGAGAAATGATTGATATACTTATGGCTGGAGTTAGAAAAAATGATATTGATGTTAAAGAGATGCATTCACTAAGAGGACTAATCGGAAACAATTATCCATTCTATTTAGATCCTATGCCTAATCTTTATTTTACTCGCGATCCAGGTGCTTCAATTGGAAATGGTATTACTATAAATACTATGCAAACTGAAGCTAGAAGGCGAGAAACTATGTTCCTAGAATTTATTCATAAATATCATAAATCTTTCAAACAACACGAAGTACCACTTTGGTATAATAGGAATCTTCCCAACAATATAGAAGGTGGAGACGAGCTTATATTATCTGCTACAACGCTTGCAATAGGATGTAGTCAAAGAACTTCACCTGAGGCTATAGAGGTAGTAGCAAGAAATTTGTTTGCAAAACATACTGCTTTTGAAAAAGTATTAGTATTAGAAATTCCGTCTAGTAGAGCATTTATGCATCTTGATACTGTATTTACTATGGTTGATTATGATAAATTTACAATACACCCAGAGATAGAAGGACCGCTTAATGTTTTTGAAATTACAAAAGGTCTTAACGGCGAATTAAATATTAAACAAGAAAAGGATATATTAGAAAATGTATTAAAAGATGCGTTAAATCTACCTTCAATTGAATTAATAAGATGCGGTGGAGGCGACTCTATAGTAGCTGCAAGAGAACAATGGAATGATGGATCAAATACTCTAGCTATTGCACCAGGAAAGGTTATAACTTATGAACGAAATTATATTACAAATGAAATTTTATCAAAACGTGGTATAACAGTTATAACAATGCCAAGTGCTGAATTATCAAGAGGACGAGGCGGCCCTAGATGTATGAGTATGCCACTAAATAGAGATAACTTATAAAAATGACGAAACTAAAAATATTAGGAGGAATTTATTATGTTTAACTTAAGAAACAGAAACTTTTTAACTTTGATGGACTTTACTCCAAAGGAAATAAACTACTTTTTAGATTTAGCTAGAGATCTAAAAAAAGCTAAGTATGCAGGTACTGAGCAGCAGAACTTAAAAGGTAAAAACATTGCTCTAATATTTGAAAAGAGTTCTACAAGAACAAGATGTGCTTTTGAAGTAGGTGCACTAGATCAAGGAGCACATGTAACTTACCTTGGACCTACAGGGACTCAAATTGGTAAGAAAGAATCTGTAGCAGACACAGCGAGAGTACTTGGAAGAATGTATGATGGAATAGAATATAGGGGATATGGTCAAGAAGTTGTTGAAGATTTAGCTAAATATGCAGGAGTACCTGTATGGAATGGCTTAACAACAGAGGATCATCCAACACAAATTCTTGCGGATTTCTTAACTATAAGAGAACACTTTGATAAACCATTAAGTTACATTTCGTTTGTATATGCTGGTGACGGAAGAAATAACATGGCAAATGCATTGATGATAGGTGCTGCTAAAATGGGTATGGACTTTAGAATTGTATCACCTAAGAGCTTATTCCCAGAAACAGTATTAGTCCAAAAATGTAATGAAATTGCGAAAGTTACAGGAGCAAAAATTACTATTACAGATAACGTGGATGCAGGCGTTAAAAATGCAGATGTAATCTACACAGATGTATGGGTTTCTATGGGTGAAGCAGATGAAGTTTGGGCATCAAGAATAAAATTATTAAAACCATACCAAGTTAATATGGAAATGCTTAATAAGACAGGTAATAAAGATGTTAAATTTATGCATTGTCTACCAGCCTTCCATGACTTAAAGACTATTGTAGGAAAAGAAATATTTGAAAAATATGGTCTTGAAGGTTTAGAAGTTACAGATGAGGTATTTGAAAGTAAACATTCTATTGTATTTGATGAAGCAGAAAATAGGATGCATACAATAAAAGCAGTTATGGTTGCTACACTTGGAAACTAGCCTGAGATAAATATAATTATAAATCTAATTGGTGAGGGTAATATTATTATTCTCGCCAAATTTCAATATTGCTAGTAGGTTAGAAGGAGAGTATAAGATGGAAAAGGATAAAAAATTAGGCGTATTTTCACTAACAGCACTTGTTATTACTTCCTCAATAGGTGCTGGTATATTCAATATATCTGGAGATTTAGCCTCAGGTGCTGCTGCAGGACCTGCAATTATTGCATGGATAATTGTTGGTTTTGGTATTTTAATGTTATCGTTATCTTTTAACAATTTATTATTAAAAAAACCTGAATTGAATGGTATATTTAGCTATGCAGAAGATGGTTTTGGAAAATTTGGAGGGTTCATTAGTGGATGGGGGTATTGGTTATCCGCATGGCTTGGTAATGTAGCATTTGCTACAATGCTTATGAGTACACTTTCTTATTTTTTTCCTGTATTTGGAAACGGTCAAAATGTTGCCTCAATTATTGGTGCTAGTATTATTATGTGGGCACTTACATATATAGTTAATAGAGGCGTTGAGGAAGCTGCTGTTATAAATACAGTAGTCACCATATTTAAATTAATACCTATCTTTTTATTCATAGTAATAGGTATTGTAGCTTTTAAGGTGGATTTATTCACCAATCATTTTTGGGGAAACATATCTACTAATTTTAATCTATCAGATATATTCTCACAAGTTAAAAGTTGTATGATGGTAATGATGTGGGTTTTTGTTGGTATAGAAGGAGCTTCTATGTTATCTTCTCGTGCTAATAAAAAATCTGAAGCTGGAAGAGCAACTATTCTTGGGTTGATAGGATTATTAATTATTTATATACTTGCTTCCATGATTCCTTATGGTGTTATGAGTAAAGATCAGTTAGCGAAATTAGCTACTCCTTCAATGGCTTATATCTTAAAAGATATTGTTGGACCTTGGGGAGCTGCATTTATAAACGTAGGTTTAATAATCTCAATTTCAGGTGCATGGTTATCTTGGACGATGTTACCATCTGAAACAACTCTTTTAATGGCTCGTTCAAAACTATTGCCAAAAATATTTGGTAAAGTAAATAAAGCTGGTGCGCCTACTTTTTCTTTGATTATCACAGCGGCCTTAACCCAATTATTTATTTTTACTTTCTTATTTACAGATAAGGCATATCAATTTGCTTATTCTCTTTGTACTGCTGCAATACTCGTATGTTACTTATTTGTTGGATTGTACCAATTTAAAATATCTTATTTAAACAGACATGAAAAGGGACAAATAAAACAAATATTAGTAGGGCTAATTACTGTGGTTTTTGAAATATGGGCAATCGTAGTTTCAGGACTAAACTATACTTTACTCTGCCTTATAGCTTATATTCCTGGAATTGTGTTTTTTGCCATGGCTAGAAAAGAAAACGGTGAAAAGAAATTGCTAACAAAGAGACAAGCTATATTGACTGCTTTAATTGTTATAGGATCAATATATATCATTTACCAATTAGCTATAGGAAAAGTTGCTATTTAAATTATCGAAAAGAGGTTTTTAATGACATTTCAAAAGGAAAATTCCCCATTTTTACAAGTGGAAGCTAACTACCTTAGTAAAAATAAAACTTCAGTGGGAATATAAATCTCCTTCTGAAGTCGTTAATGCATCTCGTGTAGAGATGTGCAGCTGCAAAGGAGATGATTTAATATGAATATTGCAAGTTTTGGCGTTGAAGAATGGTTAAATGTTTGGGAAAATGATGCTATTTATGATATAGCAGGAAGCTCGATTGCATCATTTTCATTAGAAGAAATAATATCTATAGATGGTACAACTCCAAAGGAATTTTTTGATAGATTATTAAAAACAAAAATGAATTATGGGTGGATAGAAGGTTCGCCAGAGTTTAAAAAAGAAGTTAGCAAATTATATAAAAATGTTCCACCTGAAAATATTCTACAAACAAATGGAGCAACAGGTGCAAATCTTTTAGCATTATACTCATTAATCGAGCCCGGTGATCATGTAATTTCCATGCATCCTAGCTATCAACAATTATATGATATTCCAAAGTCTTTTGGCGCAGAGGTAGATTTTTGGGAAATTTATGAAGAGAATGATTGGCTACCAACGCTCGATGAACTAAAAAAATTAATACGTCCAAATACAAAATTAATTTGTTTGAATAATGCAAATAATCCTACTGGAACAATATTTGATGATGACTTTCTTAAAGAAATAGTAAAAGTTGCGAGTAATGTTGGTGCTTATATTTTAGTTGATGAAGTATATAAACCTTTAGATTCTACTAGTTCTGTTTCTTCAATTGTAGATTTATACAATAAAGGAATTTCCACAAATAGTTTATCAAAAACATATTCAGTTCCAGGAATACGTGTTGGTTGGATTGCCAGCAATAAAGAATTAGCAGACTTATTTAGAAAATATCGTGACTACACTATGATTTGTGCAGGTGTTTTTGATGATTATCTAGCTGTTCATATATTAAAAAATAAAGAATTAGTCTACAATAGAAATAAAAAAATTGTTCATACGAATTTAGAGATTGTTAAGGAATGGGTTAAAAATGAGCCTCGTGTTTCATTAGTATTTCCAAAATATGTTTCTACATCATTTATTAAATTAGATATACCTATTGATGTTGAGCAATTTTGTATAGATATTTTAAAAGAAAAAGGAGTCCTGTTAGTACCTGGCAATCGTTTTGATGTTCCTGGACATGCTAGATTAGGATATTGTACACACACAGAGATATTAAAAAATGGATTAAAAGAGTTATCTGATTATTTAAGAAAGTTTGATAAATAACTAAATTTAAAATGATTTTTCTATTAAAATATTACATTTCATATTAAATATAAAAGGAGAAATGAATATGTCAAGAATAGTAATTGCACTTGGGGGGAATGCCCTTCAAGCAAACCCAAAAGATACTACTGCAAAGGCACAATTAATAACTTCAAGAGAAACTTCAGAGACTATTGTAGATTTAATCGAAGAAGGCCATGAGATAATTATTGCTCATGGTAATGGACCTCAAGTAGGCCAAATTGTAGCTAATTATGAAGCAGCAGCATCTATAAATGAAAATAGTCCAGTAATGCCTTTCCCTGAATGTGGTGCTATGAGCCAAGGTTATATAGGATATCATCTACAACAAAGTATTAGGGCAGTGATGAGAAGAAGAGGAATAAATAAAGAAGTTGCCACTGTGATTACTCAAGTAATAGTAGATCCTAAGGATCCAGGATTTAAGAATCCAACTAAACCAGTAGGTTCTTTTTTTACGCAGGAACAGGCTGAGAAATTAACAGCTGAAAAGGGATATACAATGAAGGAAGATTCTAATAGAGGCTGGAGACGAGTTGTGGCTTCACCATTACCAATTGATATAGTAGAAGAGCCTATTATTATGACATTAGTTGAGGCTGGACATATTGTTATAACTGTTGGTGGAGGCGGTATACCTGTAATTGACAAAGGAAACGGTAATCTCGAAGGAGTACCAGCTGTAATAGACAAAGATTTCGCTTCTTGTAAAATAGCTGAATTAATAAATGCTGATCTTCTTGTTGTACTTACAGCAGTTGAGCAGGTTGCTATTAATTTTGGCAAACCAAACCAAAAGAATCTTTCAAGAATGACTGTAGAAGAAGCTAAAACATATATAAAAGAAGGTCAATTTGCTCCTGGTTCTATGCTTCCGAAAATAAAAGCAGCTCTTATATTCGTAGAAGCAAAAGAGGGTAGAAAAGCAATTATAACATCTCTTGAAAAAGCTAAAGAAGCAATAAGTGGGGCAGCAGGAACAGTCATCATAAGCTAGTTTACATATAAATTATATGATGACAAAATAGCTACAAATGCGCATATAAAATAATTTTTTATATGAGATATATTAATTTAGGTGATACAGACTTAGTATTATTTAGTGCTACTTTAGTTTTTTTCTTTTTCAAGAGATGTTTGCTGTTATCACTCCAGTATTAATTACTGGAGCATTTTCGGATAGAGTATCGTTTAAAAGCTATGTTATTATTGGTATATATATGATATAGGAACGTATTAAAAGAATTTTTAAACGTAAAGTACTGAATAAGGATAGTATACCATTTCAACCACAAGAAAGTTATAAAATGATACTTTTTAAATGTAAAAAAGGTGGGTTCGAAGAAGAAGTACCTGACTTTGTTGCGTTTGAATGATATACACCTGAAGAATATGACAAGAAAAGTGGTAGTCCTATTGCTTTGTGTATACAATATGATTTAGATATGATAATTAAGAGGTGATGCTACACTATTTAATGAAGCATCACCTTCAATTCGTAATTTAGATATACAAAATTAAAAACTTACAAATTTGCATTTGTTTTATAAAAATTCACAAAAATGATTTTAAACTTTTATCTCGAATTAGTAATATAGACATTAATTTACTAAAGTAAATGGAGATGATTTATATGATACAATTCAGTAAAAAAGATAATGCAGCAGCAAAAACAATTAAACAATTATTAAAGTTATAAGAAGATGATATAATATGATTGTATTTGGAAAAAATTCTAATATTTTAAGATTGAAAGTGTTTATTTGGAAGGAATGGTATACTTAGATTAATAGTAGGCATGACAAAAATGCTAAATAGTTTCAACAAAATATTAGTGAAAGTTTCAGACAAAGAATGTAAATTAGTTAAATTCTATGATTATAATTATGTTGGTATTTTGAGAAAAAATAATTTCTAAAACAACAGATTGTGAGGGAGAGAAAGATGAAGATATCACGTCATGCAAAAATAATTGAGATCATACAGGCTAAAGAGGTTGAAACTCAAGAACAGTTAGCAGAAGAATTAAAAAACAATGGATTTGATATTACTCAAGCAACTGTTTCTAGAGATATAAACGAACTAAAATTAATTAAGGTTGTGAATGCATATGGAACTTACAGATATGTTACTAGTTCTCAGGGTGACAGTTTTTTATCTAATAAATTAGCTAATATTTTTTCTCAAACTGTTCTGTATGTTGATCATGTAGATAAGTTTATAGTACTTAAGACCATATCAGGAGCTGGAGCCGCAGCGGCAGAAGCTTTAGATTCTTTGAAATTCAATGGCATTGTAGGAACGGTAGCTGGGGATAATACTGTTTTTATTTTAGTTAGAAAAGAAGAAGATACAAAAGAGATAATACAAAAGGTTAAAAAAATGATTAGTGAATATGAGAAATAAGTATGCACCTATAATTAAGTAGTAAGGGAATTAAAATAATAATGGGTTGGGGGTAATTAAAATTCAAAAGTTAAGACTAAACACTATTCGTAATAAATTAATTATTAGTCTGGTAGCAATTTGTATAATTCCATTAATTATACTTGGAGTTGGTTCTTATACTCAGTCGAAATCAATTCTTAATAATAAATTAACAATAACAAGTAGACAAACACTTACGGAAATAAATCATGGATTATCAAATTATTTAAATGAATTTTCAAATATGCTTTCGATGACATCTGAAAATTATAATTTTGTTAATGTTGATGTAAGTGATAATATTAAATATATACCTGATTTATTAAAAGGCGTAACAGAAAGTAACAAAGATATACTTGATATATCTTATGGAACTACCACGGGCAAATTTAGTACATATCCTAATGCTACAATGCCTAAAGGTTACGATGCAACTAAAAGTTCTTGGTATATGCAAGCTTTAGAGCATAAAGGACAAGTTATAATAACACCTGAATATGTAGATGCTGGAACTAAAAAAAGCATTATTACACTTGCCAAAACAGTAGAAAAAAATGGGAAAGTGGTTGGTGTTGTAGAAATAGATTTAACATTAAACACACTAGCAGAACAAATATCCACAAAAAAGTTAGGGAATACAGGGTATGTGTTTATTTCGGAGGCATCAGGTAAGGTTTTAGCCCACCCTGTAAAGATGCTTATTAATACAAATACGGCTTCAAAGTTACCATTTTGGAATACAGCAAGGGTACAGAATAGTGGGTTTGTTAATTATGATGATAAAGGCTCAAAGAAGTTTGGAGTATATCAAACAAACGAATTAACAGGTTGGAAGTTAGTGGCTACTTTAGATGAAAGTGAACTATCCAATGACACAAAATCTATAATACATACAACATTATTAATAATATTAATAATGGGATTGATTTCTATAGTTATGTCATTAGTATTAAGTAAGGGTATAGCTTATAATATTCAAAAGTTAAAAGAGGTTTTTGCTAAGGCTTCTAATGGAGACTTAATGGTATCTATTAAAGCTTCAACAAAAGATGAATTTGAAGATTTAGCTACATCGTTTAATTTAATGATGAAAAATATATTAAGCATTATGAATAATGTTACAAACTCATCAAAGACGGTATCGGAAACCTCCATAACTCTTGCAAGTATGTCGGAGGAGGTAACGGCTTCTATTAGTGAAGTTTCAAGTGCAATTGAGCAAGTGTCATTAGGGGCAACTCAACAGGCTCAAAATGCTCAAGATGGTGCATTGGCAATGGATGATTTATCAAACAGGTTAGGTAAAATTAGCGCTAACTCCAATGAAATGGATAAGATTTCAAGTAGGACTAAAGATTTAGGATCGAAAGGACTGTCTATGATAGGCACTTTAATTGAAAAATCAAATAAAACTAAATCATCTACTAAATCAGTTAATGGAATAATTCAAGATATGAATGAGAGCACTAAGCAAATAAATGCTATTTCTGAAACATTAGTAAGTATTACAGAACAAACTAATCTTCTATCACTAAACGCAAGTATAGAATCTGCACGTGCTGGTGAAGCGGGTAAAGGTTTCTCAGTAGTTGCTGGAGAGATAAGAAAACTTGCTGAACAATCAAAGAATTCAACAGAAGAAATAAAGAAAATTATAGCAAATATACAGAAAAAATCTGTTGCAGCTGTAAATGCTATTAAATCTACTCAAACAGTAGTAAATGAACAGGATTTGACGGTAGGTGAAACTAAAGATATATTCAGCAAAATTTTAGAATCAATTGATATAATGATTACTAAAGTTGATGAGGTAAAAATATCGATTGTTAATGTAAATGAGAAAAAAGAATCTACAGTTCTAGAAATTGAGAATATTTCATCTATATCAGAACAAACAGCAGCCTCGTCAGAGCAAGTAACAGCTTCAACTGAAGAAATCACAGCAACTATGGAGGAATTTACAAAACATTTTAGTGAACTTCAAATATTAGCTGAGGGATTAGATACAGAAATAAACAAATTTAAAGTCAAATAAGATTTTTTAAAAGATTATATAACAAACTATGTTTTGCATATAAACGGGATACCGCAAAAGAGGGTAGAAAAGCAATTATAACATCTCTTGAAAAAGCTAAGGATGCTATAAGGGAATTAGCGGGAACAATAATAACAAAATAGATTAGAATTTAATCATAAGATTATAGATATAGATAACATCATCCTATTGAATGGTTACAACTAAAAAATAGTTGGATATCCATTAAGGGGGTGATTTTTTTTGTGAAATTTAATAATGATATAATAAAAAATAATTATTTTACTAAAACTATTGAAATTTTACTAAAACAATGATAACCTATACATATAGAGAAACACGAAAACTATTTATTATAAGGAGGAATTTAATTATGATTAATAAATTAAAAGATATGTTTAAAGAGGTTTATAAATGCGAGGCTGAAAAGGTTTTTTTCGCTCCAGGTAGAGTAAATTTAATAGGAGAGCATACAGATTATAACGGTGGTAATGTTTTCCCATGTGCATTAACTTTTGGAACTTATGCATCAATAAAAAAAAGAAATGATAAAACAATAAGATTTTATTCAGATAATTTTAAAGAACTAGGAATAATGGAAATAAATATAGATGAAATGGAATATAACAAAGAACACGATTGGGCAAATTATCCAAAGGGAGTAATTTGGGCTTTTGAGAGTATAGGAATGAAAATAGATAGTGGATTTGATATATTATTTTACGGAAATATACCAAATGGTGCAGGGTTGTCTTCTTCAGCTTCTATAGAAGTACTTACTGGTGTTATTTTAAAGGATTTATATAATTTTGATATTAGTATGATTGATATTGTTAAGTGTAGTCAAAAAGCAGAAAATCAATTTGTAGGTGTAAATTGTGGTATTATGGATCAATTTGCTATAGGTATGGGTAAAAAAGATAATGCTATATTGTTAGATACAAATACATTAAAATATCAATATTCAAGCATTAAGCTTGACGGAGCATCTATAGTAATATCAAACACGAATAAAAGACGTGGTCTTGCTGATTCTAAATATAATGAAAGAAGATCAGAATGTGAAACTGCTCTTAAAGATTTACAAAGTGAACTTAAAATTAATGCTCTTTGTGAAATAAATGAAGATGTATTTGAAAAAAACAGACATCTTATAAAAAATGAAGTTTGTGCAAGACGTGCAAAACATGCAATTTATGAGAATCAAAGAACTTTAAAAGCTGTAAAAGCACTTGAAAATAAAGATATAAAATTATTTGGTGAGTTAATGAATAAGTCGCATATATCACTAAGAGATGATTATGAAGTTACAGGAATAGAACTGGATACTTTAGTTGAAATTGCATGGAAAATGCCAGGCGTAGTTGGGTCAAGAATGACAGGAGCTGGTTTTGGTGGATGCACAGTAAGTATAGTTAAAGATGAATTTGTAGATGATTTCATTAAAAATGTTGGAGAAAAATATAATAAGAAAATAGGATACGAAGCAGTCTTTTATGTAGCTCAAATAGGTGATGGTGCAAGAAAACTATAACAGATTCACAGATGATGCAGCTTCGAAGAAGATGAACAGCACCCAAGGAGATGATAATATGGCAGTAAACATTTCAAGTGAAATTCAAAAATTACTTTATTATGCAATAAATAAGCAATTAATAACTCAAGAGGATTTAATATATACAAAAAACAGACTTCTAGAAACTTTAGCTTTAGATGAAATTAAGGAAGAAAATATTGAAGATAAAGAATATGAAGTGCAACAAATTTTGGATAATATAACAACTTGGGCTTTTGAGAACAAAGTAATAAACGATGATGGCATAATTGCCAGGGATTTATTTGACACAAAAATAATGGCTTGTTTAATAGGAAGACCATCAGAAATAATAAAGGAATTTAGGAGGCTTTATAAGGAAAGTCCGAAAAAAGCAACGGATTATTTTTATAAATTAAGTATAAGTTCAAATTATATAAGATGGGAAAGAGTGCAAAAGGATTTAAAATGGAAAGCAGAAACAAGTTATGGAGATATAGATATTACTATTAATTTATCTAAACCTGAAAAGGATCCAAAAGAAATTGCCAGAGCTAAAAATTTAAAATCAAGTGCTTACCCTTCCTGTTTACTTTGTAAAGAAAATGAGGGTTACGCAGGTAGAATAAATCATCCAGCTAGAGGAAATCATAGGCTTATACCTGTTATGTTAGATAAAGACAAATGGTTTTTACAATATTCTCCTTATGTTTATTATAATGAACATTGTATAATATTAAATGGTGAACATGTACCAATGAAAATATGTAAGGAAACATTTAAAAGGTTACTAGATTTTGTGGAGCAATATCCACATTATTTCGTAGGATCTAATGCAGATCTTCCTATAGTTGGAGGGTCAATCTTAAGTCATGATCATTTCCAGGGTGGAAATTATGAATTTGCTATGGCAAAGGCACCTATAGAGGAAGAATTTAATGTTAAAGGATACGAGGGAGTAACAATTGGTAGAGTTAAGTGGCCTATGAGTGTTGTTAGAATAAATGCTAAAGACAAGGAAACACTTATAAAACTTGCTGATCATATTTTGAAAGCTTGGAAGAATTATTCTGATGAGAGCGTGAACATAAGTGCATTTACTGATGATGCCCCACATAACGCAATAACACCTATAGCCAGAAGAAGAGGAGAATCATATGAGATAGATTTAGTTCTAAGAAATAATAGAACATCAGATCAGTATCCAGATGGAATTTTTCATCCGCATGTTGAGTTACATCACATAAAAAAAGAAAATATTGGACTCATCGAGGTTATGGGACTTGCAGTTTTACCAGCAAGATTAAAAACAGAGATAAAAGAGCTAAGTTATTATTTAGTAAATAATAAAGATAAAGATATCTTTAGTGAACTAGATAATAAAGAGGATCTTATAAAACATAAAGAATGGGCGATAGCTCTTACTCAAAAATATTCGGATATTAATGAAAAAAATGTTGATGAAATATTAAAAAAAGAAATAGGTATTGTATTTTCAAAGGTTCTAGAACAGGCTGGAGTATTTAAACCGGATGTTAAAGGAAAACAAGCTTTTAATAAATTTATTGTTAGTTTATAGAGATATAACATTTTAGTATTGTCAAAATAACAAAAAGGCAAGTGAGTGTGAAATTAATGGTAACAATAAAAGATATAGCAAACAGCGCTGGAGTATCAATTGCTACTGTGTCCAGAGTATTAAACTTTGATGAAAAATTAAATGTAACTGATATTACAAAACAAAGAATATTTCAAGTTGCTGAGGAATTAAACTATGTTAAAAAAAATGATAAAAACATTAAGAAAAGTACATTTAAGCTAGCTATAGCAAATTGGTATACTGAAAAAGAGGAAGTGCTTGATCCTTATTATTTATCTATAAGACTAGCTGTGGAGAAAAAATGTGCTAGTGAAAATATAGAAGTGGTAAAATTATCACCACTTTTTAATATAGGTTTAAAAGAAGTAGATGGAATTATAGCTATTGGTAAATTTGGGATTATGGAACTGGAAAAGCTTAGAACAGTATCAGAGAACATAGTATTTGTTGACTCATCACCACGAAGTGATGTTTATGATTCTGTAGTATGTGATCTAAAGTATGCAACTATTAATATATTAAATTATTTAGAGGAGCTGGGACATAAAAATATTGGCTTTATTAGTGGAATAGAATACGTTAATGATGGTAAAGATATTTTTGTGGATAGGCGTGAGAGAACATATAAAGAAGAAATGCGACTTAGAGGAATAGATTACAAAACTAATTTGTATATAGGTAAATTTACACCACAAAGTGGTTATGAACTCATGAAAAAGGCATTAGAAGATAAAAATGATATAACTGCTTATATAGTAGCTAATGACTCTATGGCAATAGGAGCTTATAGAGCTATAAGTGAAGCTAACCTCCGAATACCAGAAGATATAAGTGTAATATCATATAATGATAATATAACATCACAGTTTATAGTACCTCCCTTAACTACAGTAAAAATATATATGGAGTTTATGGGAGAAACTGCTGTAGAGTTAATAATTGAGCAATTAAAAGATGAAAGAGAAATAGCTAAAAAAGTAGTTATACCAACAAAAATTATAAAAAGAGGTAGCTGCTCGAAAATTAAAACAAATCTATAGAGCAGTTTACTTTTTAAATAAGCCGTACCCTCCAAATAAATTAGGGTACGGCTTATTATATATGGTTTGATTATTGTTCTTTTAATGTTTTTATAATTTCATTAAGTGTATCTTCTTCACCAACGCCTGTTAGAAGAGATATAGCTGCTATTATATGAACATTCATTTCTGAGACATCAAATGTACCTGTAGTTACTAATAAATCATAATCTGGGACTATTGATTGAACATCTGTAAGTTTACAGGGAGTTATAATTACATCGATCTCTTCCTTTTTACAAATTTCTTTAATTTTAACTGCAACTACCGTTGAGGTTGCTATTCCAGTTCCACAAGCTACTAATATTTTTTTCATTTTAAATTCCTCCTAAGTTATGATAACTTTTTATTATTAATTAAATATGGCTTTAATGTATTTAAAACTTCCTCAATTGAGGAAGCATTAACAATTGATTTTAATGCTTCGGGATTTTTAATAAGTTTAACTATCTTCTGTAACATTTCAATATGACCGTGAGGTTCTTTTAGAGCTAGCATTATAATAATTTGTACATTTAAATTAATATTACTATCACCCATAGATTTAAATTCTACGGGGGTTTTAAGGATGCCTATAGATAAGGCTGCTTTATTTACTAAAGTATGAGTTGCATGAGGTATAGCTATTTTAATATCTATAGATGGTAGCCCAGTAGGATATTTTTTCTCTCTTTCTAGAATAGCTATTTGATATTCTTTTTTTACAAAACCTCTTTCATATAGTTTTGAGGACAAGAAATTTAAAACTTCAGTACTAGTTGAAAGGTCTAGGTTTCTAAATACTAAAACGTTTTCACTTAATGAATCTAAGTTCATAATAAACCCTCCTATCATATCCCAATATAATGAAGTCTTAAGATCGCCGTAAAGGTATACATAATTTAAATTAATCTACAAAACAAGTATATAGTAAAGTTAAATCCAAAACAACTAATTTTATTAAAATGATTAGTGCAAATATAACCTAATAACTGCTTAAGTTACATATTTTTATATTTAAATTGTAATTTATAGTTAATGTGTAAACTTTTATGAAAAATAATTAGAATATCTTTTAATTTTAATAGTTATTAGTTTGGAGATACAATCATATAATTATAGCTGTGCCTCTAGGTATAGTATGTGCCAAATTAACAAAAATATTCCAACTGATAATGAATTTATTATATTTTGACAAACTTGCAACTTTTAAATAAAAAATGAGCAATAATTAAAGAAATATTATTGCTCATTTATATTATCTTATCTAGCTTACTGTAGTAGAGCAAGGCTCTAAAACAACATGTTTGTTTCCTAATTTTTGATTTTTCCAATTAAAGACTACACATGAATCTAATTTAGGATCATACATATTAACAGCTTCATCTTTTAAGAACATTTTAAGATTAAATGCTGTATATATGAAAGCAGCTTTTTTCTTATTAACACTTGTGTATTTTCTCATATTAATTAACCCTGAAGCTGTACCAGCTAAATGAAATGATGGATCATAAAGACTATTACGACTATCAGATACAATTAATTTTACGTTTTGTCTAAGCTTTGACATAAGCTGCCTTATAAGACTCATACCACGTCCTTGAGGAAGGTCTATATCTGTTATTCCAAAACTTAAACTCTCACAAACTTTACTCCATAATTCCCTATCGCATTCTTTATCAATTTCTAAACAATCACCAAGAGTTATAGACTCAAGATATCGAAGATCATGAAAAACGTTACAATCTTCTATAAGATCACAAAAATCAATTATAACAGGTTTATCTTCAGTTATAATAATATTATCTCCTTGAAAATCTCCATGTGCATATGCAGTAAGACAAGTTACCGTTAAATCACCCCAAACATTTTCATTATTAAAATAATAATAGGGGTTAGGGAGTATAACGTCAGTTCCATCTAAAGATATCCATTTTATGTTTTTATTTATCCCAATTGATTTAAAAGCTTGTACATATTTGTTATCCATGTATCTATATGAAAGTTCATTTTTAATGATTTCTATTGGGGAAATGAATTTTTTAACATGTTCTTTATTCCAAGTAAATAAAAATTTAGTTATTGAAGATATTATACTATCTTTAAGTTCATCTTCATTTAGAATTTTGTCCAAAAATGTCTCACTATTGTATATATCATCTCCTGCTAAGTCATATAAGTTAACATATAATATAGCTTTGTTTTTATCTTGAATTTTATAACTAGCTATAAGTTTGGCAATATATTTTTGCATATTGTTAGTTGATGCCAATTCATAAGCTTTCTGAAATACCTTTCCTTCATTACTTTTAGTTACCTTTAAAATACCTACGCGGTTTGCAGGTCCATATTCAACCATAAATACTCCGGCCTCAGAACGACCACTTTTGAATGTTTTTAATACTTGAAAAGGAGCAGTTTTATCTTTCGTTTCTTCACCTATTTTATTTATTTGATTTATCACATCTACAATTTTCATATATTATCTTTAGCTTGCAAGGTACTAAAGCACCAAAAGTACAAAAGTACTATAACTCACTAAATTAATCACTTCCTTTTTATATACTCTTTTTTCTATACAGTCTTTTATTATAGTCTATTTTCAAATAAGACTAATTACATATATTATATTATAATCACAAGGATTACACAAACAATTCAGGGAAATTATCTATACTAATTTTTTTAAATATAACCAATAGTGCGAGCGGCTATTTTAAGCAGTTATCTTACTAGATTGTAAGATTAATTTTTTAGTTGTAAGTAAAGTGATATGGAGTGAAGGATGTGCCAGTTGTATAATATGTTTATGGTAATCAGAAAAGAAAAAAGGAGAGAGATAAATGGAGATTTTAAAGGTAGAAAATTTAAATAAAACTTATGGCACCGGTGAAAATAAGGTGGAGGCACTTAAAAATATAAATTTAATAATAAATAAGGGTGAATTTGTAGCAATTGTCGGGGCATCAGGTTCTGGAAAAAGTACACTTCTTCATTTGCTGGGTGGACTTGATAGACCAACTTCGGGAAATGTAGTTATTGATGGAGAAAGTATTTATGATTACAAGGAAGAAAAACTTGCAGTGTTTAGACGTAGAAAAATAGGTTTTGTATTTCAGTTCTATAACCTACTTCCTATTTTAGATGTAGAAGAAAATATAGCTCTTCCTGCGCTACTCGACAATGATAAAGTGGATAAAGTTTATTTAGAGGACTTAATCAAGGTACTTGGACTAGAGGCGAGAAAAAATCATCTTCCATCGGAATTATCAGGGGGACAACAGCAAAGGGTATCAATTGGTAGGGCTGTATTTAATAAACCATCAATAATACTTGCAGATGAACCAACTGGAAATCTTGATACTAAAAATTCAAAAGATGTTATGGAATTATTAAAGTTTACAGCTAAAAAATATAATCAAACACTAATACTTATTACACATGACCTTAATATAGCAAATATGGCAGACCGGGTAATTACCATTGAAGATGGTGAAATAACCACAGACAAAAACTTGAAAATAAATTAGGGAGGAGGGAAAACATGATAACTAGTTATAAACAGCTTACAGGGAAATATTTAAAGAAAAATAAGAAAAGAACGGTGCTTACGATTATTGGAATAATGTTATCTGTTGCACTTATATCAACAATTGGACTCTTTTTTAAAGGGATGCAGGATGCAGCGATACAAGATGCAAAAAATAATTATGGCTCGTACCATTTAGTATTTAAAAAAGCAAATGCAAAATTAGTAACTAAAATAGCGAATAACCCTAAGGTTTCAAGGAGTGGATCGTATACAATAAAAGCGGGCGTTAAAATAAATGATAAATTAGTTGCTGATATAATAACTGCAACGGATAAGGCATTAGAACTATTTCCTTATAAAACTAAACTTGGCAGGTTGCCAGAGAAACAAAACGAAATAGCCATGGAGCAGTGGGAATTAAAATATATTAGTAATAACACTAAGGTAGGCAATAAAGTTAAAATTGATAATAAAGAGTATATTCTTGTAGGTATATTACAAGATAATATATCAAGCCAAATGGATGGCACTGGAATAATATTATTAAAAGATAATACACTAGATATTCAAAAATCTATGTTACTAGCAGAGATAAGTCCAAAAACAAATTTAAAAACTGCTCTGAATGAATTAAAGCAGTTAGGAGATGAAAATTCAGTTGTTCCAAATGAAATATTGATACAATTGCAGGGGGCAGGAGAGGGTAATTCAGGAATGGGAGGATTACTTGTAGCAATATCTATAATTATTGGAATAGTTTTAATATCAACAATAGCAGTAATATATAACTCATTTCAAATAAGTATTGTGGAAAGAATTAAGCAGTTTGGTCTCTTAAGAGCAATTGGAACTACCCCAAGGCAGATTAGAAAGATCGTCCTAAGAGAGGCAACAATACTAGCAGCGATAGCTATCCCGTTAGGACTAATATGTAGTCTTATAGCGATAAATGGAATAATTTTAGCATTTAAGTTAATAGGTGCAGATTCAGTTATTCCTATGAAAGTTTCAATATCACCTATAATATTAGGAATAAGTTCAGCTGTGGGGCTTTTCGCAATATATATATCAGCACTCGTGCCGGCATATTTTGCAGGAAGAATTTCGCCACTAAATGCTATAAGTGGTAGAACTTCTATAACAAAGGAGAAAATAAAGAGAAGAAAAAATAGAATAATTCAAAGAATATTTGGGTTTGAAGGAGCATTAGCTGCTAAAAATATAAAGAGAAATAAAAAAAGATATAGAATAACTGTTTTTTCTATAGTGATAAGTGTGGTGTTATTTGTTACATTTAAATCCTTCATGGATATGTCGCTTAATATATCAAGTGATCTTAATGAATCAAACAATATTCACTTCTCAGTTGTAGGTAATGGTAAAGATACAGAAAAAACAGTAATAGATAATAAAACAGAAGATAATATTAAAAAAATGAAGTTAGTTGATAAGGGGTATAGAGTATACGACCCATATTATTTCGATGGGTTAGTTAACAAAAGTAGTAAGGTTAAAGAAATTGAGGATATAGGAAACATATATCAAAAGACAACTTTAGATGGAGTGGAAAAAACCCTTATAAAAAGTTCAATTGCTATATATGATAAGGACTCCCTTGAGGTTTCTAAAAAATATTTACAAGCAGGAAATATTGATATAGAAAAGTTAAATAAGGAAAATGGAGTAATTTTAATTAACAAGAATGTAGTATATGATCAAAATACAAAAAATAATTATTTTGGACCAATAGCAGATTTAAAAGTAGGAGATGAAATAGATCTTCACTATGATGCAAATGGAGGCAGTGAATTAAGTAAACTAAACACAAAATTTGATAAGAATAAATTGAAGAAAGTAAAAATCATGGCAATTTTGAGTAGTGACCCTTTTAATTATAGAGGAGACTCAGATGGACTTAAAATAATTACAACAGAGAAAATGGGTGAAAGTTTAATAGGTGTAAAAAATATTAAACCTACTGCTTTAAACATAGTTCTAAAGGATGTGAAAAATGAAGAGGTAGGTAAATCTGGTATAGAAAATATAATAAAATCAAATGCTTCTTTAATGGTAATAAATAATATAGATAACAATAGAAAAAGCAAATCTTCAATATTAATGATTGAAATATTATTATATGGATTTGTGTTGGTGGTATCTCTAATAGGCAGTGTTAATATTGTAAATACATTAACAACTAACATTATCCTTAGGAAAAGAGAGTTCGCTACATTAAAATCAATTGGTTTAACTCAAAAGGGGTTAAAGAAAATGATAGTGCTTGAAGGACTTTTATATGGAATTGTTGGTGCAGTTTACGGTTGTATTGTAGGAACTGGGATATCATATTTACTATTTAAATCAATGGGTAATTTTAGAGAATTTGGGTGGATGGTTCCTTGGCAAGCAATAAGTATTGCAACTGCAGCTTCTCTTATTATTGGATATATATCTGTATTATCACCATTATCAAGAATTAAAAAATCGAATTTAATTCAATCAGTCAGAGAAGATTTTTAAACATTTAAGTAACAATCTTCCAGTATTTTATGTTAATATAATATTGTCACACAATATTCATAAACATAAGGGGGACTTATAAAAATGAAGATGAAAAGACGTATAGTTACATTGTCATTAATCATGCTAATATGTACATCATCAATGACAGCTTTAGCTATAAACAACACATCAATAGGACCATTGACAATAAAATCTGCATATGACTTAATTCCTGGGAAATTACAAACTAAAACTAGTAGCGAATTAGTATTAAAGAAAGAAAACAGTAATAAGGCTAAAAGTTTTTCAACAAGTGATTACACTGATACGAAAGCTGTTGCAGAGAAAAAAGCTTTCTATATGACTACTGATTACGGAAGTTTAAGTGTACAATATGCATTAATAGATAATGGTAAGATTGTATTATCTGGTAATTCAGGTATATATTCAAAAGAAAATACTAAAGCATTAACAGCTGATAATATGTATGGTATAGGCTCAGTTAGTAAGATGTTTGTAACAACTGCTGTAATGAAATTAGTGGATGAGGGTAAAATTAAATTGGATACTCCAATTACAGAATATATTAAAGATTTTAAAATGGCAGATGATAGATACAAAGATATAACAGTCAGAATGTTACTAAATCATTCATCAGGCTTAATGGGATCTAGTTTTTCTAATTCACTTCTTTTTGGAGATAACGATACGTATTCCCATGATACTTTTTTAGAGCAATTAAAGTTGCAACGCCTCAAAGCAGAGCCTGGTGCTTACAGCGTATACTGCAATGATGGTTTTACCCTTGCTCAAATTCTAGTGGAACATGTGACAGGAATTGATTATACAACCTATATAACAAATAATTTTGTGAGTCCTCTTAAAATGGAGGATACTAAGACACCAGTTAGTGAATTTGATAGAGATAGATTAGCTAAGACATATTATAAAGGAATTTCTAATTATTTACCTGTAGAAAACTTAAATGTTATTGGTGCTGGTGGGGTTTATTCTAGTGCAGAAGATTTATGTACTTTTGCAACAACATTCACTAAAAATTCAAATGGAATTCTTTCACAAGAATCAATAAAAGCAATGGAGAATAAGGAATATCTAAATGGTGTTTGGACTGATGACACTGATAATACATTGGGATATGGATTAGGTTGGGATAGCGTAAATCTTTATCCATTCAATCAGTATAATATAAAGGCATTATCTAAAGGCGGAGATAGTATTCTTTATCACAGTAATTTGACTGTTTTACCAGAACAAAATATGGCAGTGGCTGTTGTAAGTTCTAGTGGAAGTAGTAGCTATGATCAAATACTTGCCCAAGAAATACTTCTTGCTGCATTAAAAGAAAAGGGTGCTATTAATGGAATCAAGCAAGATAAGACATTTACCGCACCAGAAAAAACAACTGTTCCAACAGAGGTGAAAAAATATGAGGGCTTATATGTATCACCGTCAGGATTTATTGATATCAAAATTGATAAAACAGGTATATTAAGTTTATCATTTCCGCAGGTACCTCAAAATGGCTCTCAAACTTTTGTTTATACAAAGGATGGAACGTTTGTGTCTAGCGAAGGAGCGACAAGTTTCAAATTCGTAGAAGAGACAAATGGAGAAATATATCTTAAACAGACAAGTTGTCAAAGCCTTCCATTACTAGGCCAGACAATATTTAATATGTATATAGCGCAAAAGGAGAATGTAAATAAATTAACAGAAAGTGTTTCACAGGCTTGGGCAAAAAGGGATGGTAAAAAATACTTTTTATTAAATGAGAAATACTCCTCATTAGTATATATGATGGCATCTCCTAATACACAAGTTAGTTTTACAAAAGGGCTTGAAGGATATCTGGGATTAAATAGAATTGTAGATGATAATTCAGCTATTGCTATTTTAAATGGGCCAGGTGTGTTGTCACGTGATTTAGTTGATTACACCTTTTATAAAAAGGATAAATTTGAATACCTAAGTGCAGGTGGTTATATTTTTGTAGAAGAAGATGTAATTGAAAATTTATCAATAAAAAATAAATTCACATGTACAATTAATAAAGATGGATATGCTAGATGGTATAAAATAGGTGCTGAATCAGTTAACAAGAAAATCACAGTAAAAATACCGAAAAATGCTGCTGTCGTAGTTTATGATAGTTATGGAGTTTTAGTAGATGATTCTCTAATCTCAGATACTAAGGAAGTTACATTACCTAAAGATGGAACAATCGTATTTTTAGGTGATGCAAAGGCTGAGTTTAATATTGAATATAAGGAATAAGATAGAAAAAATTTAATCCAGATAGTTAGAGAAGATTGTTGTTAATCTTCTCTTTTCTAATTTGAATCTCTATGAGATTGGTTTGCGTAAATACGTAAGTGATGTATCATAAAGGTATAATTACAATACAATTTTTAAGATGAGGTGAATTGCATGAGTAGATTATTATTAGTTGAAGACGATGAATCATTGGCTCTTGGTATAGAATTTTCTTTAAAAGATGGGGGATATGAGGTTTCTAGAACATCCACAGTAGAAGGTGGGAAAGACTTGTTTCATAGTGAACCATTTGATTTAATTTTATTAGACGTTAACTTGCCTGATGGAAATGGATATGAATTATGTAAGTACATAAGAGAAAGTAGTGAGGTTCCTATAATATTTTTGACAGCTCTTGATGATGAGGTTAACATAGTCCAAGGCCTTGAAATAGGTGGAGATGATTATATAACAAAACCTTTTCGTGTAAGGGAGCTTTTATCAAGAATAAAGGTTGCTATAAGGCGCAACTCTAAAAATATGTCCATAGAAAGCTTTATGAAAAGTGGAAGCATATTTGTTGATAATATAAAAGGAACAGTAAGAAAAAATGGGGAAGTCATAAATCTAACGGCTCAAGAATACAAGCTTTTATTAATATTTATGAATAAACCTAATATTTTGATGAAGAGAGATGATATATTAAGTCAATTACTAGAAGGCGAGGATCCCTTTTTTGATGAAAATACTCTATCAGTTTATATTAAAAGAATAAGAGATAAAATTGAAGATAATCCAAGACAGCCAGAGTATATAATAAATAAACGTGGACTAGGGTATAAGTGGAATAAGGATGTGGGGTAGATGTATGAAAAAATATTTTATTAATTCAGAACTTAAAATAAGTACAGTTACTTTATTATTTATAATGACTTTGTTTCTGATCATTACATCATTAAGTTTAAAATCACATCATGATAACTTAAAGAATGATTACATAAAAAGTTTAGGAGCAATTGCGCAAAGAGTAGTAGCAAAAGATCCTAAAATGGAGAAGGAAATAATACCTCTTATTACAAAAGAGGTTTCAAAAGAAGAGGCTACACGGGGGAAATTTTTTTTAAAGGAGTATGGTCTAACAGAAGATTTAGAAGATGAACTTTTCCCATATGTTAGTACAACTATAATAAAAAATAATTACTCAACTATATTAATCTTTGTTTTTATGTCGACCATATTATTAGTACTTAATTATTTTCAATATAGTTTTTTTATAAAAGGATTAGAAAATTAACCATTGCTGCAAAAAACGTAGTTGAAGGAGATTATGACATAGCTATTAATGAAAATCGGGAAGGAGATTTTTCGAAATTAGCAATTTCATTTAATTCCATGAGGGGAATTATCAAAAGTAATTTAAGTGAGCTGGGACTAGAAAAACAATTTTTAGTGGATTTATTATCTGATATATCCCATCAGCTAAAAACTCCATTATCATCAGTGATCTTATATAATGATATTATGGTTACAAAGGAGCTATCACCCGTCCAAAACCAAACATTTTTATTAAACAATCAAAACCAACTTGAGAAGATGAATTGGTTAATTAAAAACTTGCTCAAACTTGCAAAGCTCGATGCTAAAGCCATAGAAATTGTAAAAGAAGAACAAAGTTTAAATGAAACGCTTCATGATTCAATGGATGCAATAGAAAGCAGGGCAATTGAATGCCAGGTTAAGATTATATTTAATGAAAAAGAAGAAATAAATTTTAATCATGATGTCTTGTGGCTTGAGGAAGCATTTATTAATATTATTAAGAATGGTATAGAACATACTCTGCCAGGGGGAAGTGTAAAACTTACGCTTATGGAAAACCCATTATATACAAGGGTTACAATAGAGGATACAGGAGAAGGAATGACGGAGCTTGATTTGCCAAATATCTTTAAACGTTTTTATAAAGCAAAGACCGCAAGGAAAAGTGACTCTATTGGAATAGGACTGTCCCTTTCTAAATCTATAATTGAAGCACATAACGGAATAATTGAGGTGCAAAGCAAGGTGAATATAGGAACTATGTTTACTATTACATTTATTAAATTTTAATGAATATTTACAACAATCTCCATATTGACATTACCAATGTTCTAGTGTACTATTAACATAGTTCACTGGAACGTCAACAACATGGCGAAAGGAGATAGAAAATGGTTACAGAATTTAATGACAAAACGCCTATATATCTACAAATTATGGACATCATAAAAATGAATATAGTTACTGGGAAATTGAAAGCTAATGATAAATTACCGTCAGTAAGAGAAATGGCAACGAACATGAATGTAAATCCGAATACGCTTCAGAGATCTTATCAAGAACTTGAAAGACTTGGAATTGTTTATACCCAAAGAGGCACAGGGACATTTGTGGGTGAGAGGGAAGATATGGTAGATGAGTTAAAAAGAGAAATGGCAAAAGAAGTTATAGATTCTTTTATACTTAGAATGAAGAATTTAGGCTTTAATGATAATGAAATAATTAAATCTGTTTCCAAAGAAACTATGGAGGTAAAACAAAATGGATAATATATTAGTAGCAAAAGAAATACGTAAATCATATTTGAATAAAAAAGCTTTACGAGGTGTAAACCTAAATATACCGCTAGGAAAAATTGTAGGACTTCTTGGCCCAAATGGGAGTGGTAAAACTACTTTTTTAAAAATTGCAGCCGGAATATTACATCAATCTAAAGGAGAAATTTTAATAGATGATCATATACCTGGAGTCCATACAAAGTCTGTAGTTTCGTATCTACCCGATAATGAGTATCTTTTAAAGTGGATGAAAGTAAAGGATGCATTGAAATATTTCAAGGACTTTTATTCTGATTTTGATGAGATAAAAGCTGCGGAATTACTGGTGTTTATGAATCTTGATGAAAATGACGTTGTAAAAAGCCTATCAAAGGGAATGAAGGAAAAGTTAAAGCTTTCATTGGTTTTATCAAGAAAAGCTAAGCTTTATATACTTGATGAACCACTCGGTGGTGTAGATCCCACTGCTAGAGAAAAGATACTTAATGCTATAGTTAGTAACTTTAGTAAGGATAGCTCCATGATAATTACGACTCACCTTGTAAATGATATAGAACGTATTTTTGATGACGTAGCATTTATATCTGAGGGAGAAATAGTGCTTGAGGGAAATGCAGAGGAATTACGAACAAGCAGGAAAAAGTCAATCGATGAATTGTATAGGGAGGTATTTCAGTAATGTTTAAACTTGTAAAATATGAATTAAGAGCAAATTTTTTGACCATAATTGGCATTTGTATAACTGTTATAATTGCTAGCTTACTTCTTATGACAAAGAAGGGTACGTGGACAATTGCAGTACCAGCATTATCTGCGTGTTTTACTATTGGTTCAATGATAGTAATATTTATAGTCTCACTAAAAATATTGAGTCAATATTTGTATGGTGATTCAGGGTACCTATTATTTACACTCCCTCAATCTGGCACGTCAATAATGGCATCAAGGCTTATAGCTGCTTTGATTCAAATATCCATTGTTGGTATTGTAACTATTTTGATGCTCTATTTAACGGTAACTGAGAAAATAGACTTTAGCTTTTTAAAAGATATTAAGGCTAGTGAAATGATAGAATATATAATTAGTTATATATGGATGATTATTTCTTCTTTAACTATTATATACTTTTGTATGATTATCGGAAAAGTAGCTTTAAAAGGCAAAAAAATAGGCAAGGTAGGTTCATTTATAATTTTTATAATAATATCATCATTAATAAGTTGGTTGTCATTTAAACTTATGACGATATTGCCACAAACATTGAACTTGAGTAATTTTACAATAACTAATGGTAATGTAATGAATTTTGGTACTTCAAGCGCTGCGTTTACTGTTAATATTGCTCAAACTATATTTGATATTATTGTTTTTATTGGATTATTTATGACCTCATCTTATTTAATAGATAAGAAATTGGATCTCTCATAGAATTATTTAGTTTAAAATATCATTTATTAAAGACATTAAAAAAGTAACACTCCTTTATTTTCGGGAGTGTTACTTTTTTTATGCAAAAACTTTAGTAAAATAAGAATCATAATAATTAGTAGAAAAGTTGCTATATATTTTAAATAATATGATTTATCTTATACTTGTGCTGTGGTCTTCCAATTTTACCATATTCAATTAACATATCAATTTTTCCTTCTTTGTTCATGTATTCTAAATACTTTCTACATGTGACCCTTGCAATTCCAAGTATTTCACCCAGTTCTTCGGGTGATGTATAATTATCTCCTATTTGCTGAACTTGTTTCCAAATTGTATCATAAGTATATCTATTTAGCCCCTTTGCTAAATCAGAATTACTATTATTTTCTTCAATATCGATTTCTGTACTAGTTAAAATATATTTATCAAGTTCGGCTTGCTCAATTACATTTTCCTTTTTAAAATGATAATATCTATTTTTAAATTTAGAGAGGGATTCTTTAAATCTCTCTAAAGTGAAGGGTTTAATTAAGTAATCTCGTGCTCCATATCGAAAAGCCTCCTGAATTCGGTCTGTTGTTTTATCTGCAGTAATTAAAATAACCTCAACTTCAATATCTTCAGTGCGAAGCCACTTTAAAAAATCTATCCCATTTTCCTTAGGAAGATAGATATCAAGTAAAACTAAATCTAGTTTGTGTTTTTTTATAAAGCTCTGTGCATCTGTAAGATTACTAACAGCTTTAATTAATTGAAATCCCTCAACTCGATTTAAAAATTTTGTATTGATATCTCGCACCATAGGGTCATCTTCAATAATCATAACTTTAATCATAGGTTTAGACTCCTTTCCATTGGAATGCTTATATCCCAACAGGTTCCATTATCTATACTAAATTCAATATGACCTTGCATCTCATCAATAATTTTTTTAACAACATACATACCCACTCCACGCTGACCGACTTTTGTAGTAGCCCCTATAGCATATATCTTATTTCTCATTTCAATAGGTATACCTGAACCATTGTCGTTTACTTGAATTTTTAAGTTGTTATCTAATTTGAAAATTTTAAAGTGTACAAATCCCTTGCCATCTGTAGTTACCTCATCAAAAGAATTTTCTATCAAATTTCCAATAACAGATCCTAATTCATCTTCTCGCATATCTTCCGGTAGTCCATCTAACTTACAATTTGAATCAATTTCAAATATTATTCTAGATTCCTCTGCTTTATTATATTTTGAGAGTAATAATGCCGCAATATATACATTTTTAATTTGACCTTGCAGAATACTACTAATATCTTTTCGAGTTTTAGAAACATTTGATATGAAATTCACGGCCTGTGTGTATTCACCCAGTTGTATCATTCCAGATATAGCATGGAGTTTATTCATAAACTCATGATTTTGTGCCCTTAGTGAGCAAGTCATTTTTTTTATTCCGGTAAGTTCCTCTGCCATTTTTTTAACTTCGGTTAAATCCCTAAAATTCATTACAAGTCCAATGACTTCATTTTTATCATTTTTAAGAGGATTATATTTACAAAATATTGTTAGGCCTGGTCGTACTTTCATTTCTATATTTTCGAAATACTTTCCGAGTTTCAGCACTTCAGAAACTTTATGTTCATAAGAAAGATTTGCAATTGGTTTTCCTATGTCTTCTTTTGTTAGTTCAAGTATTTCTCCAGCTGCTTTATTAAATAAGGTTACTCTTCCTTTTTTATCTACAGCCAAAATGCCCTCCTTCACACTTTCAATAACAGCTTCCTTTTCTTTTAATATAAGCGCTATTTCCTCTGGTTCTAAACCGAAAATGGCTTTTTTAATATTAGAAGATAAAAGAGTTGCAGCAGTAACCCCTAAAATTAATCCGAGTAGTATAAAAGGTATGAATCTACCAATCTTTGAATAAATCTCATTATAAACTTCATTAACGGGGCTGCCTATGGCTACTGCTCCAATTTGATTTCCATCCTTTAATATAGGAGTAAATACTCTAAGTGATGGTCCCAAACTGCCATTTGCCTCAGATACGTATTCTTCTCCAGTTGTAAGAACCCGTTTTTCGTCTCCACCTTGAAATTTTTTACCTATTTTATCTTTAGTAGGATGTGAATATCTTATTCCTTTCATATCCATTACTACAATAAATTCAACTTTAGTTTTAATTCTTATTGCTTCTATCTGATTGTTTAGGTTTTGGCCATTAATTTGATCCTTACTCGTTAAATAATTTTGTACAAGAGAACTCATTGAGACAGAATTTGCAACATCCAAAAGGTTGCGTCCAAACTGATCTTTAAGTATTATTTTCATCTGATTAAAAGAAAGTATAGATATACTTCCAATAGTCAAAAGTAAAATTCCTATTACAGTAGTAGTGATTTTTGTCTTTAATTTCATATTTATCTCCTCTTATATCTTATGGGCTAGGTGATACGTTTACAGAAATTATAACATATCCAGTTCTGAATAATATAGTGTTAAAATTAACACAAAGTTTTTTTAATGACCACAAAGAATTTTAAACTTTCTAAATATTTAATTATATTGAATTTGTTGTTATGATGATATCAACAAATAAAACATAAATATTAAACATGAAAACGTATAAATAATATAATAAAGAGGAGAGATATTAAATGAATTATTTTGAAGAAAGTTTGAAAATGCATGAAAAATACACAGGTAAACTTGAAATAAAATCAAAGGTAAAAGTAGAAACAAGAGAAGATTTGGGACTTGCATATACACCTGGTGTTGCTGAACCTTGTAGAAGGATTCATGAAAATGAAGAAAACGTATACAAATATACTGCAAAAGGTAATATGGTTGCTGTAGTTACAGATGGTACTGCTATTCTAGGGCTTGGAGATATAGGACCTAAAGCAGGACTTCCAGTTATGGAAGGTAAGGCAATACTATTTAAAGAATTTGCAAACGTAGATGCCTTTCCAATTTGCTTAGATACAAAAGACGTGGATGAAATCGTTCGTACAGTACAACTTATTTCTCCAGGTTTTGGTGGAATAAATTTAGAAGATATTAGTGCTCCAAGATGTTTTGAGGTAGAGGAGAAACTTAAAAAAATATTAGATATTCCAGTATTTCACGATGATCAACATGGAACCGCTATTGTAGTTCTTGCGGGACTCATTAATGCTTCTAAAGTAGTTGGAAAGAAACTTTGCGATTTAAAGGTTGTTATAAACGGTGCAGGATCTGCAGGAACGGCAATATCAAAACTTTTACTATTATCAGGAGTTAAAAATCTAATTGCCTGTGACAAGGTAGGAATACTTTACAGAGGAATGGAAAAAATCGATGATGCCAAAACAGCTCTTACAGAAATAACTAACCCAGAAAATATAAAAGGAAATCTGAGTGATGCCCTAAAAGGTGCAGATGTATTTATTGGAGTATCAGCTCCAGGAATAGTCACAGCTGATATGGTTAAATCTATGAATAAAGATTCTATAGTTTTTGGAATGGCTAACCCAACTCCTGAGATAATGCCAGATGAGGCTAAAAAGGCTGGTGCAAAAGTAGCTGGTTCTGGACGTTCTGATTACCCAAATCAAGTAAATAATGTACTTGTATTTCCCGGGCTATTTAGAGGTGCCCTAGATGTTAGAGCAAAAGAAATAAACGAAGAAATGAAACTTGCAGCAGCGTATGCTATTGCAAATTATATAAAAGATGAAGACTTAAATGAAAATAACGTTATTCCAAGTGCATTAGACAAGGGAGTAGCAACAAAAGTAGCAGAAGCAATTGCGAAAGCTGCAAGAGAAACAGGGGTAGCAAGAATATAAATAATGGGACACATTTGCAGAGAAAAGGGGTAAACACATGAAAGGAAAGGTGTGTTCCCCGATTAATAAAAATAGGGGGTCAAAAAAATGCAAATTCCAATTAAGAAAACTATCGATAAAATCCCAGGTGGTATGATGGTTGTTCCACTTTTTTTAGGAGTATTAGTTAATACATTTTTTCCGCAATTCTTAAAAATTGGGGGCTTTACAACAGGATTATTTAGTAAAGGGGCATCAACACCAATTTTGGCTTGTTTTATGTTTTTAATTGGTTCACAAATTAATTTCAATTTAGCACCAAAGGCATTAAAAAAAGGTGCACTATTAATAACAGGTAAATTTATAGTAGGTGCTGGTATTGGTATATTTGTAGGAAAAGTTTTTGGTCCTGCTGGAGTACTCGGTTTATCACCACTTGCAATCCTTTCAGGATTAACAAATTGTAATGGTGGATTATATGCATCTCTTGCTTCACAATATGGTGATGAAACTGATGTGGGAGCTTATGCATTACTTTCTTTAAAAGATGGTCCATTTTTTACATTAGTTGCATTAGGTGCATCAGGACTTGCTCAAGTTCCTTTTATGGCACTTGTAGCAGTATTAGTTCCAATTTTAATAGGAATGATTTTAGGAAATATTGATCTTGATATGAGAAAGTTCCTTGGTAGCAGTGGATTGTTATTAATTCCATTCTTTTCTTTCCCATTAGGTGCAGGAATGAATCTTTCAACTATTGTAAAAGCTGGAGGTCCTGGAATATTACTCGGAATAATAGCTTCATTTACTGGAATAGGAGCTTATGTACTACTTAAATTATTTAAAGAAGAGCCTATAATAGGACTAGCAACAGGGTCAACTGCAGGAAATGCTGTAGCGACGCCAGCTATTATTGCAGGAGCAGATCCATCATTAGTGGCGATTGCAACAATAGCCACAGCGCAAGTTGCAGCGTCATGTGTAATATCTGCTATCCTTTGTCCATTTATTGTTTCGTATGCATTTAAATTAATGAGTAAAAATAAAATGAAAAAATTAGCTAATGGACCTGCTGCATAATAAAATATATACCAAAACACTTTAGAGTTAGTGAATATTATAGACATAAAAAATGAATTAGGGTTTGTTTAACAGTCAATTTATAGTTATATATATAAATTGGCTGTTATAATTTTTTGTGCTTGTTACTTAATTATGTTTACAAGTTCTATTTTATAATTTCCATCAGGGGACTCCACGTAAGCTGTATCTCCTATTACTTTTCCAAATAACACTCTTCCTATTGGAGATTCAATACTAAATTTACCATTTATTATATCTACTTGAAGTGTTGTTACAAGTTCTATTTCTTCTATATTGTCACTGCCTTCAAATTTTATAAGTAACTTATTTCCTATATTTGCACCAGCAGTATTATCTATAACGTCATCTATAATTTCAGCACTTCTAATCATTTTTATTAAATAACCCATTCTTTTAAAGTTATCGTACATATTTGATTTTGCAGCTTTATATTCAGCATTTTCACTTCTATCACCATGTGCTGCAGCTACCATTTTTTCATGGGCAATTTCCATTGTTAGTGGACCTTTACGATAATTAAATTCTTTTTGGAGCTCTTCAATATCTTTTTTAGTAAGTTTATTATTCATATTTTCATCTTCTTTTATTTCTTATTATTAAATGTTTTTATATGTTAAATAACACAATTATAGCACAGTTTAATAAACATAAATTGTATTAGAGATGCAATAGTTTAATAGCATAAGTTATAAATTATTATGATATAATTATAATGGATTTATAAAAAATGAAAAGTTCGTATTATAAATAGTTTTGCATTTAAGGAGGAAAAGGTACATACTTTTATTTTATAAGGGGAGTATCAATGCATTATCATCTAAAGTAGGGGGAGATTATATGAAAACAAGTAAAAAAGTAAGACGAATATTATTGTCTTTAATTATAACTTTAATTGTATCGGTTTCAAGTATGGGGTCCTTAGTGTTTGCAAATCAAATAAATGGTAAGAATATAACCGGTTCGGTTTCTTTAGTTAGAAGTAACAAATTAAAAGAGAGTAATTATATTCATAATCTTAGTAATGCTTATACAACGACTTCAACTAATGAACCTCAAGTGGTGGCAACATATAATGTTACTACTATTAATGAATTTGAAGCAAAAGTAAATTATGCTATATCTAATAGAGTTTCCGAGGTGAATATTAATTATACAGGATCTAAAAATGTAGGTGATAGTATAAGTTTCATGCAAAATGCTGTTTTGACAACAGTTAAGACAGGTGGAAATGACTATGAAAAGAATTTATTGAAATCTTACGCTTATAGTACAACAGGCTTTGGTGATAATAAGTTCGATGTGACTTACACATTTGAGTACCTAGAAACCAAGGAACAAGAAAATCAGGTAAAGGCAAAGGTAAAAGAGATGCTCGGACAAATAATAACATCTGATATGACTGAAGGTCAAAGGGTAAAGGCCATAAACTCTTACATCTGCAAAAAATTAACTTATGATACTTCACTAACAAATTTTTCTGCTTATGAGGGGTTGCTTGGAAGTGGTAAGACAGTATGTCAGGGGTATGCATTATTAGCATATAGAATGCTAGAAGATGCAGGGCTCCAGGCTAGAATAATAACAGGAACCGCATATAATGGTGTTGATAGTGAAAGTCATGCTTGGAACATGGTAATGGTAGGGGGGAGTTGGTATCACCTGGATACAACTTGGAATGATCCAATACCCGATATAAATGGTAGAGTAACAGAAACATATTCTTTACGTAGCGATGCAGAGATGAGAGTAGATCACAGTTGGGATAAGACATTATTTCCGGTAGCTTCTAAACTTTATGTTGCAAAGCAGAAAAGTGTAAGCTTGATTCCTCGCTATGTTTCAGTCGCAAGGGGTAAAGTATGTGTGAAGGGATTATTAGCAGGAGACATAGTTAATGTTTATTCTATAAATCCTGCATTAACAAAAGGTGGTAAACCAATATCTAAGGCAACTGTAAGTAAAGGACATTCATATTTATTTGCTGCATTTAAGACTAAAGGTAGCAAACTTTATATTACTAGAACCTCAGTAAATAAACTAGAATCAGTTGCAATCATGATAAGGAGTAAATAAAAAATCTACAAAAGATAGATCTACAGATTAAGTGTTTATATGCTCCCCTTAAAGTGGACGGATTTTAAAAGAATCTGTTGCAAGAAAGGGGGGTATTTTTATGTCTAAAAATATTAATAGCAATATATCATTGAATTGAATATTAATGATAGTATAGTAAATAAAACAAGAAATAGAACTTGAAAATTTGAAACAAGGAGGTATCGCTAATGGGAAAAATAATTGAATGGAAAAAAGAAGAGGAAAAAAATTATATAGTCACAGAAAATATTGAAGAAATTGAAGAAAATAATTATAGTGGAGAAAGCGACGAAATTGAAGACAGTGAAGAGGATTCTTTGTCAGTTATTCACCAATTCGTTGAATCTTATTATGAGGACGAGAAGCAAGGAGAAATCCATCCTTATGAATTAAATGGTTTCGAAGTAGGACTAATTTCATACCTTAATCTTTTAGAGAAGGGATTATTACCGAATATCATTAAAAATATTAATGTTTTAGCAGTTAATAAGTTTGATAGGATTTCAAAATTATTTCCAGAAGTTGATATTCCACAAGAGTTCTATATAGGTTTTCTTAAAGGGTTCTGTAGCATTTATGATAAATATATGTAGTAATTAGTAAAGATTAAAATAAAAACAAGTCTTATATTGTTAATATTAGACTTGTTTTTTATTTGGTTGATTTTTCTACAGATTCAGCAAGACATTCATCAATAACATCTTTACTAATAACAAATTTATTTTCATTATTCATATAAATTACACCCCTTTCTTCATATATAAAGAATATCATAACTATGTTAAAATGATATTAAGAGAATGTTAAGATTAAGAAAATTTTATTATCTATTTAAGGGAGGAACTATAATGTTATATAGAAAGTTTGGAAAGACAAATGAAATGGTTTCAGCTTTGGGCTTTGGTTGTATGAGGCTTCCAATACTTCCAGGAGGAGATCAATCTAAAATTGATTATGATAAAGCAATAAAGCTTGTCAGATTTGCAATTGATGAAGGAGTTAACTATATAGATACTGCCTATCCGTACCATGGTACGGGTATGAATAGTGCAGGAGCAAGTGAACCCTTTGTAGCAAAGGCCTTAAAAGATGGATATAGAGAGAAAGTTAAACTTGCTACGAAACTACCTAGCTGGCTTATAAAAACAAGAGAAGATATGGATAAATACTTAAATGAGCAATTACAGAGACTTGAGACAGATAGCATAGATTTTTATTTAGTACATGCTCTTAATGTTGATACTTGGGCAACGCTCAAAGATCTTGGAATTTCTGAGTTTTTAGATGCAGCTATAAAAGATGGAAGAATAAAATATGCAGGATTTTCATTCCATGATAAACTTCCTCTTTTTAAAGAAATAGTAGATTATTATGATTGGTCCTTTTGCCAAATCCAATACAACTATCTAGATGAAAATTTCCAGGCTGGAACAGAAGGCTTAGAGTATGCATCTAAAAAGGGGTTAGGAGTTACAATTATGGAACCGCTTAGAGGAGGAAAACTCGCAGCTAATCTTCCAAAAGAGGCTATAGATGTTTTTAACAAAGCAGATATTAAAAGAACCCCTGTAGATTGGGCTTTAAGTTGGGTTTGGAACCATCCAGAAGTGTCAGTTATATTAAGCGGAATGAATGAAATGAATCAAATTGTAGAAAATATAAAAACGGCAAGTAAGGTCAAAGTTAATTCATTAACAGATCAAGAATTAAAGATAGTTACTAAGGTTAAAACTGTTATTGAAGAAAAAGTAAAAGTTAGCTGTACAGCCTGTGAGTATTGTATGCCATGTCCGGTAGGCGTAAATATTCCTAAAAATTTCACTTTCTATAATAATCATTTTATGTTTGACAAAGAAGAGAATTATTCTTTAGCAGTTCCACAAAAGGAAAGAGCATCAAATTGCGTAGAGTGTGGTAAATGTGAAACTCATTGTCCTCAAGGAATTTCAATCCGTGCAGAATTAAAAAATGTTAAAGCCTTATTTGAATAGAATATAAGAAATTAATACTGGCATATCATAATTATATTATGATATGCCAGTATTTTTAGTTTAGGCCGACTTAAATAAAGTTTATTTTATAATAGAGGAATGTAAGAGAAAAAAGAGAACTAGTTAAATCAAAGTATTTTACATATAATGGGTATGATGATGGAGGAAAACAAAATATGAAAAAAATATTATTAGTATTATTAAGCGGTTTTATTATCATGTCTCTGATGTTCATAATAATATATGAAAATAATAGAAAAACAAGTTATAAAATCAATAGCCAAACATCAGCGGTTATAAATCAAGAAAAAATATTTACATCAATACAAGAAAATGATCTTGAATCCGTAAAAATATTAATACAAAATGGTATAAAAATTAATTATAGAGATAATGGGGGAGAAACGGCACTAGAACATGCAGTTAAAATAGATAATAAAGATATTGTGAAATATTTGATTAGTAAAGGGGCAGATTTAAATACTATGGATGATCATAAGAGTACTCCACTATCTGTGATTAGAAGTGAGGGTATGATGAATTTATTATTAAGCAAAGGGGCGAATGCTAACACTATGGTTTACGCTGGAGATGGTGAAATTGATGAAACTGCTATAGAGGTTGCAAAATATATAGTAGCAATTTTACCTAATTAAATTACATGATTTGTTGCTTATATTATAAAAATAGTATTATAAAAAATAAGGTAAAAAAATTTACAAATATTATGTTCTAATGTATAGAAAAAGGAGTAATAATTAAAGTAGATGAATTTAATAAAATAAAGGAGACTTTATGAAAAAAAGAATATCTCATCTATTTAGATATAAAAACTTTTCTGGATTTATGCTTGTAAAAATAATTATTATTTTTTTTACAATAGTTGGTATAATTATATTTTTTCCGCATTTTTTTAGAAATACTTATGTAGTAACAATTGAGAGTAAACGGATAATAAAACATGAGAATAAGGATATGTATTTAATTTATACGGAAATGCAAAATGGTGATATAAGGGTATTTAAAAATGATAATAGTCTACTAGAATTTAAAATGCTGTCAGAAGATTTGTATTGGGGACTTAAAATCAACAAAAAATATGAAATTAAAGCATATGGACTCAGTATACCAATACTATCATCTTATCAAAATATTATAAAAGCTAAAGGGGTAAAATAGCATGCTATCTTATCCCTTTTAGTGTGCCCGGCATGGGCGTTTACTCGTCGGTGAAAGTCCGATACGGGGGCCGATAGTGCTAACCGTTAGCTTAAGACAAGGGTGTCCACCGTGAGGTGGAATCTGA
>NZ_JAHLDV010000013.1 GCF_018861865.1 Clostridium frigoris
CTACCGTTGCCAGTAAATCCCTTGCTCTCAGGTTGTCTTCCCGTTGGTTAGGCGACATAGGCTTCTTTCAGCCTATCGGCTCAGCTAACATGCTGGACGTACAAAAAGCTATGCAATAGCATAGCTTAAAATTATTAATTATTTAGAACAAATGAAAATGTATTTACTATTTACTATTTTCTACATATATGATTGAAGGTACAGATCTTTCTCCCAAACTGTCACAAGGATTGTTTATGACTTCATCATCATAATATAATGTAGAAGATGAACCTCCATCTAAATTTGTGGCATTGTAAGCCCCCTGTTCATATAGCACATCTTGTGCCTCTTTCAGAGTAGCCCCTAAACTACGTATTTGCCTCCCATCAATAACTAAAAATAGTATTGCCCCATCTTTTCTTTGTGCTATACATGTTCTAGGCGCAATGCCCCACCCACCATTACCATGATTTATTGTTTTACGACCATTAACTATCATAGCAGGCCCAAAGGACACCGCCTCGGTCACCCCGAATTTTTTCATTTGCTTAATTGTATACGGACCAACTAACAACTTACCAAATTTAGTAAATGCTACAGTTTCTCTTTTTTCATTATCATTATTTATACTATTATACACAATTTTTCCACCAGACATTATAACCCCAGCTGGATTTGCTCCTGTTCCCGTCCAAAGCGATCCTGAGTTTTTATCTGTAAATCCGCCACCATTAATAGCTGCAATTGCATTATTCCCTCTTGCAATAACACTAGTTAATTCCCCTTCTTTTCCAATTTTACTACTATACCCTACTTTCACTCTAGTTGGATCATTAATTACTAGCATATATCCCTTGAATTTATTTCCTGTTATTTCATATCTAGTAACACTTTTATCATTTTTATTTTTTACCTTTACGCCTGTTCCTATTCCATGTGAATTATCTTGGACTATAGCATCTACTTTCTGCTGACTCATAATTTTGTTTATCTTCTCATCAGATAAAAATGATGTAACTACCCATTGCAGAGTAAGTGTAGTCATTGCTGCACCTACAACTGTTGATTTTACATTTTTAAATGGCCCATAATAAATCATAAATGGAGCTGTAATTGTTGTAAACGCAAGTTCGAATATAATAAATAATAAAACTAATCTGCTTTTACTCCTTTTAACTTTTTCTTTTTTGTTTATTATTTTCATGCTTACCTTCCTTTTATGTCATGCTTTATTCTATAATTTCAAAAATGCAAAATAGTTACCTATAACTAGATCACCTAATATAACTCTATATATTATATGATTTGTTTTATAGGTTCCATGCATATTATTTTTCATAAAAAATAATATAACCCCCCATCTTAAAAAAAGCTTAGATTAAGTCTAAATGTTATTATTACCTATAATAAAAAGTATCCAGATAACAGACTAAGCTGTAATCTAGATACTTTTTTAAATGTTATTATATAATTTTTAATATCTAAACTTATTTAATCATGAAGCTATAATTATAATGAAGCGATTAACTATTATATTGATTTACAAGGGAACTTATTATAGCTGAACTAGCTATAAATAATAACCCAGTTTGCGGTGCTATCATTGTAAAATCTACTAATCCATGCCCGATTATTACGGCTTGAACGCCTGCGAGCATTGGTACCAATCTACATTTCTGTACATGAAGTGTCTTTAAATTACGAAATAAATTAATCTTTATATAAGCATATAAATAAATTCCAACAGCTCCAAGTGTTGTCATAATAGTAATCCAAATATTATGACCATGGTATAACGTTGCATAATAATAACCTTTCATAAAATCTGCACCATGATCAGTAATTCCCATAAGTCCCCAACCTGTAAAAGGTTTAATCCATATCATTTTTAAACATCCCTTCCATATTCCAAGACGACTAATAAATGAATCATCAAAACCATGAGTCTTTACATTTTTTAAAATCTGTGATGGCATAAAAGTAACCACAACTGTTATTATAAATATTGTTATAAATATCCATGTATCCTTTTTACTGCCTTTAATAATATAAAAAATGAAAAGTCCACATAATAGACCAATAAAAGCACCACGTGATCCTGTTAAATACAATGCAATAATAAACAGTAGGGTTGCCACTCTATAAAACAATTTTGTTGTTTTATATGTAATACTACAAAAATAAAGACCTACAATACTCATTATTGCAAACCAATTACCAGCTACATTGGGATTCCCAAAGGTACTATATATTCTATCATTAACTACCGGCTGAGAAGTAATTTGAAGAAATGTCGACCAGATATTAAAATTGAAATAAACATATATGCTTTTTTCAATAATTCCAAAAATAACTGAAATCAGTGAAAAGCACACTAAATACCTATATAAGTTTTCTACTATATTTTCATCTTTGCAATAATTCTGTAAAAAAATACTAACACATAAATACATAAAAAAGACAAAAGATACAACAATTGATGTAAAACTATAGTTTATAATTCCTACTATTATAGACCAAATAAAAAGCAAGCAAAATCCTATATTCCAATAATTTTTGTATATACTCACTTTTTTAGATAAAACCACATATATCATATATATCATTGGTATTAGGGTCGTATAAGGAGAAATAACCGTTAACAAAAGTAGAAAGAACATAATAACCCACCTTCACATATAATCAATCAACCCATCTAAAAATACATACTGTACATTAAAATATGTTGTTTGAAAAGATATACTTTCTACTAGCCTTACCTAAGCAGGTAGAAATATGCCTTATATACCTTGTAAAGTTTCGTGTAAATCCGTTAAAATAGCAAAAATGTTATTAAATCTCATTAGTCATAACATCATCTTCATTATCTTCATTATCATCATTATCATTATTTTTTTTGCTCTTTTCCTTTATAAAGACTATAACTCCAGGTAATAATGAAATAATTATTATAGCTACTAGCATATAAGAAAAATGAGTTTTTACAAATGGTAGATTACCAAAGAAATAACCTCCACCTAAAAATAAACTTACCCAAAGTCCTCCGCCAACAATATTATATGCTATAAACTTGGAATAATTCATTTCGCCGATACCAGCTACAAAAGGTGCGAAAGTTCTAATTATAGGAATAAATCTTGCAATTACTATTGTCATAGACCCATGTTTTTTATAAAATTCTTGAGCCTTTATTAAATAATCCTTGTTAATAAATTTTACTTTTTCTTTCTCGAGTATCTTTTTCCCAATCTTTTTACCAATAAAATAATTAGCAGTATCTCCAAGTATAGCAGCAAGATATGATATTATTAAGAGTGTAAATATATTCATTGAGCCAATTCCTGCTAGTGCTCCTGCCGCGAATAACATTGAATCCCCTGGCAAAAACGGTGTAATTACTAAACCTGTTTCAATAAATATAATCAAAAAAAGAACTGCGTATGTTAACATTCCATACTGTTGAACCATTAAAGTTAAATACTTATCAATATGCATTATTACATTTATAAAGTTGATTAAAATATCCATATTTTCTCTCCTCGTTATTGTGCTCTTATGTAGATTTCTTCATATATAGTATTATATATCTGTAAGATTAAAATTTGATTAAAAAATGTAATGAATGCGAATCTTGACTCGATTACAGAAAAAACAGTTGCCATTAAAGCCTCATAACTTGGGAAAGTATATTGACTATTGCTTATTAGGCTTATTGAAGAAGGTCCTAATCGTCTAAAAATATGCCTCAAACCATATTGTAGTATTTCTCCACCTAAAATCACAATAAATAGGAACTGGATTTCAAGTATTCTATTTATATTTCTCCTTATAATCCATACAAACATGAAAATAGTAAGCGGTACTAATACCCTAATTGATGTTGTTAGTTTAAACACCCTTATCAAAAATGACCATTTATAACTAAAAATTGCTTTCACTAAATATGATACAACAATGTCAAATTGATCAAATTCATGTGATAAATAATCCTGTATTACTCCAATTACGAGAACTGAAAATCCTAAAAAAGCAGCTGCTACAGCCACTATAAAGACTTTCATTTTTCCCATAGAATGAAATATAATTATAGTTTTATTTAAAATTTTATATGTATTCTCGATTATCTGTATCCTATGATTTCTATAAGCATATATAATGATTAATATTATAGATATTATTATACTACCAATAATCAAATATTTTGATATGTCGCTATGGAATTTATCCCAATTTGGTCCAAGAACCTTACCTAATGAAATAAAAGTAGTTGCCCACAAAAGTGCTCCGAAATAAGCGTTACTAGCAAACCTCCTATATGATATTTTAGTTATTCCTGAGAAATACCCTGTAATATGTCTAACCCCTGGTATGAAGTATGCTAAAATTAATAATTTATTACCAGATTTATTAAACCACTTAGATGTTTTTTCAATTTTAGCGGGTCCAAGGTGAACATATGAGCCATATTTCTCAAAAAATTTTGCGCCTAATTTATCACCAACAACGTAGGAAATTGTAATGCCTAGCATTACGCCACACGTAGCTACTAGGATGCTTATACCCCAATTCATTTTAGATTGATAAACGAGAAATCCACAATATGTCATCATTAATTCACCTGGGAGAGGAAATGCAATTAATTCAAGCACTAATGCACTGAACAAAATGATATATCCATAATTATTAATTAATCCTATTACAGAATTCAAAATATCACCCTCTATCTAAAATATTTATATTAAAATTTCTTTGAAGAATTTAAGAATTACTTTATATGTAGTATACTCTACTCGTGCTCCACCAACAACATCCAAAGGCTATCATTCTCATTATTCCCATCTTTTCCTTTATAAACACTCATACTATATAAACTTTCCTATATTCAATATTATATATTCGATAGATTAAAAATAGATTAGAAAAGTATTAGATTTAGTTTAAGTATTATAATATCTTATAATAAAAAAAGTAATGCCATATGACATTACTTTTACTCTGTATCAGATTGTATTGTAAATACAAATAAGTTCCATCAAGTTTATCAATAATAACTAAATTATGAATGAATGTAGTTAAAATTCAACATATTCTCGGAAGCTGAATTCCAGAGGGCATATCAACTAGTCTTTTTCCACCTACTACTGTATTTAAATAAACTTTTTGTCCCAATTCTCTAGTAACTTGTCCAATAATTGCAGCATCTGACCCTAGGGGGTGATTTCTCATAACATTAAGTACCCTTTGTGCGTAGGCCTCTGGTACAAAAACACAAAGTTTTCCTTCATTAGCGATGTATAATGGATCGAGTCCCAGCATCTCAGTGGCACCTTTTACTTCTTCTTTAATTGGTAAATTATTTTCTTCAAGAGCTATAGTTACATTGCTAAATTCACTGATTTCATTAAGCACTGCAGCCACTCCACCTCTTGTAGCATCACGAATAACATGGATTCCCGCGTAGGCTTCAATCATTGTGTCTACTAAAGAATTAAGACAAGCACAATCGCTCATTAAATTCCCTTCAAGTCCAAGTTTATTTCGCGCACACATTATCGTCATTCCATGGTCCCCGAGTGTACCATTTACTATTACTACATCTCCAACTGCTGCATTAGCGCAATTAATATTAACATTTTCATAAATTCTACCGATACCAGAAGTATTAATAAAAATACCATCTACGCTACCTTTTTCTACAACTTTTGTGTCTCCCGCAATAATTTTTACACCAGCTTTATTTGCTTCATCGGCCATAGACTTCACAATTTCTTCTAATTTACTAATTGAAAACCCCTCTTCAATAATAAAAGCACTTGTTAAGTAGAGAGGTTTAGCTCCACTTACGGCAATGTCATTTACAGTACCACATACTGCTAATTTACCAATATTACCTCCATTAAAAAATATTGGATTTACTACAAAAGAATCAGTAGTAAATGCAAGTTTTTTAAAATCTATATCTACTTGGGCTGAATCATTCATCTGATTTAGAATATCATTATTAAAATATTTAAAAAACACTTCATTTATTAATCTATTAGTTTGTACACCACCACTTCCGTGACTTAAAGTTATAGTATCATTCATATGAAATCCCTCCTGTATTCTTAAAAGCACGTAACAATTATTAATTGTTACGCCTCCTTTTATTTAGTATCTTTGTGGTATCTATAATATGCAGCGCAAGTACCTTCTGATGAAACCATGCATGAACCAACTGGATTTTCTGGCGTGCAAAGTTTTTTAAAAAGCGGACAATCTGTTGGTTTAATTTTCCCCTTAAGTATTTCTCCACATTTACATCCAGGGCTACCATCATATTCTTCATAATCTATTTTAAAATGCTTAAGTGCATCAAAGTCTTCATATTCACTATTAAATTCCAGACCACTTGCACCTATTCTACCAAGTCCTCTCCAACTACTATCTACAATATTAAAAGCTTTGTTTAAATATTCTAAAGCTATAGGATTACCCTGCGTTTTAACTATTCTTTTATAATCATTCTCGATTCGATGATCCTTTTTACTTATTAAACTTACCAATGTATTTAACCCTTGAAGTATGTCTATTGGTTCAAACCCAGTAACCACTCCAGGAATATTATAATCTTCACTTAAAAATTCAAAGGGTTTCGTTCCAATAATTGCACAGACATGACCTGGCAATAAAAAACCATCTATTTTAAGTTCTTTATCTTGCAGCAAAACTTCCATAACTGGTGGTACGATTTTGTGGGCCGTAAAGAAAAATAAATTTTTCATATCATTTTTTTTTGCCTCAATAGCAGTAACTGCAGTCATAGGAGCCGTAGTTTCAAAACCGACTGACAAAAATACTATCTCTTTAGAAGGATTTTGTGAAGCCATGGTAAGACAATCCATTGGTGAATATACTATTCTTACATCTGCTCCTTGTGCCTTTTGCATACTTAGTGACCCTTTTTTTCCAGGAACCCTCATCATATCTCCAAAGGTTGCAATAATTACATTCTCTTTTTCACAAAGTGTTATTGCTGTATCAATATAGCTTTGAGGTGTAACGCACACAGGACATCCTGGCCCTGATATCAGGTTTATATTTGAAGGAAGTACATCCCTAATACCATATCTAAATATAGCCATAGTGTGTGTACCACACACTTCCATAATGTTTATCTTTTTACTAGAAATATTATTTAGCTTTTCAACAAGTATCTTAGCATATTCATTATTTCTAAATTCATCAACAAACTTCATTTTCTAAAAGCTCCTTAAAAATATTCATAGTTATTTTTGCTTCTTCCTCATCTATCATATTTATTGCACAACCTGCATGAACAAGTACATATTCGTTAACACATGCTTCTGGCACTAGATGCATAAATACTTCTCTCTTCATGTTTCCAACCTCAACTATTCCTTTATTTCCCTCTATTTTTAAAACCTTTCCTGGAATTGCTAGGCACATTTTCTCTCCTCCTTTTTCTTCTCTCATTAAAATATATTACCCAAATACTTACTTCATACATAAATAAAACAGGAGATGCTGCAACAGCAAATGTAAGAAAATCAACTGATGGTAATAACACTCCCTCTACCACCAGCACACCTAACATAACTGGTATCTGTTTTTTCCTTAAAATTCTAGAACTTATAAGTGAAAACTTACCTAATATAGCTAATACGTATGGTATTAAAAACATAATACCTGTATATAGGCAAAAAATGCCTATGAAATTAAAATAGGTGCTACCATTTAGTACTGGTTTTAAGTAAGTGCTTCCATATGAAATTAAAAAGCTAAGTGAATGTGGTAGTATCATTGTGTATCCAAAAATTATTCCAAGTATAAATAAACTAAAAAGAATAAAGAAATTTTTATACAAAAACTTTTTTTCTCCCCTTGTTAAACCAACTCTTACAAATGCCAAAATCTCATACATTATAATAGGACTAGTTATAATTAGACCAGCTATAAGACAGACTTCAAGTTTTGTTACAAAACCTTCTGTTAATCTAAAATATACTAGGGATAAATTAAACTTAGCTATAGGTTTCATAAGTATATTAAGTAAATAATTAACCTTATAATAAGTATAAAAAGCAACAGAAGAAATACTTATAACACATATTATTAATCTCTTTCTTAACTCATATAAATGATCTACTACAGACATTTCATTTGCTGTCATGCCTTCACCTCATAAAATTTATAGTATACTTATTCTTAGAGCTCTTTAAATTTCTTTAAATTCTTTTTTTTCTTTCGTTTATCATTTTTCTCAAGTAAGAATATGGACAAAACACTTATTTCGTAAAGCACTACAATTGGCATAGTTACAACTATTAAAGTAAAAGCATCTGAACTTGGGGTTATCAAAGCCGCAACTATAAAGGATATCAAAATTGTCATCTTTCTCGCCTTTTTAAGCATTTTAGAATTAATAATTCCAATTCTCGATAAAGCTATCAATATTAGAGGCAATTCAAATATTACCCCTATACAAAAAAGTAATAACCCTATGAACGAAAAGTATTCACTTGCAGAAAGTATAGGTTGCATAAACCCATCACTAGTATCCATAAGAAATTTTATAGTAGTAGGTAGCACCAATGTATATCCAAAATACATTCCAAAAACAAAAAGGGAAAAAGACAAAGGTATAATAACAAATACCAAAAGTCTCTTTATTTTTTTCGTAAGTATAGACCCAATTGCTTTCATTACTAACAACAGAATTACAGGTGATGCTATTACTAGCCCTCCTAAGAAAGAAACGCTTACTTTTGCCATTAATCCTTCAGAGGGAGTCATAAAATGTAATTGTATTCCATTAAGTGGCTTTGCAAGGACATTAATTAACAAACTAGATTTTAGATATACAAGGGATGCCGCTGCAATAATAATTATAATTATCCAAATAATAATTTTTCTGGATTTTCTAAACCAATGGGCAGCCTGAACAATTACTTCACTTTTAATCATAGTATTACTCCCTAAAGATTATTTTACTTCTTATTTTTAGTTTCTTCTGTTTTAACTTCCGCCTTAGTCTCTGCTCCTTTAACTTCATCCTTAGCTTCTTTTTTATTATCATTCATTAGCTCTGATGATGCCTTTTTAAATTCTTTTATTGTTTCACCAACAGACTTACCCAGGGACGGTAACTTTCCTGGTCCAAAAATTATAAGTGCAATAACTAATATTATCGCAAGCTCTGGAAAACCTATTCTTGGCATAATAAAATCCCTCCTCTTAATTTAACCTTCTTATTTAACCTTGTAATTTTATTGGGTCTTCAATTTTTTATTTTGTATTTTACTTTTTAACCATGAACATATTTCATCTATACCCTTATCTTTAACACAGGATGTTTCAAAGGTATCCGCGTTAGCGTTTAAAGATTTTATATCTCTGTAGAACTCTTTTTTATCAAAATCAGTAAATTCTATCAGGTCTAGTTTATTCAAAATAATCGCACCACTTTTTTCAAACATCAGTGGATATTTAAGTGGTTTGTCATTTCCTTCTGTGGTACTCAAAACACAGATTTTTATATCCTCACCAATTTCAAATTCTGCAGGACATACCAAATTACCAACATTTTCAATCACTAATAAATCAAGCTTATCAAGAGTTAATGAGTTTAATGCACCCTTAATCATTTCTGCGTCGAGGTGGCAAGCTCCACAAGTGTTGATCTGAATCACGGGAACACCTTGTGCTTCTATCCTCTGGGCATCCTTAGTTGTATAAATATCTCCTTCAATTACAGCAATATTCATATCGTTTTTAAGCTTAGCTATTATTTTTTCAAGTAGCGAAGTCTTACCTGAGCCAGGTGAACTCATCAGGTTTATTACATAGATACCTTTTTCATCTAGCATTTTTCTGTTTTTAGAGGTTAACTCATCATTTGTTTGAAGAATGTTTGTAACTACCTTTATTTCGCTCATATTTTAATCTCCTTCTATGGTATTTATATAAAGCTCGTATCCACTAATAATATTAGAACTAAATTTATTGCATCTTGGACAAAGTTTATTAAAGTGATCAATTGGAAACTCTTGTTTGCAATCAACACATTTAGCAACAGCTTTTACTTTTTCTATCTCTAAAGTTGACCCTTCAAGCATCGTATTAATTATGCAACTTTTAAATGCAAAGTTTAAAGACTCTGGCATAACACCAGATAATTCTCCAATTTTTAAAGATACTTTATTAACTTTAGTAAATTTATTTTCATTTGCTTTATTCGTTACTATCTCAACAACACTTTGGATTATAGAAACCTCATGCATATATATCTCCTAGTTAATCTCTAATTCTTTTTTTATATTTCCAATTATTTCTGATATTTTAGAAACCATTATTTCTGTCATTTCTAGACCTACATCTATTTTTTCTGGTTCAATTCCAAATATAACAACATCAGGATACCTATTCATCATATTTGCCATTTTTACTACATCTAGTATTTGAACATCATGAATAGAAAGATTTTCTTTTTTATAATTTTTAATATCATCTGGTTTTATTTTGTAAATTGTACCTGCTTTTAAACCAGCCCTTAAACAATCTACAACTATAACTTTTTTAAAATCAAGAAAGAAACCAAGAGTATCAAGTGTGGAAGTACCACCATCTACTAATTCAATAGTAGATGGAAGGTTTTCCTTTTCCAATTGCTCTATCACATGTACTCCCACACCATCATCTTGAAGCAAAATATTACCTATACCGATGATGACTGCGTCTTTCATAACTAAACTCAAATTGCTTGTACAACAAAGTTTGACATTTCAATTCCTTCTGGGGACATTACATGTACCGAGCATCCTGTACATGGATCAAATGAATGTACTATCCTTAAAAGTTCCACTGGCTGAGTAACATCTACAACATGAGTTCCAATCAAAGCTTTTTCAATAGGTCCTACGTTTCCTGCATCATCCATTGGTGAAGCATTCCAACAAGTTGGAGTTACTATTTGGTATTTAGATATTTTTGAAGTTGCAACAGAAACCCAATGTCCAAGAGCCCCTCTTGGTGCCTCGGTTAAGCCTATTCCACTTCCTGAAATGGGTGCTCCAAGATTTGTAAATGCACTTGCACCAGCTACTATTTGATTGAGCCATGTCTGCATGCTAGAAGCAATCTTAGCTGTTTCAGTATATCTAGCCATATGTCTGTCCATTACAGAAATTCCATTTCTATAATCTCCACTAATCCAAGTTCTTGCAAGGCTTCCTGCTTCATAAGGAGTACCATTGTATCTTGGAGCTTTAAGCCAGGTATAAGCACCTGTTTTACCAAAGCTTGGAGTTGTTGTTTCACTTGCGGGGTTAACACCAGATGGTGATGTATACCAGGAATGTCCTACGTATTCTTTTATATTTGCAGTTGAGAATCCTCCTACAACTCCATTTGTGACAGTACCCGCTGGGAAGAGCTTACTGCCGGTAGTATTTGTATCAAATACTCCATAGGATATTAAATTACCGTATCCCTTACCTATGGTGTAGTAATCACTATATGTTGTAGCCAATAGATTAACATCGGCTTTATATGTACCTGTGATAAAAGTTGTAATAGTATTTAAATAATTTCTAAAGTTTGTTATGTCTGTTGAGGTCGGAATAGCAGTTACGCCTCCAGGAACTACATTACCAACATGTGGGAGCTTACCACCAAAAATTGCACCCATCTCATGTGCTTTTCGCCTTATTGACAAAGCTGCAACATAATTGTTTATTAAAGTTTGACTATCAGCAGCATTAAACTTAAAATCTTGACTATATCCCGGGGTCCAAGGGTGAACCTGTGGTCCCTTAACATAATCCATTAATGCTAGTTGATAAAAATGTAATATGCTGTTAGATATAAAGTTAGATCCTTGTATTAGGTCTCTTAAAAGAAGCGCTTGTAAATTTGGAGTAAATCCTGAAGCAGCTTCAACAGCCTTTGAAGATGCAATTGCATGGGATACAGGACAAATTCCACAAATTCTTTGTGTTAAGAATGCTGCATCCTTTGGGACTCTGCCTATAAGCATGTTTTCAAAGTCTCTAAATAAATTACCAGTTGATTGCGCCACTGTTACAATATTGTTTGCGTCAAGAGTTACTGAAACCTTTAAGTGACCTTCAAGTCTTGTTATTGGATCTAATACTATAGTACTCATCTATTATCATTCCTTTCTTTAATAAATTAATAGTTTGAATGGCTTACAATAATGGATTTTTAGGGAAGGTGGGATTCGCACATCCTATACAAGGATAATTAACTCCTATACACCAAGCCTGATTATTATTCCATTTCATTAATGAGCAAACATTATTGGTAGTTGGTCCATTACATCCCAATCCTCGGAAGCATCCAGTTGCTGATCCTATTTGGATTGCATTACCAGTTCCTTTTCGTAGACAAGTATTATGTACCGTTGACCCATAATATTTAGTAGGTCTGTTGTTATTATCTATTGCTGGATTGCCAATTAAAATTAAATCAAGAAGAGATTGAATCAAAACTGTAGGATGAACGGGATAACCTGATAAATTCACTATAGGGTTAGTTGTTTTCCCAGTTAAGATAGTTTTAACACTTTGGCATCCTGTACTGTTTGCACCACTTGCAGGGACTCCACCAAATGAAGCACAAGTTCCTGCAGCTACTACATATTTTGCCATAGGGCCATACTTTAAAACAGCTTGTTGCATTGTTAATGGGACTCCATTAACCTCACCAACTATACAATAGTTTCCACTTGCACCAGTAGGTATTGCCCCCTCTATAACTAGTATAAATTGACCCTTATACAAAGTTGCACTTTGATCAAGTGTTTGCATTGCAAGATCACCTGAAGCAGTCATAATTGTGCTGTTATATTTCATACTTATTTTATTTAAGAGTACATCATCAATAGTAGCTGGATTAGTTACGTTTAAAGTGGAAATTGTGCATCCTGAGCAGCCTGCACCTTGAATCCAAATTATTGGTGGATCTGTTTGCGCGGCAAGAACAGTGTTTACATTTGTAAGATCAAAATCTATATTTAAAGCAACTCCTGCCGCAACAGACCACTTTAAAAAATCTCTTCTACTTATTTTCATAAATATCCTCCTTCAAAATTTAAAAAACTGTCGACGGTTTCCCTTTAACACCAATATACACTCGAACTATGTCGTAAGTATTGTTCTTTTGTTAAGTTTTGTTAATTTATATTAAATTGACCATTAAATACTTTTGTATGAATTTTAGGAATACTTCTTATACAATTAAAGAGACAGCAGTTTTTAAACTGCTGTCTCTTTATTATAAATAATGTTTTAAATCTATTAAATAATCTCCCGGATCGTTAAATATTTGTCAATCATTTAAAACATTTTGTAAATTGTTTTCTATTATTTCATTAGCTATAATTAGTTGTCCTACAGCTATACCTCCATCATTAGAAGGTAATTCCTTATGAGTATAAACTTTAAAATTACTATTTCTTAAATTTAAACATATTTTTTCTAATAGAAATGAATTTTGAAAAACCCCTCCACTTAAAGCCACTTCATTTATATTTGAATCTTCTCTTATTTGCTCACATATACTGATTGTTAAATTAACAATAGTATTTTGAAATTTTGAAGTTATAATTTTAGCTGATACTCCATTTATTTTATCATTTAGGGCCTCTATAATCATTTCATAAGGCTCTATAATATACATATCCCTTTTTATTACTTTATAAGTATATGCTTCTTCTATATTCATTTCTGATATAGCTTCAAGCTCAATGGAAGCCTGTCCTTCATATGTAACTACATCTATAATTCCAATTATATTTGCCATAGCATCAAAAAGTCTACCCATGCTCGAGGTCTCACTGCAATTAATGTTTGAATTTAAGATACTAATTAAAGTAATAGCCTTATTACCATATAACTTAAAAATAATATCCGTAACTTCTTTTTTACTTTTTTGCTTGCTTAAAGCCTTATAAATATAGGAAACTGCCATTCTCCACGGTTCTTTAATTGACTTTTCTCCTCCAGGCATTTTTATATAATCAAGATGTCCTGCTCTTGTAAATTGAAGGCGGTCACAAATAAGAAATTCTCCACCCCATATTTTTGAGTCTGTACCATAACCAGTTCCATCAAAACAAACTCCAATAACCTTTTTATGTGAATTATTTTCAAACATGTTACTAACTATGTGAGCATGATGATGTTGTACCGCTATCCTTTTCAAATCATATCCTAAAGCATACTTAGTTGACATATATCCTGGATGCATATCATGTGCAATAAATTCGGGAGTGAAAGAAAATATTTTTTTAAAATGCTCCACATTATTTTTATAGTGTTCATAGGTTTCTAAATTTTCGAGATTACCATTAAATTGGCTTAAAAATAAGTACCCCTCTTTACTGATACAAAAAGTGTTCTTCATATTGGGACCACAAGCTAAGATATTTTTAATATTAGTCGCTTTAAAAGGAACAGGCACAAAACCTCTAGCTCGTCTCATAATTGTTTGATTATCGTCTACAATTTTTAATACAGAATCATCAATTGGAACATATATTTCACGGTTATGCATAAGAAAATAATCCACAATACCGGATAATCCATCTCTTACAGAATCATCTTTATACTCTATTGGTAACCCATTAATATTTGCACTTGTCATAACAAGAATCTTAAGTTTTTGTGAAAATAATAAAATATGTATAGGCGTATATGGTAGCATTACTCCAATTGTTTTTTGATTAGGTGCAATATTTTGAGGTAATTTAAATCTTTCCTTTTGATTCAAAATAACAATCGGTTTTTTTATTCCAGTTAATATTTCTTTTTCTAACTGGTTTACCCAACAATATTTTTCTACTGTCTCTATATCCTTTATCATAACCGCAAGAGGTTTAAATGGCCTTTTTTTTCTCTTCCTTAAGTTACTCACTGCATTTTCATTCAATCCATCGCAAGCAAGGTGAAACCCTCCTAGACCTTTTACAGCAAATATTTTTCCTTCCATAAGCATGTCTTGAGCAAAACTTATAGGATCCTCTATATCTACTCTGTTACCTTTAGAATTCTCTATCCAAAGTTCTGGGCCACAAACCTTGCAGGCATTGGGTTGCGCATGAAATCTTCTATTTGTAGGATCTAAATATTCACTGCTACATTCCTTGCACATTTTAAATTCATTCATTGTGGTTTTGCACCTATCATAAGGTAATTCTTTAATTATAGAAAATCTAGGACCACAATTTGTACAATTAGTAAAAGCATACCCTTGTCTTCTATTATTCAAATTTAATATATCTTTAGTGCAATCACTACAAGTAGCTATATCTGGTGAAACAAATGTGATTTTACCTAAACTCTTTTCACTTTCTTTAATTTCAAAATCGCAATAATTTAATACTTTATCGGCTCTTATATTTATTTTCTCTATTTGAGCAAGGGGTGGGGGATTGTTTTTAAGAACTTGTAAAAATTTATCTAGCTCTTGTGAAGAGCCCTCAACATCTATATAAACTCCCTGCGAATTATTATTCACCCATCCTTTTAACCCTAACGTTTTTGCTAGATTATATACGAATGGTCGGAAACCAACTCCCTGAACTATTCCTTCAACCACAATAAAACTTCTCTTTTTATCCACAATACACATCCTTCTTATATACTAGACTTGAATTTGTGATCTAATTTATCGAATAAATAAATTACTACAGCACTACACATAAGCCCTAAAACAGCCCCTGCTAAAACATCTGTAGGATAATGTACATATAAATACACCCTAGAAAAAGCTATCAAAGATGCTAAACTTATAAATTCAATAGCATACTTTTTGAAACATTTTGCGAGTATCCCTGCAACTGCAAATGATGACATAGTGTGCCCTGATGGAAATGAATAAGATAATGGCCTCGTTATTAAAATATTCATTGTTGATATAGTGTCTGATGGCCTAACACGTCTAAATATATTTTTCAGTATCTCCTCACCTAAAATCGTGCTTAAAATTAGTGCTGCTAAAGCCATAAATCCTACTTTTCTATATTTCTGATTACATATAAGTATCGCCGCTATTATAATCCATATGATTCCACCATTCCCTAGGTAAGTCGATATAACCATAATTTTATTCATAATAATTCCATGCATGTTGTATTTGACAAACAATAATATAGAGTCATCAAATCTCTGTAATAAGGACATCATTTTCATCATTCCCCCTTTAATTATTAGGAGATTGTATAATTGTCCCCCATGCCTTATATAATATATTTATAAGATTAAAATCACATTAAAAGCATCTTAGATTTAACTTAATAATTATTATCTTTTAGCAAAGAATGTACAGATAACAATGAAGCCCGAAATCTATATATTTAAAATAACAGTTATTTTTGTCCCAAAACCTTCTTTGCTTTCTACATCTATAGTTCCGTTATGTACATCAACAATCAACTTAGCAATAGATAATCCAAGCCCAGTACCACCTTTTTCTTTTGATCTAGATTTATCAACTGTATAAAATCTTTCAAATATATTTTGGATTTCGTCTTCTGGTATTCCCATGCCACTGTCGCTAACTGTAATTTTTACTGTACTACACTCAACTCGTGAACTTATGTCTATTGTACCGTTTTCTGATGTGAATTTAATACTGTTATCAATTAATATTCTAAGCATCTGCTTTATCATTTTATAATCTGCAAATATACTAATGGAATCATTTTTGTCACTTGATATTGTATGACTATGATCTATAAGTTTAGTTTCACTAATCACTTCGCAAATAAGGTCATTTAGCAAAAAATTTTCTTTTTTAATTCTTTGATTTCCGCTATTACCCTTAGCGATAAATAATAGTTTTTCAACTAGATTTGTCATATTATTAGTTTCTAGTTTTATAGCATGAATAGATTTTTCTAAAGCCTTTCTATCATCCTTGCCCCATCTATCTATTAAGTTTGCATACCCCTGGATAACTGCAATAGGAGTTCTAAGTTCATGTGATGCATCAGATACAAATTGAATTTGCCTGTCAAATGATTCTTGAAGTCTATCTATCATTTTATTAAAAGTGTTGCCTAGTCTTTTAAGTTCATCATCAGGACCTTCAACCTCAATTCTTCCTAATAAATTATTAATACTAATATTATCAGCAGCTTTAGTTATTCGATTAATAGGTTCTAACATCTTTTTGCTCATAGCATACCCTAATATAATTGAAGCAATCATACCTATAAAATCTGCAATTGCCATTAAAATAAATAGAATTTGCATAAAGTCATATTCATTACCCATCCACTTAACTATTTGAATATAAATTACTCCATATTTTTGGGTTTTCATTTTTAAAATTTTATATACTAAGTGCTTATCATCTTCTTTAATTTTTATTATTTTATCAAAAGGTTCTTTGCTTGTAATCTTATAATTAAACTCTTTTGATTTGTTTAGTACTTTTCCAGATTGATTTAGTATTCTTATTGATATATTTTGCTCTGAGGTCACATCTGAAATGAGTTCCTTATCTGACAAATCTCCATGTTCATTTCGAGACGTGATATTAGTTAACACTATTGTTTTGACGTCTTCTATTTGTTTATTTGCTTGCCCATACAAATAGTATTTTATGCCATATAGAATAGAAGCATTTAAAATAAGTAATATTAATGAGAACATTACAGCATAAATAACCGTTAATTTCAAAGATATTTTTGCACTTTTGATCATTTTCAAATTCATAATTTTAGAACCCATGATTTTAAAATTCATAATTACTCACCTTTAATAACATATCCTACCCCTCTTACAGTGGTTATAAGTTTATCCTCAAAGCCATCATCAATTTTGCATCTCAAATATCTTATAAACACATCTACTACATTAGTATCGCCTATATAGTCATAACCCCATACCTTTTCAATTAATTGTGCTCTTGTAAGCACAACATTTTTGTTTATTAAAAGTATTTCTAAAAGATCAAACTCTTTTTTTGTAAGTTCAATTTCTTTGCTACCTCTCTTTACATTATGAGCTTTATTGTTCATAACTATGTCTTTTACTTTAATCTCATCATTCTTATTCCCTATAGATGTTCCTCTTTGATATACCCTAATTCTTGCTAATAGTTCTTCTATTTCAAATGGTTTTGTAAGGTAATCATTTGCACCTACATCCAGTCCTAAAACCTTATCTGATATATCACTTTTGGCAGTAAGCATAATTATGGGTACAAGAGATAACTGCCTTATTCTTCTGCAAACCTCAATTCCATTAAGCCCAGGCAACATAACATCGAGAAGTATTAAATTATACTCATTTTCCTCAGCTATATTTAAACCTTCTCGTCCATCATAAGCAACATCAACTTTATATCCTTCATGACTTAATTCCATTTCAATAAATGTTGACATTAGCCTTTCATCTTCCACTAAAAGAATTCTAAAATCCTTCAAAATAGCACCATCCTTTTACAGTAATATAGTTAGCACATAGATTCCATATACTACTAATATACACTATCTTCCTAGTCTTAGCCATGTTTATGAGTATTTCATATATGCTCATTCTTATTAAGACTATTATATTTGTAAAATAAATAGCATGTAAAAAATACATATGATTTCTCATATGTATTTTTACATGTAATATAAATTATGATTACTCTTATTAAACTCTCATTCTTAACATTACTTTTCTGATATATTAATTATCATTTGTCCTTTTTTTGAAGTAGCATCAACAGAAATATTACTTTCATCTGATTTATTACTCATTTTATCCTTTTGTGAACTATCCTCATCAGAAAAATCACCTGAATTAGCTTTACTAATCATATGTCCTTCTTTGGGATTATCATCATCTGATTGACCACTTTTTTGTTTTTTCGAATCATCATCATTTGAAGAGTTTTGACCTACATTAGCTCCTGAAATTGTACCGTTAAAAGGAATTGTAATTTCAATAGTATTTTTACTTTTTTCTGATTTTTCTAAATCTTTCTCACTCATAAATATTCTCCCTTCAAATATAAAACTACACTATATACATAGTGTGCATTATATAGTTTACCCATTTAATTATAAAATATAGTTCATAAAAATTGGATTCTATTGTGTTTAATTCACATTAAATCATCAATCTTTTTCCTTAAATTCTAGTTTCAGTAGAAGATATTGTATTGACTTAAAGAGTGTTATGTATTATAAATAAGTTAATTATAATACCAATTACTAATTACAACTATTTTATACGAGGAGTGTATAAACTTGAATAATATATTGATTATTGAAGATGAAGAAAAAATTTCTGAAATACTAAAAGCATATCTTGAAAAAGAAGGTTATAGTGTATATACCACTACAAAAGGTTTAGACGCAATAAAACTTTTCGAGAAAATCGAATTTAATTTAGTTATATTAGACCTTATGTTACCAGACATATCTGGAGAAGAGGTCTGCAGCATTTTAAGAAAAATTTCCGAGGTACACATATTTATGCTAACTGCCAAAAGCACCTTAGATGATAGGATAGAAGGATTAAACCTTGGGGCAGATGAATACCTAGTTAAGCCATTTAGCCCAAGAGAGTTAACTGCAAGAGTAAATGCTTTGTTTAGAAGGATTAATATAAATAAGTCTGAAACAATGGTTTTTGATAATGGAGATTTAGAAATCAATTATGACAAAAGGGTAGTTTATGTCCGAGGTCTTGAAGTATCTCTTACTCCAAACGAATTCAATATATTACAAATTCTTTCATCTAATGGCGGCAAAGTATTTACAAGGGAACATCTCATTGAAAGAATTATGGGAATAGATTTTCAAGGTTTTGATAGGACAATAGATGTGCACATTAAAAATATACGTAAAAAGATAGAAGTAGATAGCAGAAATCCCAAATACATAATCACAGTAACTAGAATTGGTTATAAATTTGGCGGTGATTAATTATGCAAAGTATAAGAAAAAGATTAAGTATTATATTAGTATGTACATCTATACTGGCACTCTTTTTAGCTACACTTTTTGTAAATATAGCAATATCAAAAACCTTTAACAAGTATTTAGTGGAAATACAACATAAAAGGGATACTGGAATAGTAAAATATTTAGTAGCAGCATATGAAAAGAATGGTAAGTGGTCAAAAACTTCTGGAATAGAAATTACACATGAAGCCTATATGAGTAATTACTGCCTCACTCTTAAGGATACAAATAAAAAAGTTATTTGGGGAATGAATGCAAATGATATAATTAACAACACTAATAATACTATGCCTCATAAAAGTAGCGGCATATATACTTTAAGAACTCTTGAAATAAAATATAAAAATAAAATTGTAGGTTATGTAGACATAGGACAAAACGGTCCAGTATTATTAACCAGTGATGATGTAAATTTTAAGACATCAATAAACAAGAGCATTATTTTAAGTATTGTACTCTCACTTTTGATAACAATATTAATTAGTTTGCTTATTTCCAAGCAATTTTCTAATCCTCTTAGGCAAGTTTCGGAAATTTCTGTTGATCTCTCAAATGGAAACTATAATGCACGCTCATATGATAAAAGTAGCATTTTAGAACTTGAAAATTTAAGAAATAGTATAAATACACTTGGAGAAAACCTTCAGCATCAGGATGCTCTTAGAAAAAGGTTAATATCGGATATATCCCACGAAGTACGAACTCCCCTCAATATTCTCCAAAACAATTTTGAAGCTATGATTGACGGTATTTTTCCAATAGACAATGAACGATTGATTTACCTTAATGATGAAGTTATTAGATTTGGGAAGCTTATAGACAATTTAAATACCTTGAAACAGATTGAAGGAGAAGGCACAGCTTTAAATATGGAAAAAATTTCATTAAAAGATATCATCACTTTAGTCGAAAAAGAGTTTGAACTAATAGCACAAAATAAAAATATCAAAATAGCCTTAAAATGCGGTGCAAATAGCCAATGTAATATCTTTGGAAACACAGATAAAATAAAACAAGTACTTATTAATATACTTTCAAATGCAGTTAAATTTACAAAAGAACAAGGAGAAGTTAATATTACTTTAAAAGAATCTAATAAAAAAATAATATTGAAAATTCAAGATACAGGCATTGGCATTAGGGAAGAGGACTTACCTTATATATTTGAAAGACTCTATCGAGGCGATAAAAGTAGACATGAAATAGAAGGCTCAGGTATTGGCCTTACAATTGTAAGGAACATATTGACCCTCCACAAGGCAGACATAGAAGTAAAAAGTACAGAAGGAAAAGGAAGCACGTTTATTTTATATTTTAATAAAGTTTTGTGATTATTATCCAACTATTCAAAGAATTATAAATATCAAAGTCACTTGAATTATATCCATAAGCAAGTTAAAAGAGGAGCATAATGCTCCTCTTTTTGCTTTATAAAAAACAAGTCTAACATCTCTTCTACATAATATCTTCATACCATTTTTATATACTACATATTGTACTTACAAAATTTTAAATAAACAGCCATTTCAAAAGAATATATTAATAAATTAATAAATATAGGAAGGTGATGAAAAATTTGCAGTTTGATGATATTTATAACCCAATAAGTAATGATCTACTTCTTGTTGAAGAAGGACTAAAAAAAATCTGTAAAAATCTAAGTACAAATTATTTAAAAAAAATTATAGGTTATTTTTTTAAAATTCCTGGAAAAAGACTTCGTCCTGTCCTAGCTTTACTCTCGTCAGGTCTTATAGATAATAATCTACCACAAAATACTAATAATCAGTTAATTAAATTTGCTACCGGCCTTGAACTCATGCATAGTGCTAGCTTAATACATGATGATGTCCTTGATAACGACACTCTAAGGCGTGGTCAAAAAACTCTAAATAAAGTTCATGGTAATAAAATAGCAATCCTTGCTGGTGATGTTGTTTATTCTTTGGCATTTTCTACTCTTGCGAATTCTCTACCAAAAGAATTTGAGCAAATTATAATTGAATTGACTTAAAACATGTGCGCAGCTGAAATGGTTCAAGCAGAAAATGAGTTACCAACTCGTGAAATTTATTTGAATATTATTAAATGCAAAACAGCATTATTTATGTCTGTTAGTTGCAAAATTGCAGCATCACTCTCTGGCGCAACAAAAGAACAAATAAATGGGTTAAAAGAATACGGATTAAATTTAGGAATGTCATACCAGATAATGGATGACTGTATGGATAAAGATATTTCTACTAATCTAAATATTACCGCAAAAGATGCTAAATTGTATGGAGATAAAGCAATATCATCTCTTACGATATTTGAAGACTCGACCTATAAAACAAGTTTAATAAATCTTGTGAACTATATTCTTAATCTTTCATAAAAAGTAAGTTAATCATAATGAAAATTTTAAATTTTCTAAACTAATATTCTAAATATAAACTAAAGGAGATTTTAAAATGAAACTACTTAAAAATAAATACCTAAGTATCTTATGGACAGCACTCCGTATATGGTTAGGTTACCAATGGATTTCTGCAGGCCTTGAAAAAGTTACTGGAGGTGGATGGATTGGCAGCACTGCTGGCACTGGTATAACAGGATTTTTAAAAGCTGCGTTAGTTAAAGCAACAGGTGTTCACCCAGCAGTTCAGTCATGGTATGCGGACTTTATAAAAAATATAGCACTTCCAAATGCTGTAACATTTAGTTATCTAGTAGCATTTGGTGAGCTTCTTGTTGGTATTAGCTTAATCCTAGGTGCTCTTACAGTTGTTGGTCTTATCGCTGGTGCACTTATGAACCTAAATTATATGTTAGCTGGCACTACTAGTACAAATCCAAATATGTATACAGTAGCATTCATACTCTTATTTGTTGGAACTAATGCCTATACTATTGGACTCGACCACTTTATATTACCCATTATTAAAAAAGTCTTTAACAAAAAATCAAATTCTGACCTAATCTCATCATAAAATAATTTTTGGAACGAAAGGGGTTCAATAAACATGAAATTAAAAACATTAAAAACCTTTGTATTTACATTAATATTAGTCTTATCAGTTTCACCCTCAGCATTTGCATCTACAACTGGTACCCAAACAAATAAAGTGGTTGATGGTGTAAAAGCTTCCTTAACCTTTAAAAATGAAAAATTGAAACCAGGAAAGAATGAATTTACATTCTCCTTACTTGATAAAAACGAGAAACCTTTAACCAACGCTAATTTGAAAATCACTGTAGCCATGGACAACTCTACTGATATGAAGGGCATGAGTGGTATGACAGCGGAAAATACGCCCATGATAATTGCTTTAAAAGAAGGTTCTAAAAAAGGTGAATATACAGGTATGATAGACTTTAAAAGTACGGGTAAATGGATTGTTACCTCGACTTTCGGACTTCAAGAAAATGCAAAAAACGTTGATTTTAATGCTAATGTTCAAAAATCAGGCCCTAGCTTTCTTATAATTGGCATATTTTCAGGAGTAGTTGTGCTTATTTTAGTTATAGCTGCTATAAATAAGAAAAAATCTATTAAATCATAGAAATGGAGGCCTCATAATAATGTCAGATATAAAAAAACAAAAGGACTTTTTAAAAAATAAAGCTTTTAAAAAATTTATCAAAAGTAAATGGTACCCCGGTATATTCCAGTGGCCAGTAGCTATAGTTTTTGCCTTTATCGTATATGAATTAATTGCTGGACCAACCGACGCTCATGATAACTTTGGCACTGCAGGAACTTGGGTACTATGGTGGCCGCTACTCCCAATCCTTCTACTGCTTTTCGGTAGATTTTGGTGCATTGTATGCCCTTTTGGACTCCTAAATGATGTTGTTCAGAAATTTGTAGGCAATAACAAACCTGTACCAAAATTTTTACGAAAATATGGAATATGGATTATTGATGCAACTTTTCTTATGATTACCTGGAGTGATCATGTTTGGGGCGTAGTTGAGAACCCTCGTGGTTCAGGAATACTGCTTTTAATGATAACTACCGCAGTAATATTATCAGGTGCACTCTTTGAGAGAAGGACTTGGTGCAGATACTTATGTTTCCTTGGCGGATTATCTGGTAATTATTCAAGAGCTGGTATGGTTGAACTACGCGCCACTCCAGATGTATGTAAAAACTGCAAAACATCAACCTGTTACAAAGGAACAAGTGAAGTTCCCGGATGTCCTATGTTTGAGTTTCCTAAAACCATGGATAGTAGTGCAGAATGTAACCTATGTGGTAACTGCGTGAAAAATTGTCCAAACGACTCTATTAGAATAAGTCCTCGCACACCTACTAAAGAATTATGGGATATTAAAAAACCAAAAATAGAAGTAGCATTTTTGGCCATCGTAATTATGGGCATTGTATTTGTTCAAAACATAACCATGCTAAATATATGGGGTCAATTATTACATTCTCTTGAAAATATACTAGGAACAACTAACTATTATATAACTTTTACTGTAACTTTTTTTATAGCTATGTTAATTCCTGTTGTGTTACTACTTTTTACAGGTCTTATTGCTAAAAAATTTAACAAAGCTTCCATCATGGAAAATTTCGCAAGATTTGGATATGCTGTTATACCGTTAGACTTAGCAGGACATATAGCTCATAACCTATTTCACTTGCTAGCAGAAGGTAAATCTGTAGTTTATACTGCAATGGAACTTTTCGGGATGTCATCCCATGGTGCTTCAACTGCAATACTTTCTAGTCCAACTATTCAAGTTCTTCAATATATTATTATTGTAATTGGAACTATAGGTTCAATATACACTGCTTACAGAATTGCAAAAAGCAGTCAAAATAAAGAAACACTTTTAGGAACATCTATAGTTTATACAATTCTAATGGTATTACTTGCAGTAGCGAATATAGTATTGTTTTCTATTCCAATGGCAATGCGTATGTAACAACTAAAATAGTAAAAGGAGAGTATTTATGATTAGTGGCAATATTAAGACATGGTTAAGAGCTATAAGACCCTTCTCTTTCACTGGTTCTGTAATTCCAGTTACATTAGGAGCAATCCTCGCAATTAAACAAAATAATTTTCAATTTGGGTATTTTATGCTCTCTGTTGTTGCTATTTTGTTATTACACACCTATGTTAATTTACTAAGCGATCATGATGATTATAAAAACAAAGTTGATACAAAAGATTCTTATGGTTCAAGCGGTGTTATTCTGGAGAATTTATTATCTTCCAACCAGATTTTTCGTTGTGGAATGCTTTGCTTAATACTGGGAGGTCTTATAGGATTATTTTTATCCTATGAAAAGGGTGTATTTGTATTAATATTGGGGCTCATAGGTGCCCTCAGCGGCTATTCCTATACAGGAAAACCTCTGATGCTAAAATATAAGGGGCTTGGAGCTCCACTAGTATTTCTTTTATTTGGTCCTTTAATGGTAATTGGTTCTTATTATGTTCAAATGCAACGTATTAGTGCTGATGCCCTTCTGATTTCAATTCCAGTAGGCCTTTTAACTACAGCCATATTACATGCAAACGACATTCGCGATATACATCATGACAAAAATGCAGGCATAAAAACTTTATCAATGTTGGTTGGCAAAAATAATGCAAAGAAAATTTATTATGGGATACTTATTTTATCATATGTATCCCTTATAATTATGATTTTCTTCGGAGTCCTTCCACTACTTAGTCTACTTTGTTTAATTACATTACCTATAGCCTTTTCAAATTCAAAAACATTATATAATTCCGATATTTCGATTTCCGCATTAATAACGCTTGATAAATCGACTGGAAAACTTCAAGCCCAATTTGGAATTTTACTAATATTCTCTATATTATTGAGTTTTCTATTATGATAAAAGGAGGACTAGACTTGAGCAAAAAAAATTCTAATTATATTATTTTCACGTTAATCATAGCAAGCATTCTTTGGTATTTACTTTTTGTAATAAAACCAATGAATTTTTGGTTAGAAATGAGTCTGTCAATTTCAGCATTAGTGTTAATGTCATTTATTTTTAATAAAGATATTTTTAAAATTGGTAAACCAACTATAAGACATATTTTAATTGGAATTTTCTCAGCTATAGTACTATATATAATATTTTATTTAGGAAACATTATATCAGGTTTCATATTTCCTTTTAAGGATTCGCAGGTATTATCCGTTTACAGTAATAGGTCTAATGGAAATTTAATATGGATAGGATTACTACTTTTATTTATAATTGGCCCAGGAGAAGAAATATATTGGAGAGGTTTTATACAAAATACTCTATCTAAAAAAATGGGTGAGACTAAGGGATATCTTATCTCAGTTCTTTTATATGCTGGTGTTCACATAATTACAGGTAATGTTATGCTTGTAATAGCAGCTTTAGTATGTGGAGTATTTTGGGGATGGCTTTATAAAAAAGAAAAAAGCTTACTTCCAGTAATTATATCCCATGCAATTTGGGACTTAACAATTTTCGTAATATTCCCTTTAATGTAAGGAGGCTTATTTCGCACTACCCTTTATTGGTTACTTAGGCACCCAAGATAAATCAGCTTATTACTATTTAAGGAATTCAGTAAATAGTTTCATGACAAAAGATCAACTACGAGATGAATTTGAACGCATTGGTTTTGACAATTCAGAGTTCAAATCCCTAACCTTCGGGATAGCATCGCTACATTATGGCATTAAGCCCTTAACTAACCGAATTTATTAATTTGCGCTCTTCATATTTTCTACACAAGTACAGTTTATAATTTAATTATATTAAGTAAATAAATCTAAACTTATTCAAGGAGGTTATTTATATGTATTGTAATAGATTTTTAGGATCTGGATATGGTACTGGAGGAGGGATGTTTCTAATGATGGGCTTTGGATTTTTAATATTTTTAGCGTTTGTTTTTCTAGTTTTCAAACTAATGAAATTTAATTCACCTTCATCTTTCTCATCAGATAATTTGGCTTTAGATATACTAAATGAAAGATATGCTAAAGGGGAAATTAATGAAGAAGAGTATAGTAAAAAGAAAACAATTCTTTCTAGGAAGAACTAGGAATATTTTTAATTCATTTAATAAAAGGTTCAAGTATTACATTTTGTGTAATACTTGAACCTTTTATAATTTAAATTTAAGCCTTTAAATTTTACTATTTAATCTATACTTTTTCTATTTTTACAACATCATACCCAGCATCTTCAATAGCTGCCTTTATAAAATCATCTGTAATATTATCACCAATTTCTGCAGTAGCAATCTTACTCTCAAGATTTACCGCTACATCTTTTGCTCCAATTTCCTTTAGTGCCTCACTAACATGGTTCACACAATGTCCACAGTTCATACCTTCGACGTATATTTTCTTTTTCATTTTTATTTCTCCTTTCCAATTTTAATTTCTCATATATAGAGCACCTTTATCTTAATGGCTTAAAACCTTTTAATCTTAATGCATTTGTTAATACTGAAACTGAACTAAAACTCATTGCAAGCGCCGCAATAATAGGATTTAAAAGCGGACCACCAAATAAATGTAACACTCCCATTGCAACTGGTATTCCTAGAATGTTATATCCAAAAGCCCAGAATAAATTTTGCTTGATATTTGTTATGGTTTTTTTACTTAATTCAATGGCTGTAGGTACATCCATTAAATCACTTCTCATAAGTACGATATCTGCAGACTCCATTGCAACATCAGTTCCAGATCCTATAGCGATACCAATATCAGCCTGTGCAAGTGCTGGAGCATCATTAATTCCATCACCAACCATAGCAACTTTTTTACCTTCTGCTTGTAGTTTTTTAACTTCATTTGCCTTATCTTCTGGTAATACTTCAGCAAGAATCGTGTCAATACCAACCTGCCTTGCTATTGCTTCTGCTGTCATTTTATTATCACCAGTTATCATTGCAACTTGTATTCCCATACTATGAAGTCTTTCTATAGCTTTTTTACTATTTTCTTTTACTGTGTCTGCTACCGCAATTATGCCACTTAGTTTACCTTCAATAGCAATAAACATAGGCGTCTTTCCTTCCACCGCAAGTTTATCCGATGCTTTCTCTAAATCTAATAAAGAAACATTACTCTCATCCATGAGTTTTTTGTTTCCAAGTAATATTTTTTTACCATCTATAATTACATCTATTCCCCTACCTGGCACAGCATTAAATTTTTCTGTATTTCTGAAATCTAGTTTTCTATCCTCTGCTTCTTTTACTATAGATTCGCCAAGTGGATGTTCTGAACCCCTTTCTGCAGTAGCTGCTATTACTAATAAATAGTCCTCGTCTATACCAGCTACAGTAACTATATCCGTTACCTTTGGTTTTCCCTCAGTTAAAGTTCCCGTTTTATCGAATACAATAGTTTGAATTTTATGTGCTGTTTCAAGAGCCGTGCCGCTTTTTATAAGCACCCCATACTCTGCGCCTTTTCCTGTTCCAACCATTATAGCCGTTGGTGTTGCAAGGCCAAGTGCACAAGGACAAGCAATTACAAGGACTGAAATAAATATTGTTAGTGAAAACACTCCCGTTTGACCAGCTATTAACCAAGATAAAGACGATATTAACGCAAGTCCAATAACCACTGGAACAAAATAGCCAGATATAATATCTGCCATTTTAGCTATTGGTGCTTTTGATCCTTGTGCATTTTCAACTAATGTAATAATTTGTGCAAGTGCTGTATCTTTACCAACTTTAGTTGCCTTAAACTTAATAGAACCATTTTTATTTATGCTTGCTCCAATTATTTTGTGTCCAATGCTTTTCTCAACCGGCATACTCTCACCCGTAAGCATTGACTCATCTACAGATGTAGTCCCGAAAACAACTTCACCGTCCACGGGCATTTTTTCTCCTGGCTTTACAACAACTATATCTCCAACTTCTACTTCATCAATTGGAATCTCAACTTCTTTATCCTGCCTAATTATAATTGCAGTTTTAGGTTGAAGTCCCATAAGCTTTTTAATTGCCTCAGAGGTTTTTCCTTTTGTAACTGACTCTAAATACTTTCCAAGAGTTATAAGAGTTAATATTATACCTGCCGATTCAAAATACATCTCATAACCAGTATTACCAATGAATATTTCATAAACTGCAAATATACTATATAAAAATGCAGCTGAAGCTCCCATGGATATTAACGAATCCATATTAGGACTTAGCCGTGCTAAAGACTTGAATCCCACTATGAAATATCTTCTACCTGTTATCATTATGGGAATAACAAGTATTAATTGTAATGCTGCATACGCTTTAAGATGCATCATAGGGTCAATAACACTCGGAAGCATCATATTCATTTTCATAACAATCATTGGTACCATTGCAACCAGTAATAACGGCACTCCAAATATAGCAGATATTAAAAATCTATTCCATAATGCCCTTATATCTTTTTCTTTTTTTTCTTTATCAAGATCTACGTTACTTTCTTCCTCAAGAGCCTTATATCCGCCTTTTGCTATAGCCTTCCTTATATCATTCGTTTTAACTAAGGATGGCTCAAAAGAAATCGTTAGTTTTTCAGTAGCATAATTTACATTTGATTCTATAACTCCATTGAGTTTTCTAGTTATTCTTTCTATATTTTTTGCACAAGATGCACAACTCATTCCCTCAATTTTTAATGTTTTATTAGTTGTTTCAACTAATAATTTATATCCCGCCTTATCAACAACATTTTGTATTTCAGATAACTTAATTAATGAATCATCATAAACTATCTTTAATTTTTCTGTTGCAATATTCACACTTGACTCAGAAATACCTGGCAATTTTTTAGTTACTCTTTCAATAGCTTTTGCACATGCTCCGCAGGTCATTCCTTCTATTTTCAATGACTTAGTTACCATATAATTCTCCTCCTTATTCCATATATTCTATTTACCAATTATTTTTGATAAAAGACCTATAATTTCATCTATCTTCTCACTGCCTTTGTCATGCTCAAAGGCTTCCATAACACAGTGATTCATGTGCTGTTTTAAAATCAATAAATTAGCTTTCTTTAGGAGTGATTGTGCAGCAATAATTTGATTTGACACATCTACACAATACCTCTCATCTTCTATCATTTTGATAGTTGCTTCAATTTGTCCTTTTGATATTTTTAAGATTTTCATAGCTTCTTTTTGCTCATTATTCATTATTTAGCCTCTCTCATACCCAACCCCCTAGGGGGGGGTGTAACTATATAATAATACTAAAAAAAATATATGTCAACTTCTTACTTAAAAATCTACATATAAGATTATAGCTATTTTTAATACTAAAAAATAATGCCTCCTCTATACGGAGGGGGCATCACATACAAAATATTAAGTTAATAATATTTTATCTTAATTACATGTTAGCACTACTTTGTATAAATTTTGTAATTATATCTTTAGAATTTATTTTACCCTTCTAGCAGTTACATAATCATTTCTTCCCATAGCTGAAATTTTAATTACATCTCCTGTATGAGGAGCATGTATATAATTATTATCCCCTATATACATACCCATATGATGAGGATTAGCAAAACTTCCAAAGAACACCAAATCTCCTGGTTGAAGCTTGTCCCTTGATACTTCTACACCATCATTTATCTGATCAAATGTAGTTCGGCCTACAGATATTCCAAAATGTGCATATACATATTGCGTAAATCCTGAACAATCAAATCCTGAAGGCGTTGTTCCACCCCATAGATATGGTGTTCCAAGAAAATTAGAAGCGTAGGCTATTATAGACTCTTGAGATACTGTTGCTCCACCCCTTGAAGGCGTATATGTAGAAACTGATTTTTTTAGTTCACTTATTTTTGTTAAACTTTTATTTACTGACACTTGAGGTTCAATTATCTGCGCAGAAATATTCTTGTTACTTTTATTTTCAGTAATCAATTTATTCTGTAATTCTTTAGCAGCAATTTCCTTATTCTTTAATTGGGTTACTAATTTGTTTTGTGACTCTTTTGTAACCATTATCTTATCAATCTTCTGCTTGTTTTCTACTTGTAAACTCTGTAATGCTTCCTTTGTATTATTCAAACTTTGTTGTTTTTCATTTAATTCTTTTTGTGATGCTTCAAACTTAGCCATTAGTTTTTTATCAAACTCTACAACGGTTTTTATGTTATCTACTCTTGATATAAAATCTCCAAAGCTCTCTGAATCCAATATAATACCCACATATCCATCGGATCCATTTATGTACATAACTCTCATTCTACTATTAAACAATTCCTGTTCTTTCTGTGACTCCTTTGCAACTTTTTTAACCTCCACTGCGGCAACTTCAATTGACTTTTGGGTTTCAGATATTTTTCCTTTATTTTCTTCAGTCTTAATCATAATCTTTTCAATTTCATTATCAAACTCTTCTATTTTCATTTCAACTTGTTCTTTCTCGGTCTGAATTATAGTTAGTGAATCTTTCTGCTGTTGTACCTTCTCATTTAGTGGGGCTGCTAGTACTGTTACATTTGAAATTAATACCAAAGTTATTGCAACTGCAAGGTTTCTCAGGACTGTCTTCATTATTACATCTCCTCATTTTTTATACTCTATAAAATACAAAATAAGTATATCAAAAACTTGTGTGTTTATTATGAAGATAACCGATTTTTATAACTTATAGGCCTAAAGTACTTAATGCATTATTGAAACAAATATCTTACCTACTATTATTCCAAGTACTGTGCCACTTGCGGATAATCTCCCCCGCCAAAGTCCAATGGATTCAGGTATTATCTCTTTACAGACAGTATATAATATTAAACCAGCAGCAAATGATAAACTAATACAAATAATTATAGGCGATACACTATTTAAAATTCCTCCCATTAAAGCACCTATACCCATTGGTATGGAAGTAAATACTGAAAAAAGTATTATTGTATGTATTTTAGCACCACCTCCCTTAAGATACATGCCTAAGGTTAGTCCTTCAGGTATTCCATGAAGAAGTAGAGCGATTGCTAACTGAAAACCTCTAGTATATGAAATATTTAAAAGTGAACCTAATGCAATTCCAGCAGGTATATTATGAATTCCTGAACCTATAGCCATAAAAAGAGCTACTTTTAAATATCTCTGTTTTTCACCATCTGAATTTCCAAAATTAAGATAACTAACACCACTATCAATTAATAATGCAGTAATAAGTCCAATAAATATACCAATTGTTGCGATATATACATTACCATTTTCAAATGCTTCTGGAATTAAATCGAAACAAATAATAGCAAGCATAAGACCTCCAAGAAATCCCAAAACAGTACCTTTAAATCTTCTCCCATTATCTGTAGTAATAAAACAAAGTAGTATTCCAACCATTGTTCCAATCCATGCAGTAAAAAATCCTATATTGCTTATGTGAATAAGCAAATTAAAATTAGTAATCATCAATAACGTCCTCCATTTTTAAAAATAATACCATATTTAATTCTATGCTAAATAAAAGCTAAGTTAGAATATATGGTAAATATATTTTTAAAACACAGTAAATACTTTTGATATTAGTTTAAATAATTAATTAATTTAATTCAAAGTATTACCACCATTGTAAAATTTTATAATAGTTTTAACATTATATAGAAAATAAATAATGCTAATTATAAAAAGGATATAAGCTAGCAAAAGGAATTGTAAACGACAAAGTTGTAGATGACTTAGGTGGTGGAGTATGCCAAGTCTCAACTACACTTTATAATGCAATACTTAGAACAAGTTTTGCTCTATATCGATAAAATTTCATAATTCTTTCATTATTACTTTTCTTTTCTACTTTAAATGTAACGTCTCCTTTTTATTTGAATATCTTAAAGTAGTGCCCTTTTAAATTTTTATAATAAAAGCAGTATACAGCTAATTTAAAATATATATCTTAGGAATTATGAAAGAGGTATGGTGCAATTGAATATTAATAAAATAAAGAAGTCCTTAAATAATTTAGGATCAATAATAACAGTTTTTTTATTTTTAATTATATGTATTACTCTTATTATAAATTTTGTTTTAAATGATATCTTTATCTCTAAGTATTTTACAAATATAGAAAAGGAACAAGTGATTTCAAAAACAGAACAGTCTAGTAAAATACTCCAAACAAAAGTATCTGAGATTGAAAGACTAGTAGGAGATTATGCGCTTTGGGATGAAACTTACAATAAGGTCCAAGATGTAAATATAGATAAAAATTGGTTTTCAGATAACTATACTAAATGGCTGCCACAAAAATATGGAGTAGATTTAATAGTTATACTAAATAGAAACAAAAAACTTATTGCTCAACATGGGTTAAATAATTTAAATGACATTCTAAATGACAATAAAATCATGGGATCATTAAATAAAGATGAATTTAATGAAAATTCAAGAGTTACTGGTTTTAAAAAGTATAATGGTGAATTATATATGATAAGTGAATGCCCTATTTTTAAAAATACTTCTGCAGGCATATGCCATGGCATAGTTATTATTGGTAAAAAGATTTCTTCAACATTTATTGCAAAAATAAAAGAAGAGTTTGGTAGTGATATCTTTGTTAGCTATGATAATAAATTTGTTTCAGCTGTGCAGTTAAATAAATATATTAACAAAAACATTGCAATTATTAATAAAAATAAAAACAATACCATATATAATCTTGATAAACTAAATGTTATAGGCAATTTGCCTATAACAGATATTTCAGGTAATAAAATAGGATATATTAATATAATACACTCTAGAGAATATTTTTTATCAACCCAAAAATTGATCCAAAGGAATACCTTAATTGCTATGCTTTTATCAGTCATAATAATTTCCCTTTTAGGATGGAGGTTTAAAAATATTATTATTAAGCCCATTAAAAGTCTTGAAAATCAAATTAAGAGAATGGAAGATAAAAACTTATTAATACATGCTGATGTAATTGGACCAGAAGAGATAACATCCTTAACTAAAAGTTTTAATAATATGATAGATAGCATTTATGAACACAAAAAAGAAAATGAAGTGCTCAAAATATATTCAAACACAGATTATTTAACTTCGGTATATAATCATAAATATTTTTATGAAAGCTTTAATAAAAAGATAAATGAAGGTCATAAACAAATATCTATTATGTTCTGTGACATAGATAAATTTAAATTGATAAATGATTCTTATGGGCATGAAGTTGGTGATTTAATTTTAAGAGAAATTGCAAAAACTATGAAGGTTGTAGTAAAAGATACAGGGATGGTTTTTAGATATGGTGGAGAAGAATTTGTGATTATATTATGTGACTATACTTCAGAAGAAGCACTTATCGAAGCAGATGAAATTAGAAAAAGTATTATTAAAAACCAGTTATTACAAGAATATTCGGATTTACATCCAATCACTATAAGTATTGGTATAGCTTCTTACCCAAATAACTCATTAGATGCAGCCGGTTTGATAAAAAAGTCTGACACTGCAATGTATTATTCAAAACAAAATGGTAGAAATCAGTGTAATATTTATAATAATAATATGAAGGTGTTTTTGAAAGATTGAAGTAAAACGCACATAAAATCAAATGAAAAACCGTCTGAACTCGCTCATACGGTTTTTCAATTTTTATTAAATATATAAAAAGAGCTACTTTTAAATATCTCTGTTTTTTACCATTAATTCCTCTATATGAGTAGCTGACATAGGTTTATAGTAGTAATATCCTTGTATTTCATCGCACATCTGCTCTTCTAAAAACTCAAGTTGCTCCTTTATTTCCACTCCCTCTGCAATTACTTTTAATCCTAAATTTTTAGCGAGTACTATTATAACCTTAATAATTGCTTCATCTTTATGATTTACATTTATCCCCTGAACAAATGACATGTCTATTTTTATTTTATCTATTGGCAATTGTTTAATATAATTTAAAGAGGAATATTCCTTACCAAAATCATCTATTGCGATTTTTACCCCTAGTTGTTTTAATTGTTTTAAAGACTCAATGATATATTCAGAATTCTTCATAATTATATTCTCTGTTATTTCTAGTTCCAAATAACTTGGATTTAAATCTGTTTCCTTTAAAATATTAGTAATCAATTCAACTATTTCTGTGTTTTGAAATTGATTTACTGAAAGATTAATTGCTATAGGTACATTTAATATACCAGCATCTTGCCATTTTTTATTTTGACTGCAAGCACTTCTCATTACCCATTCACCAATTGGCAGTATTAAACCCGTCTTTTCAGCTATATCTATAAATTCCCCTGGATTGACTAGACCTAATTTGGGATTATGCCACCTAATTAATGCTTCGAGCCCAATAATTTCGCCCGATACTACACTCAATTGAGGTTGATAGTATAATTCTAGTTCATTTCGTTCTAGTGCATGATATAAACTATTTGTTAACTTCATTTCTTCAATAATTCTGTCTTTAATAATGGAAGTACACAACCTAAATTTGTTTTTACCCTCTTCTTTTGCCTTGTACATTGCAATATCAGCGTTTTTTATTAGTGTATCTACATCTTCACCGTCTATTGGATAAATTGCACCACCGATACTAGTAGTTATAAATAATTCATGATTATTTATAATAAATGACTTTTTAAAAATGTTAAGAATTTTTACTGATAATTTTTCAATATGACGTTCTTCTAAATTTTTAACTAAAACAAGAAACTCGTCTCCACCAACTCTACAAACCGTATCATCTTCTCTTAATGTATTAGTAATCCTTTCTGAAACCGCTTTTAAAAGTTCATCTCCTATAGCATGCCCCCTTGTGTCGTTTATTCTTTTAAAAGAATCTAAATCAAGAAATAGTACCATTAAAGCTTTTTCATTCCGAGCTGAATTAATGATGCACTGGTTTAACCTATCTCTAAATAGCCTTTTATTTGGTAACCCTGTTAGATAATCATAATAAGCTAGTTTTATTATTTTATGCTCCATCTCTATACGTACACATATTTCACGCTCTAGTTCTTTATTGGCCTTACTTAGCTCAAAGGTTCTGTCCTGAACCTTTGTTTCAAGCTCCTCATATGAATTCATTAATTCTTTCTGAACTAATCTAATTTCAGAAATATCCTGAAATATACTCATAGTACCCAATATATCTCCCCATTTATCTTTTAAAATTGATGAAGATAAAAGAACCGGTAATTTAACACTATTACTTTTCACAATTTCAATTTCAAGACTACTACAGTTTGTCAGTTTTGATAATTCTACCTTTCCTGAGAATAATGTTGTTAACAATGTATCCTTTAGCTGATTTTTTTCATAACCTGTTAGTTTAAGTGCTCCATTGTTAATCTCTTTTATTATTCCCTCTTGATTTGCAATAATTAACCCCTCATTAATTATTTTCATAACATCTACAACAAAGTTTGTAGGATTAAGGTCCATTAATTTATATTTCTTAATCGAATACCATATTCCAATTATAGGTATGACAACTAAAATAATATCTATAGATGGTATTATTAAAATGTTTAGTTGTGGAAGAATAATGTCTGTAATACCACCTGTTATTATTGTAATTAGCATTATATTTAAAATAATTTTTGCCTGTTTTCTCTGCCTTGTTATCACTGAACTTTTCCACCATTCAAAAATAAGAAAGATAACTGTAACCATATATATATAATAATATGCCATGTAAAAATTCGACCAAATAAACCCCCTACCTTTTGATTCAAGTATAACCCATCCTAAATTTATTTTTACAAAATCTTGCGATGTTTGAGGTTGAAAAACGTACAAGTAAATGGATAATAATGCTGGTGAGTAAAAAATTAAATATGAAAATAGCTTTTTAAAAAATTCTTCTTTGCCTATTAAAACTATAATAAACTGTAAAAGTAAACAGTTATTAGTTGCCCAAAAGAAAGTAGAATATCTATATATGGTACTTGCAGTTTTAGCATCAATTGAAAGATTTAATAACATAAACATAAATGCCCAACATGCTAAATTTATACATAATACAAAAAAATTTTATTCAATTGGTTTTTTGTATCATTTAATAATGTATATACACCGATTATTATATAAATGATACAACATAAAAAATACAATGCAGTAATAATAGCCATTACATATTCCCCTCCAAGTTCACGTCATTATTCCATTCAATCGCTATCCTAATATTTTTGTAATAAATAAAGTTACTAGTTCACGATCAAATTGATGCCCTGCATTTCTTTGCAATTCTTTTATAGCAGTCTCGAGTGATAATGCTTTTCGGTTACTTCTCTCTGTTATCATTGAATCATATGCATCAGCTATGCTTATAATTCTTGACGCAATTGGTATCTCGAGCCCTTTCAAACCTTTTGGATACCCTAAGCCATCCCATCTTTCATGGTGATACAATACGTATTTCGCCATGTCTGACATATTATTTGCTGTATTAAGCATTCTATATCCTATTTCACAATGGCTCTTAATTTCCCTCAATTCATTTTCTGTAAGGTTCCCCGTTTTATTATATATACTTTCATGTATCGCAACTTTTCCTATATTATGAAGTAATCCAACTTCTTTAAGTTCATTAACCGCATGCTCAGACAAACCAAGAGCTTCGCCCATTTTTTCGCATAATTTTGAAACCTTATGTGAATGTTGTTCTTCTTCTTTGTTTTTTTTATATAAGGTATTTATTATGGCCTTTATTGTTTTTACTTTCATAACTGGACCCTCGAAAAGTTTCTTATTATACATATTATTTTCAGCATTTTTTAATATATCTTCGATTTTTTCTTCTTTACTACTTTCAGTTGCATATCCAAAGGAAATCGAGACATCTAGGAACCCTACCTTTTGAGCTAATGACAAATTATTTATACGTTTTATGATTTTTTCTGCAACCATTGCATCAGTTTTAGGTAATATAATGACAAATTCATCTCCTCCAAGCCTAGCAATAATATCATCAGATCGACAACAATCCCTTATTACTTCTGCTACTTTTTTAAGAAGCTCATCGCCTGTATGATGTCCGAAGGAATCATTTATAAATTTCAACCCATTTACATCCCCCATAACAATGCTCATAGGAAAATTTCTTTCTGTACGTAATCTTTTTAACTCTTCCTCATAAAATCTACGATTATATAAACCTGTTAACTGATCATGATAGCTCAGGTAAAAAATTTCTTTTTCCCTTTTCATACGCTCCGTTATATCGATAATTCTACATGCAAGATATTTGTGACCATCCAAATATAGAGTAAATGCGTTAAAATATATAGGTAGAATTGTACCATCATTTCTTTGTAGTTCGGCCTCTATGTCAGCGAACCCCTCTACTCCAGCCCTAATAATACAATCCATAACTGCTCTATTATTTTTTTCATCACCCTTGTACCAATCCATAAGGCTCATTTTAGATAATTCTTTGAAAGAGTAACCAGTTACATCTTGAAATTTCTTATTCCACCTTACTAATCTGCCTTGCTCATCATAAAAATATTTCATATCAGGTCCATTGTAAAATATTGCTTCTTCTAATGTTTTTTCATGCAATACAACATCATCTCTTATCCCTTCAATTTTAGGTGATTGGCTCATTTACATTTTCCTCCATTTGATTTTTATAAGAGCATTAATATACTTTCCTTTTTTATAAACCTTTTTATACATGATATTCGATGCACTAAATAAATTCTAAAAATTAATTGAAATAATATTATCCCTTAATCAAGAACACCAGTTACTCTGCAGACTAATCTACAATTCAATTTCAACTTTTATTTGTAACTATAATTCTTTTAATGTAATTTTATAGTTTAAATTTTTGAATCATACCATTTAATTTCTCAGCGAGTATTGCCTGATTTTGAGAAGCTTTTGAAATTTCCTCAATTGCCATAACAGACTCATTAACACTTGCTAGTATTTCCTCAGAACTTGCAACTGACTGCTCAGCTGTAGCTGCTACATTTTCAATTGCTTTATTAATTCCAGATACAGTTTCATTTACAATATTCATTGAAGCTCCAATATTTGAAGATAGCTCATTAAATACCATAGCATCATCACCATATTGCTTACTTGTATCTACAAACACTCCATAATCTGGTTTAACTTTATTTTCTATAAAGCTCAATATATCCTGAGTATTAATAGATAAATTTTGGAATGCCTTTTCAACTTTTAAAGTTACCTCTTGAATCCTTTTAACTGTAGCTTCCGACGCTTCAGCCAATTTTCTAACTTCATCAGCAACCACGGCAAACCCCTTACCTTGCTCTCCTGCTCTTGCTGCTTCAATAGCTGCATTAAGTGCAAGAAGATTTGTTTGACTTGCTATATTTCCTATTTCAGTTGCCATTATCTTAACTTCACTGACAACCAGTCCATCTGTAATTGCTTTTAATACATTTTCTTGCTTCTCCAAATATAATTTATTTGCATTATTTCCACTTTCTTCAGCATCTTTTTTAATTTGTGTTGCTTTTACTCCTATTTTCTTTGCAATTTCAGCCCCTTTATCTGCACGCATCGTAACATCTGCCACCTTAGTTGCAATGCTTTCGGTGGTTGCATTTACTTCCTGCGTTGTTGCACTTAGCTGTTCTGCTCCTAATGATACTTGTTTTACAGATTCATTTACAATCTCCATTTGTGATGATATCTCCTGCGTTGTAGCTGATAATTCTTCACTTGTCGCACTAATATCAGTAGCTCTTTCTGATATTTCAAAAATCAGCAATTTTAAATTTGTTATAGCTTTGTTTATTGCTTTTGCTAAGGCTCCAATTTCACTCTTATTATCTATATCAACAATTTTTGATAAATCATTTTCACAAAGTGCATCCGCTACAATTACAACTTTCTTTATCTGTCTTGAAATTCCTATTGCAATTGTTAAACCAAGCACAATAGCAACAAGCAATCCTATAACGGTTATTGCTATAATTTGGACATATGCACTATTATATGAAAATTGACTATTATCATAATCAGCTTTTGACATATTTTTATTTAAAGAAAGCTCTTTATCAATAACTATAAACATATCAGTTGTAATCTTCGAAACCCTTGGTAAAAGTTGATTTGCTTTGCCATAGTTGCCTTCCTCAATTTGCTTAATTAATTCCTGTCTTGCTATACGATAATCTGCAAGTAAACTTTCAAACTCAGCAAATTGTTTCCTATCTAAATCAGTTGTAATTGTGTTCTTATATTTTATAATAATTGCATCATTTTCAAATTTTAAACCTAAAATATCGCCTTGATATTTTTTAAAATTGCTTTTATTTCTAGGATCAAGACTTAACAATATATTTGTATTAATTTTCAATAAATTTGCTTTAAGATTATCAGCAGCATTAAGACCTACCAAATCTATGCTGTAAATATTCCTAATGTTTTTATTCATACTCTTCATATTATAAATTCCAACCATTCCAACAATGCCTATAAACAAAGCTACTAGTATAAATGCCGACACCAGTTTTTGAATCATTTTTAAATTATTAAACCACTTCATTAATTTTCACTCTCCTAAAAAACAATTTTGCATCACTTTACTATTTTATATTTATTCACTATATTAAATCATTTGTAAATAAAGCAATTAGTACACTATATTCGATGTACTTAATAAATTCTACACATATATAATTAATTTTGAAAATTCACCAGAAATGTTCTAATATTTACTGTATTATTCAGTATTCTTTTTATCGTAATTTTCAGAAAATACAGTTTTTCATTCAAATCAACTTGAATGAAATGGAAAAATAGGTTATAATTAAAGTACGTATTTAAAAAGAGAGGTTATTCGATGACTAAACGCTTCAAAAATTTTTACGCGAATTTTAGTAAAGTAATTATTATAATACTTGGTGCAACACTATATTCAATAGGTTTAGAAATATTTTTAATACCTAACAACATAATTGATGGAGGCGTGGTTGGAATATCTATTATGGCAAATCAGTTTATCAGCGTACCACTTGGGCTACTTACTTTTGTACTAAATATACCATTTTTTATAATCGGATATAAACAAATTGGAAAAACATTTACCATAGCAACTATCTTTTCTGTAATATGCTATTCTATAGGTGTATCAATTCTTAAGCCAATTCCAGGAATAACACATGATATATTACTCGCAGCAGTTTTTGGTGGGATACTGGTTGGACTAGGCATAGGACTCATAATGAGAAGTGGTGGATCAACCGATGGCACAGAGATCGTAGCAATAATACTTGACAAAAGAATTAAATTTTCAGTTGGAGAGATAATTATGTTCTTCAATTTCTTTATATTACTTTCTGCAGGCTTAATTTTTGGTTGGGATAGAGCAATGTATTCTTTAATAACATATTTTATAGTAATCAAAGTTATTGACATTATCATTGAAGGTACTGATGAATCAAAAGCTGTAGTAATTATTTCAGATAAACATGAAGAAATCTCTGAGGCAATAATGGCCAGACTTGGTCGTGGAATGACTTACCTCTATGGCAAGGGCGGAAAAGAAGGAGAATATAAAAATGTAATTTATGTAGTTGTATCTCGACTAGAAATTTCTAAACTCAAATCTATTGTAAATGGATTTGATGATGATGCATTCATAACTATAGGCAGTGTTGAAACAACTGGAAAAAGTTATAAAAAGAAAGCTATACATTAAATTTTAAATAAAAATAAGGATTTTAGGATAGTGGTTTTAATATAATCGCTCTCCTTTTTTTATTTACAAACTCATGTACCTATTAATATTTTATTAATAATATAAGCTATATTTAAGAATGTGGTTTAATTTTTCGTGATATAATATTTAAGACATAATTATACTTAAATCATCTCCTGGGTCGTTAAAGGTAAATATTATTTCTGCAAATTTAATAAACGAAAAAATATAAGGAGTGAAACTAATGAAAACTGTTGATACTAAAAAAATAGGATGCGTTGAAGTATTTAGAATTCTAATTGTAGTAGATAAACCTATTCTAGTTGGACAAGATGATATAGTTGGAAGACGTCAATTGATTCCTATTTTATCTGGCGAAGTAACCGGTCTTGGCTTTGAAGGAAAAGTACTTCCAGGCGGAATTGATAGTCAAGTTATACGCCCAGATGGGAAATGTGAGCTTTCAGCTAGATATGCTATTGAGTTAGATGCTGGCGCTACCATTTATATTGAAAACAATGGACTTCGCACAGTACCTTCTAAATATACAGAGGATGTAAAGGTTGGAAAATTTGTTGATCCTAGCGTTTACTATTTCCGTACAATTCCCATCTTCGAAACGTACAGTGAAAAATATAAGTGGATGATGAATAATATTTTTGTATGTTATGCTACAAGGTTACCAGAAAATGTCGTGTTGACTTTCTATAGAGTTCTTTAGTAGATTTAGATAATGTACTTATTATTTGCAAATTTTTTATAAAAGCATTATTAATAAAGGGTAGGTAAATTAATGAAAAAATATAAATTTAATTTGATACTAGGAATAGCCTCTGTAGGTATTTTTATTCTATTAATTATATTCACACATGGCTGGATGGATTTGATTCATCAAATGAAAAACCTACATGTTCAATGGCTAATCGCAGCTATTTTCTCTATGTTTTTATATTGGATTTTTGAAGCTAAAATCTTACAATTAACTGTATTTCTAATGAAAAAAGATTATAAATTTAAAGAATCATTTAAAGTCACTCTTATTGGTCAGTATTTTAATTCAATTACTCCCTTTGCATCCGGCGGTCAGCCAATGCAATTATATGCACTTACAAAGCAAGGAGTAGGTGCTGGCAAAGCTGGTTCAGCGCTTATGATAAAATTTATTATGTATCAAGCTATATTAACTATATATTCTCTAGTTCTTATATTTTGGAAATTAGATTTTTTTAGGCGAAAAACCAGTAATTTATTTTATTTGATAGGTGTAGGCTTTTTAGTCCATGCTAGTGTAATTGTGTTTTTAATTATTTTTTCAAAATATCGTAAATTAACACACAAATTTATAATGATTTTGTCTAAAATATTACGAAAATTTAAATTCGTAAAAAATATATCAAGGTTAGAAGCAAATATTAATGAAAATTTAGATCAGTTCCATGATAATATGCAAATAGCAAAACATAGTAAAAGATTAATTTTTAAAGCTGTTATTTATACAACGCTGCAGCTAACAATATATTTTATTATTCCTTATTTTATTTATCTTAGTTTTGGAATGCACGGTGCTAGCATTGGTAGTATGATAGCTGGAACTGCTTTCATAATGATGATAACAGCTGTTATACCATCACCCGGAGCCATGGGTGGAGCTGAAGGCGCTTTCTATATATGTTTTAGCATGTTTTTTGCAGCTAGCAATATAATGGCCGGTATATTATTATGGCGGTTAATTACTTTTTACTCCTGTATAATATTTGGATTTTATGCACTTAAAAAGAACTAAAAAATCATTAGCCTAAGCTAATGATTTTTTTGTTCCTATTCTTTTATTATATACGGCACAGTAAGAACTGCAACATTTCTATTTTTATATAATTGACTCTTTATAAAATACCCGGTTTGGTTATGAAGCAAATTATGCCACCATTTAGTTATAACAAATTGTGTTAGTACTACTGTCACTGTTTCTCCATGTTTTGAAGAACGCTCTTCTGATTGTATAAAATTCATTAATGGTTCCATTACATCCCTATATGAGGAATGCTCTATTATTAATGGAATTCCCGGATTATACTCTTTCCATTTTCTTTTTAATTTTTGAGTAATTTCTGGATCAGTTGATACATGAAACGCAACCACATTTTGTGATAAACATCTAGCACAGTTTAGCGCCTTTAGGAATGATTTATTTAATGTACCTAAAAGTATTATTACATGCTGATCATTATTTGTTATTGGCCCAACTTTGGGTCTTAGGTCATTTGTTAATCTTATTTGCTCCACCACATGGGTATAATGATTCTTAATCTTTAGCATAAAATAGACAAGCAAAGGTAATATAATACAAACAATCCAAGCTCCCTGCATAAACTTTGTAATACCTATAAGTATTACCGTAATAAAAGTTATAAGAGCACCAAATCCATTTACGGCCGCCTTAAATTTCCAACCAACTGATTTATCCCTTTTCCACTTTAAGAACATTCCAACTTGAGAAAGTGTAAAAGATATAAATACACCAACAGCATATAAAGGTAAAAGTGCATGTGTATCACCTTGAAACACAATAATTAATATAGCAGAAGCTACTGCTAGTACTATTATTCCATTTGAAAAACTTAATCTTTTTCCTCTTTGAGAAAATTGTCTTGGAACATATCCATCTTTACCCATTAAAGAAAGTAATAATGGCAGACCTGCATAAGATGTGTTCGCAGCCATTATTAAAATAATGGCTGTGGTTACCTGAATAACATAAAACATAATACCTTTTCCAAAAACTTGCTGTGTAATTTGAGCAAGCACTGTCATGTGGTTAACAGGTACTGCATGATAAATCGTTGCTAAGAAAGATAATCCTACGAAAATAAAAAATACCAAGCTTCCTAGTAAAACCAAAACAGTTTTTGCGTTCTTTTGTGAAGGTTCCTGAAAATTAGGTATACCATTACTTACAGCTTCAACCCCTGTTAAACCACTACATCCTGAAGCAAATGCTCTAAGAAATAGGAATAGCGTAATGTCACCTACTTGTCTTGGCACTGAAAATATAGGTTGTGGTGAATAACCAAAAACATAATATCTAACAAGACCAGTAACAATAAGCACTACACAAGAACCTATGAATATATATGTTGGAACTCCAAAAAGTTTAGATGATTCCTTCGTTCCTCTTAAATTCCCTATTGTTATAATTAATAACATTATAAGAGCTATCGCTACTTTGTGCTTATACAAAAATGGCATAGCTGATGTTATCGCTGCAGTTCCGGCGCTTATACTAACAGCAACTGTAAGAACATAACCTATAGTAAGTGCTGCTCCAGCCGTAAGCCCCGGGGTTACTCCGAGATTATCCTTTGCAACTATATATGATCCTCCACCAGATGGGTAACTATCAATAGTCTGCATGTATGAAAAAACGAGTATAAGCAATAACAAAACTATGCACAATGCAGCATAAAACATATATTTATATGCCATAACCCCTATAACACTAATTAGCACAATTAAAATTTCCTCACCTGCATATGCAACGGAGGAAACAGCATCACTGGATAATATAGGTAGTCCCCATAAAACGTTTAATTTTTCTCCTTCTAATTCTTCTGTTTTTAATGTCTTACCTATAAGTAATTCTCTTATCTTTGAAAACATAAATGCACCTCTATAATCAAATTTATTAATACAATATTTATCTATTATATATTATTAATTCTAAGATTTCAAACTATAATTTCCCTATTTATGACGAAATATAGCCATATTACTAGCTTTAATGTCAGATAATTAATGTTATAATTCAAATAGTCATAAATGCTTAATAAATATGTATTTAAAGTTGCTTATTAGTCGCTTTCACGTTATGAATTTTAGCTCAATTATTTTAAATGTATATAATCGTAGTTTTCTTTCTCATTAATTTATATATAGCATATAAATAAATTATCATTAAATCATGTAATTTATTTATAAGTGACTCAAAAAAAGAATAAAGTAAATGGGTCCCCCCATATACACTATTCTTAATTACCTATCTAAATTATTTACAGAATTCTAGGTACATTCCAACATATGAAATTTCTTTATACTATATATTCACTTACAAGTTTATTTAATTCATCTACGTTTTCTTTTATCCAAGAATCAAAATCCTTGCTTGAAGTATCTATTGCACTTGCCAGTTCAAATAAAAATTTTGGCACTTCCACCTCTCTAATATCGCCATAAATTTTACTAAGTTTTGTTTTACCTATTCCAAGGTCCCCACCAAGATGTAATTCAAATACATTTGTAAGTTCATCTTGAACCTTTTTCTTTTTACCACGAAATCCAATTGTTCCTATTTCGTGTACGGAGCAAGAATTAGTGCATCCTGATATATGAACTGGAGGCAGTATATCTTTTGTAAAGTTTTTTTCTTTAAAATAGCTGAGTATATCTTTTAAAGTACTCTGACTTTCTAATATTCCCATTTGACAAGTAGGAACTCCGATGCAGCAAGTTGAATATTCAAGCGAAGTATTTCCACCCATTCCCTCTGTTACGTCAAGTAATATTTGCGCTTCTTTTCCATTCAAATTTCTAATATATAATCCTTCTGACATAGTTAGTCTTACTTCTACATCGTCCATACCTTCTATTTTATCTATTATTAGTTTTAAATGCTCTGTTTTTAATTGTCCTCCCATTGGATGAACATACACACTGTATAAGCCATTTTGTTTTTGTGAAATTAGTCTTAGATTTTTTATAGAAGTTTCAATACCAGGCTTATCATAAACCTTAGTTTCTACCTTGATTTTTAAATTACCTTCAGCCTTAACCTTCTCCAAATAACTATTATAACAGTTTATAAATTTTTCATCGCCCATTCTTTCTTTAATGTATCTTATACGAGCTTTTCCTTTGTTTACATAATCACCTTCATTAATAAAAAGCTGAGTTAATGCTTCAACATGGTATATAATATCTTCTGGCTTTACTAATTGACCACTTGCAACAGATAGCCTTGAATTATTTCCCATTCCACCACCTAAATATACTTTAAAATATTGGGCGTTGTTTTGAATAACCGCTAAAAATCCCAAATCAGTAGCAGTTACATGTGACTCATCCTTGTCGTTACTTGAGAATGCAACCTTAAATTTTCTTGGAAGCTTATATGTATATATCTTATTTAAAAAATGTTTACCAACAGCGATTGCATAAGGTGATATATCGAAAACCTCATTTTTTTCTACACCAGATAGTGGCGATGCAGAAACGTTTCTAGGATAATTACCACCTGATCCCCTTATGTATAACTCTTTATTTATTCCTTCCTTCATAATGTTACAAACTTCATCTATAGTAATTCCATGTAATTGCATTGCTTGACGAGTAGTTATATGTATACTTTCTACCTTATATCTATTTGCAAAGTCATAAATTAGTTTAAGATCCTTTAAAGAAGCTATCCCTGCCGGCATTCTAAATCTTGCCATAAATGCTTTGCCACTACGCTCAGCATACACTCCCATACCACCAGAAGCTCCTTTAAAAGCCATCTTACTCATTTCACCACTTAAAAATTTATTACCAAGTGCTCTAAAATCCTCAATTTCGGAAAGAAGAATCTCATTTAAATTATTCATTTGTACCATTCCTTTCTTATTGCAACATGTCTTTGACTATAGTATACTTGTTTTTAACCAATAAGTATAATACATGTTTTATATAATACTTATTAATATTTCTGATAGGTATGGTGATGATTATGATTGAAGAATTAAAAACTTTTATTGCTGTTGTAGACAAAAAAAGCTTTACAAAAGCTGCAAACACTATCAACATATCTCAACCAAGTGTTAGTTTACACATTAAAATTTTAGAAAAAAAGTTTAATACTAAATTGATAGAAAGATCAAACAAACAAAGAAATATCTTAATTACACAAACTGGAGAAATCTTATACAAAAAAGCTAAACAAATAATCTCCCTAATAGATGACACAAAAGATGAACTTAACAATTATCATAATTCCACTTCAGGAACCTTAAAGATTGGCGCAAGTATGACTATAGGTGAATTCTTACTTCCTTCAATACTAGGAGAATTTATTAAAGAGTTTCCAAACATAAAACTTGAAGTCGCTATTGAAAATACCCATAATATTTATGAAAAATTTAAAAATTATGATATTGACATTGCCTTAACTGAAGGAAGTGTCCCTGCACATAACTATACCTCTAAAAATTTTTACAAAGACACAATGGTTATTGTAACTCCAAATTCTTTTACCTATGATAAAAATATTGGACTTAAACCCACCTTGTCAAATCAAACTTGGATGCATAGAGAAGAAGGTTCTGGAACTGGTGAATATCTAAATATATTTTTGAATACAGAAGGTATATTACCAAAGAATTTTATTATACTTGGAAGTAATTATGCAATTAAAGAAGCTGTTAAAAACAATTTAGGTGTAACTTTCATCTCATCTTTAGTAGTTGATGATGCTGCCACTAACAATGAGCTTAAAATTATAGCCACTGAGACAAAATACAATAGGTTTTTTTCTTACTTAGTTCATGAGAAAAACTTATCAAAGATTGCGACATTATTTGTTGAGAAACTAGAAAAGTTCAGCTGTAGAAATATTAAAAACTAATAAATCTCGATTAGAGAGATAAAAGGAGCTAACTTACATGAATAAAACAATAATGCAATTCTTTGAATGGAATTTACCACCTGATGGAGGCCACTGGAACTTTTTAAAAGATCACATCAAAGTCTTAAGTGATGCTGGCATAAATACCCTTTGGCTTCCACCTGCCTATAAAGGTGCAGGTGGCAGTAATGATACAGGATACGGCGTTTACGACTTATATGATCTTGGTGAATTTGACCAAAAGGAAAGCGTACGAACTAAATACGGTACAAAGGATGAATATGTAAATGCAATAAATGAGGCTCATAAAAACGGAATTGAAATATTAGCAGATATAGTTCTTAACCATAAGGGTGGCGCAGATGAAACTGAATGGGTAAAAGCAGTTAAAGTTGACCCAAACAATCGGAACAATAAAATATCTGGTGAATATGATATAAAAGCATGGACTAAATTCAACTTCACTGGAAGAAACAATAAATATTCTGACTTTAAGTGGAACTGGGAATGTTTTGATGGCGTAGATTGGGACCAAAACAAAAAAGAAAGTGCTATTTTTGAATTTACCGGTCTTAGCAAATCATGGGATTCTGAAGTAGATGATGAAAACGGGAACTATGATTATCTTATGCTTACAGATATAGACGTTAGTTCTCCTGCAGTTTATGATGAGCTTTTAAAATGGTCATTATGGTATATTGAAATAGCACAACTTGACGGATTTAGATTAGATGCACTAAAACATATAGGATTTGAATTTTTTATAAAGCTTATTAACGACATAAGAAACATTACAAATAAAGAGCTTTTTACAGTAGGTGAATATTGGGATAATGATGTTAACACTTTGAAAAAATATGTTGAAAATACTTCCCATATATTGAATGTTTTTGATGTACCACTTCACTATAATTTTCTAGCAGCTGCTACTCAAAAAGAAAACTATGATTTAAGGAGCTTAATGTCAAATACATTAATAAGTTGTTATCCACAGAATTCAGTAACTTTTGTGGACAATCATGATACTCAACCTGGACAGTCTCTTGAGTCCTGGGTAAACACTTCATTTAAACTGCAAGCATATACATTTATTTTAACAAGAAAAGAGGGTATACCATGTGTTTTCTTCGGAGATTATTATGGAATGCCAAGTAATTCTATAGCATCACTAAAAGATGAACTAGATAACTTATTAAAAGCTAGGCGTGATTTTGCCTATGGATGGCAACATGATTATTTCGATGATGCACATATTGTAGGTTGGACAAGAGAGAATGGACTCGCTTCGTTAATTTCTAATGTAAATAACAGTGGTTCTAAAAAAATGTTTGTCGGAGAAAAACTTTCTGGCAAGTCATTTGTAGATATAACTGGAAATGTTTCTGGAGAAGTTATAATAGCCAAAGATGGCAATGGTGACTTTACTGTTAATGGGAATTCCTATTCAGTTTGGTGCATTATTAAAAAAGATTAATCAGCTCCTTGCTTGCTGCATAATAGGTTATATATATATATATCACCAGCCTGTGTATTCACAGGCTGCTTCTTTTTTATAACACATTGCAATGGTTAATTTATTAATTTTTCACTACTCTACTTACATATAAACTAGGAATTACTGCATACATAGCTGCTGCCTTAACTAATTCACTCTTTAAGGTTCGCTCATTTGGAGAATGTTTCTCTTCCTCATTACCCGGTCCAAATCCAATGCAGGGTATATCATATCTACCCATAATCGAAGAAGCATTTGTACAAAAATTCCATTTGTCAACTAGTGGCTCCTCATTAAATAAAGCTTCATAACATTCTACTAAAGTTTCACAAGCTGGGTGATGAACATCTAAGCTCCAAGCTGGAAAATAAGCAGCTGTTGGATAAACAACTCCCTTATATGAAGGTTTTTCATAATCATATATAGAAACCTCAGCTTTCATATTTTTGATTGATGGAAGATTTTTAATTTGTTCTAGGGCGTAAGTGTAAGTCTCTTCACCTGTTAATCTTCTATCAATTGATATAGTACAACTATCTGCCACCGCACATCTTGAAGGAGACGTAAAAAATATTTCAGAAACAGTAAGTGTCCCTTTACCTAAAAAATTATCACAAGTCAAAGTCTCATTAAGCCCTTTTAATTCACTTAATATAGGAGTCATTTTATAAATAGCATTTACCCCTCTCTCTGGTGCACATCCATGGGAACTTAGGCCATGAGTAACTACTTTTATCTCCATATGTCCCCTATGTCCTCTATATATATTACAGGAAGTAGGCTCAGTAATTACAACAAATTCAGGTTGAATTTTATCTTCATTTATCATATATTGCCAGCAAAGCCCATCACACTCTTCTTCTTGGACTGTACCTGTAATTAGTAACGTATAATCACCATGCATGTCCAACTCTTTAATAATCTTCGCTGCGTAAACCATAGATGCCATACCGCCCTCTTGATCACTTCCACCACGCCCTATGATCACTTCCATATCTTCATATCCTTTATATGGATCGTACTGCCATAAATCTTTATCTCCAATACCTGCCGTATCTACATGTGCATCCATTGCTATAATATGACTCCCATGACCTATAGTCCCTATTATGTTTCCCATTTTATCTATTTCTATCTTATCAAAGCCAACCTTTTTCATCTCCTCACTTATTCGCGCTATAACGCTCTCCTCATGGCGACTTTCACTTGGAATAGCAATCATATCACGAAGAAACCTTGATATGTCCCCTTTGTACTCTTCTGCTTTCTGTAAGACCTTTTGAAAATCAATGTTCATTGTAAAGCCTCCTTCAATTTATCTATATTGTAAATAAAAAGTGCCTCAATTTAAGCTTAACAAATAACAAAAGTATGTATTTCATAAAATATATTACTATAAATATATTCTATGAAATATATACCATTAACAGAACTAAATATTTACTAATTATCTCAAATAAAAAAAGCACTTTCATCCGATTGCTCTGAATGTAAGTGCTTTGATAATGAAATCATTTTAACACATCAGTATTAACACAAGTGTCAGGCTTTTCACCATTTAAGACTTTAATAATATTTTCAGCTGCAACTAATCCCATATTTGTTCTTGTTTCCATTGTAGCTGAAGAAATATTAGGAACAATTGAAACATTGTACATATTTAGAAGTTCTGGTTCAATATTAGGTTCATTTTCAAATACATCAAGTCCTGCTCCCCATATTTCACCATCTTTGAGGGCTTTAACTAGCGCTTTTTCATCAATTACTGATCCATTACATGTATTAACAATAACAGAAGTATTTTTCATAGTAGAAAATTCTTTTTCACCTATATAATGAATGGTGGAAGGTAAAATTGGAATGTGTAATGATACGAAATCAGCTTCTTTAAGCAAAGTTTCTTTATCCACAAAAATAGCACCCAGTTCTTTTTCCATTTTATTATTTTTAATTATATCAGTATATAATATTTTCATATCAAAAGCCTTAGCTTTCTTTGCAAAGTTAAACCCAATTCTTCCTGCGCCTACAACTCCTAATGTCTTTCCAGTAATTTCACGGCCAAGAAACATCATAGGATCGCAAGACTCAAAAGCACCATTTCTTGTAAATTTATCTGCTGCCACGATTCTTCTAGAAACAACCATGAGCAGTGTCCATGCAAGATCTGCAGTAGCATCATCTAACACCCGTGGAGTATTTGTGATTATTACTCCATGTTTTGTAGCTGTAGCTAAATCAATATTGCTGTGCCCCACACCGTAGTTAGCAAAAATCTTACATTTATTGCCTGCTGCCTCGAATACCTCTTCATCTATATTATCAGTTAAAAGACATAAAACAGCATCCTTGCCTTTTACTTTCAAAAGAAGCTCTTCTCTTAATAAGACTCTATCGCAGGGATTTATTTCTACATCAAAATGCTTTTTTAAAAGCTCAATAGCCTCATCTGGAATTCTCCTTGTTACGTAAACCCTTTTTTTATCCACAGATTTCACCTCCTATAAATAATAAACGCATTTATTTCACAGCTTCTCAAATATAAGTTCATTTTTAAGCTTCCCTATTTCTTTTATAATCTTCATTTTTCTAAAACAATATGTTATTTTCCTTGCCTTATTTTCAGAAATCTTCAATATTTTCGCTAAGTTTTTGTTTGTAAAATTTTCTTTTAATTCTTCAGGTAAAAAGATCAAAAAATCCTTGTTCTCTTTAAAAGTAATTTTCTCGATTACCTCTAAAAGCTTATGATCTATTATGCTTATACCTTTTCTCCTCCAGCTTCCTTTACCATCCGTGCATCTTATTTCTTCTTCCTTAATCATTAGAATCTCTAATGTAAAATTATCCGATCTCATTAAATCAGGTATCCTAATTAACTCATCAAATAAATCAACTAACTTACCCTTTTTAGGTGACTTTCTTCTTCTAATTACTATATTCGATTCTTCTGTAGTTACTATATACTTTTCAGCAGCTATAGGATGAACAAGCATTACTTTATTATACTTGACTAATTCTATAAGTTTATTACGAATTGCGCTAAAATTTTTTGTTTGTATTTCAATTAATGAATCTTTTCTCACTAAATCAATTATATATTTATCTACCTTTACCTCAAATCTGTCTCCAGCCGTTACATACCATTGTTTAATAGATGAATGCAAAGACTTCTCATTTTTTATATTTATCCCATTTTGCTCATAAATTAAAACTCTGTCTTCTACTTGTCCCATTTTTTCTCCTACCTCTATAATAAACCTTTGAAATTTTGCTTAAATTAAATAATCTGGTTCTTATAATTATATATTTATTATAACAGAACTATTATATAAATAGAATTAAAGCTGTAAAATAAAGGTATGTGAATAATAAAACTCATTTGAGCGTATAACAAGTTAATATACTAATTCTATAAAAATACTCCTAATTGTGTATCAAAGCATAATATAAAATAATATAATAATAAAAGGTGATGAAATATGAAAGTTGTGATATTATCTGATACGCATGCAAAAAAACATAATGATAAACTTTTCAAATTAATAGACAATTTATTTAAAGAAGCCGATATGATTATTCATGCAGGTGATTATATTTCACCGAGTGTTGTATCAAAATTAAAAGAACATGAGAACTTCATTGGGGTATGGGGAAATAACGACAAGCATTATATAAGAAGTATATTAAAGGAAAAAGAAATATTATCAATAGAAGGGTATAGAATTGGTTTGTACCATGGTCATGGCACTAGCAAAAACACACTAACTACAGCATATGATAAATTTATTGATGATAAAGTAGATATAATAATCTTTGGACACACTCATCAACCACTTATATTAACTAAAAATAAAGTGCTTATGATTAATCCTGGTTCCCCCTCCTGCAAAAGACGTGAGAAGTGGTATTCTTATGTTGTTTTAGAAATTGAAAATAAAAAAATAGATGTCTGTTTAAAATTTTTCAACTAATAAATGTTACGAGTTTTAACATAAAAAGCCCTACCACGCTTAACTTGGTAGGACTTTTTATGTTAATATTCTTCTACTTCAGTAACTTCATATCCTACTTCTTCAATAGCTTCTGTAATGTCATTATCGGTTGTTTCATCCTCAAATTCTGCTACTGCAAATTTTTCCTCTAAATCAACTTTTACTTTAGTAGCACCAATGTCCAGTAATGCTTCCTTTACATGACTTGAACAATGTGAACAACTCATTCCATCAATATATATTTTTTTCTTCATTTAAAATTCCCCTTTCAATTGTTTAATTTACATTCTTATATATATATAAATTTAAATTTATATATTTAAATCTATAATCATATACTCATTAATTTAACTTAATTTTATATTAGTTCCTTAAATACCTTTTGTATATATGTATTTAATAAAATTTATATTGAACTAGCTAATAGATAGTTTCATATCTTGTTTTACTTATTTTGTAATTTCAAACAAATTGTAGCATATTAAGTGTCACTATTCAAGTTTTTACATACTTTATTTATTTTATTATTTTATTATTTTATTATTAATATTCAACACCTATGTTAAATCCTCTTTTGAGTAGATGTAGTATTAAAGACTATTCAAAAGCACTGAGTACCCTATTTAATATCCCATTAATATGAGCTATAGCTATACCAAAGTTTGTAATAGGCAATTCCACTATATTAGCTTTTTCAATCCTCGACATTAACTGTTGTCTATTAAACATACAAGCTCCACAATGAACTATTAACTTATACTCACTTAAATCTTCTGGAAAACCGCTACCCGCACAAACTGTTATATCTAACTTCCCACCGACTTTCTCATTAAGCCATTTGGGTAGTTTTTCTCTACCTATATCGCCCTCAAGTGGATGATGAGTACAAGCTTCTGCGATAAGCACCTTATCTCCCGGTTTCAATGTATCAATAGCTTTTGCCCCTTTAACTAAGGTATCTAAATCTCCCTTGTACCTAGCCATAAGTATAGAGAATGAAGTAAGTGGTACCTCCTTTGGAATAATAGCATTCACTTTTTTAAATACCTGTGAGTCTGTAATCACCAAATCTGGTTTAACCTTTAGTGCAGCTAAAATATCACTTAACTCACTATCCTTTACAACAAGAGCCATAACATCATTATCAAGTAAATCCCTTATAATCTGAACCTGTGGCAGTATTAATCTTCCTTTTGGTGCTTGAATATCTTGTGGTGCTACAACTAATACTATTGACTTTGGTTTTACTATGTCACCTACAATTGTATTTTTCTCAAAATCACTGGGCGCAGCATCCATGATTGCTTTTTTTAATTCATCTATATTTATTCTGTCTTTCGCACTAACCTTAACAAAATCTATACCTATTATCTTTTGGATGTCTTCAAGTTGAATCTTCCCTAGTGCTACTCCATTTTCATCAATTTTATTTATAACTCCTACTATAGGAATCTTTCTGTTTTTTAAATCTTCATACCATATTTTCTCAAATTTTAAATCCTTCTCATTCCCATCTATAACCAAAAGAGCCAAATCTGTTTTATCCATAACTTCCTTAGTTTTTTTGATTCTAAGTTCACCTATTTCTCCATCGTCATCAAGTCCTGCAGTATCTATAATCACAACTGGTCCTATTGGAAGTAATTCCATTGCCTTATATACTGGGTCAGTTGTAGTTCCTGCTAAACTAGAAACTAATGCAATGTCCTGATTTGTAAGTGCATTAATTAGACTTGATTTTCCCACATTTCTCTTTCCAAATATAGCTATATGAAGTCTATTAGAATTTGGTGTTTGCTGCATACTATCTGCCTCCTCTTTCTTCTTTTGAAATTGGTTTTATTTTTCTACACAATCATAAAATTCTAGATTTATTATATATCGTAATTATGTAAAATTCAAGTATCAATTGTTAGTAAATAATGAATCATATTATCTGTTGCATAAATTTAAATTTCTTGTTTAAATTTTAGTTTTAATAATATATTGTTTTAATAGATTTTTCTTTGGGTATACTAATATCAACAAAAACTAAAGGTGAGTGATACTATGAAGATTAGAAAAAAAAATATTCTTATAATTTTTACAACCACTATTATTTGTTTCATATTAGTATATAGTTCCCATGTAAATAATGCTCAAAAAATCAGCCAAACATTAAACCCATCACGAACTATATTTAAAGATGGTGGCAACCAGCCTGTTTCTAAATTTGTCTATTTGACTTTTGATGATGGTCCTACATACGTTGTTACAGATGCACTATTAGATGTATTAAAAAATGAAAAAGTAAAAGCTACTTTTTTTATAGTAGGAAAAGAAATTGAAGGAAAAGAATCTATCCTTAAGAGAATATATAGCGAAGGTCATAGCATAGGTCTTCACACTTATAGCCATAATTTTAAAAAGATATATAGAAGCTCTAATGAATTTATCTATGAAATGGAAAAAACTTATAGTAAAATTCATAAAATTACAGGCTCTACCTCTAAGATTATTAGGTTTCCTGGTGGCAGTTCAAAACGTTTAAACTCTTTTACTTTAGAAAACCTTCATAAGAAAGGATTTAAAATATATGATTGGAATGTAGATGCACTTGATGGTGTCAACCCAAACTTAAGCGTTCCACAACTTATTAAAAATGCAAAAATCATTAAGGGTAATGAAAATGCAGCTATAATTCTTATGCATTGTAATTCAAATAATAAAAACACTGTAAAATCACTGCCTGGTATTATAAAGTACTACATCCATTTAGGTTACGAATTTAAAGCTATCACTAAAGATACACCTGAATATTATTATAAATTTAAGGATTAAAAAAAACCTCACTTTACAGTAAGGTTTTTTTATATAATTACATTAAAAATATTTTAATTATATTATTATTGCTTCTTAAATTTAAACTTACTTACCATTAAATATGATAACAAAATCATTAAAAACATTGTAGGACCTAAATTTGATGCTCTGTTAAACATGAAAAATGCATACAATGCTAAAAATGTACCTGTAACAGTTATAGGAATTCCTGAAAACACCCCATCAAAATCCGTAATATTATATTTTGCGAGTCTATATGCTCCCGCTACCGGAAATACTAAAACCATCAAATATCCAATTAATCCAAGCCCTGCAAAATTATACATATTAAACATTAGTATTGAAGGTGCAACACCAAAAGATACTAAATCACATAATGAATCTAATTCTTTACCGAGCTGTCCATCCACGTTTAGAAACCTAGCTATTTTTCCATCATATCTATCAAATATTCCTGCTAAAAGAATAAATATCGCTGCTAATTTATAATTGCTGTCAAAACTCATAAGTATAGATATAATACCACAAGACATATTGCTTAAGGTGAAAATGTTAGGCACCGCATTCTTTATTTTTACCATCTTTTTTACCATCTATATCACTCCTATCATTATATAATTATACCATAATGCTCTCAGTTATTCCTTAGTATTATATAACATTATTATTAAATTAACCTTAAATTTTATTTATTCTTAATATAATCCAACCGTATAAATTATTTTTTTTCTACATTAATATTATAACCTAAAATATAATAATATGTTTTTTAAAATAAAATAAGACCAGCATATTTGCTGGTCTTATTTGTAAATTATCTTTCTACGATAACTGCTGTTCCTTGTCCGCCACCTATACATAATGTAGCAAGTCCTGTTTTAGAATCTCTTTTTATCATTTCATGTATTAATGAAACAAGTATTCTTGCTCCTGAAGCTCCTACTGGATGTCCAAGTGCTAAAGCTCCACCATTAACATTTACTATTTCAGGATTTAATCCTAAATCTTTAGCTACAGCTAGTGATTGAGAAGCAAATGCTTCATTAGCTTCGATTAAATCTAAATCAGCTACTGTCATTCCTACTTTTTTCAAAGCTTTTTTAGTTGCTGGAACTGGACCATAACCCATTATTTTTGGATCTACTCCGGCTGAACCATATGATTTAATAGTACATAAAACCTTAGCTCCTAATTCGTCAGCTTTTGCTCTTGACATTACTATAAACATAGCTGCACCATCATTTATTCCTGATGCATTAGCTGCTGTTACAGTACCATCTTTTTTGAATGCTGGTTTAAGTTTACTTATTTTTTCAATAGTTGATCCGAATTTTGGGAATTCATCTTGATCAAATACTACTGGTTCACCTTTTCTCTGAGGAATTACAACTGGAACGATTTCATCTTTAAACTTACCAGCTTTAATAGCTGCCTCAGTTTTTTGTTGGCTTTTTAAAGCAAATTGATCTTGATCAGCTCTTGTAAGCTTCCACTCTTCAGCAATATTCTCTGCTGTAACACCCATATGGTAATTGTTAAATGCGTCCCATAGAGAATCATTAATCATAGTATCAACTGTTTTGCCATCTCCCATTCTTGCACCCCATCTATTAACTGGAAGTACATATGGAGCACAACTCATGCTTTCAGTTCCACCTGCTAAAACTACTTCTGCATCTCCACACATTATAATTTGTGCTGCCAAACTTACTGCTCTAAGTCCTGAACCACATACTTTATTTATTGTAAGTGCTGAAGATGATTCATCCAAACCAGCCTTTAAAGCTATTTGTCTTGCAACATTTTGTCCAAGTCCTGCTTGTATTACATTACCAATTATTGCTTCTTCTATTATTTCTGGTTTAATACCCGCTCTTTTTATAGCTTCTTTAGCTGCAATAACTCCTAATTCTACAGCTCCTACTTTTTTTAATGCTCCACCAAAAGATCCTATTGCTGTTCTTGTTGCCGCTACTATTACTACTTCTCTCATATGTAACCCTCCATTAATTAATTTATTTATCTAATTTATTATTAACATATAATAGGAATTTATAACAGAATTATTTTTTCCTATATATATAATACTAGCAATTTTCATGCCAAATTGTCAAGTCCCCACAAACCTCACTATAGCAACCTCTTTCTTTATTATAAAACCAAATACAGCTCTTAGTGTAAACTAAGTTTACACTAATGCTTCTATATGTTTACCATGTTTAAGCTTGTTAATATTATAACCTATTTGTTAAAAAAATCACTTAAAGTATTTTCAATGCATTGGTATACCTATGTATTTAGTTTTCCTTATAATTTTCACTTACACTACTATAACTATTTTTCATAAAAAAATAGTACGTGTAAACATAGTTTTCATGTACACTATTGTGGATTTGTCGGTTTCATTAAATGATATCGGTTTAATTTTTTATATAATCCTGCCCTACTAAGCCCCAATATTTTTGCTGCTTCTTTTTTATTCCCACTTGCACCCTTTAAACATTCTATGATAATGTCCTTTTCAATCCTTTCAACAACATCTTTCAAGTAATTGTTTTCTAATGAGTACTTCTTAAGTTTACTCTTAATTATTTTTTCTGGCAAATGCTTCGGCATTATGCAAATATCATCATCAAGCAAATTAACGGCTCTTTCTATTACATTTTCAAGTTGCCTTATGTTCCCAGGCCAGCTGTAAGCTTTTAAAAAATCTATCGCTTCCCTAGAGATACCTTCAGACTTAACATTATATTTTTTACATATTTTTATCATGAGCTTACTTGCCAATTCCTCGATATCTTCTGTTCTTTCTCTTAATGCTGGTAATCTTAAATGCATAACATCTAATCTATAATATAAATCCTCTCGAAATTTTCCATCATTAATTAACTGTTCTAAAGATTTATTGGTAGATGCTATAATTCTTACATCAACTTTAATAGCATCATTTCCACCCACCTTAACGAGCTCCTTCTCTTGAATAACTCTTAAAAGTTTAACCTGCATATTCATAGGCATATCACCAATTTCATCTAATAGTATAGTGCCACCATTTGCATATTCAAACTTTCCTTTCCTACCTGATTTTTTTGCCCCAGTAAATGCCCCTTCTTCATAACCAAACATTTCTGACTCAAAAAGCTCTGCTGGAATAGCTCCACAATTAATTTTTACAAAAGGCTTTAAACATCTTTTACTATCATTATGAATAGAATGTGCAAAAAGTTCCTTACCAGTCCCACTCTCTCCAGTAATTAAAACGTTTGAATCTATCTTAGCAACTCTTTTAGCGAGGGCCATTACTTCATGGCTTTTATCACTTCCTCCTACAATATTGTTAAAAGTATATATTGCCTTTTGATCTGTACGTAATTCATTTTTACAACCTTCAGCTTCTTTATCCAAAAGACATAATTTATTGCTAAGCATTTTAAAATCATTCAAATCCTTAAACATTACCTTCCCAATTGCACCAACAACTTCACCATCTTTTATTATAGGAACTCTCATAGAAATCATCTTATGTCCATTTGCTTCTTGAATTTCACCAAAACCTCTTTCACCAGTTCTTGCTACTATATGTAATTTTGTATTCTCAATAACCTCAGTTACATGTTTTCCATCTGGATTCTCACAATTAATGAACCTTTTATATTCATCACTCATCATAGTTATTATTCCATTCTCATCAACTACAACTATACATTCACTTAAAGTATTAAAAATTGTATCTAATATCTCTTCATGTACACTACCTTCATCTTGCACGTTCATTAATAGATTGTTTTGAATTTCTTCATGAAGAACTTCAAATGCACCTATAACCTCACCATCTTGAGTTATTAATTTGCGACTTACAACAAACTTACCCTCTTTTTGTTTTACTTGCTCTTCTCCCTTTTCAATTACATTTATTAATTTACTAGAGGTGAGTACATCTAAAATATATTCTCCTATGCTATTATCCGCATCAATTTCGAATATTCTTTCAGCAGCATTATTAATTATTTGAATAATACCTCTCTTATCTATAACAACAATACCTTCACTAATATTGCTCATAACTTCATTATAGTAATCATTAATTATATTCATTTGTCACCTTCCTAAGTCTTATAACTCAATTATAAAGTTGATAGTTTTTTTTTTCAAGATATACTTAAAAATAGCGAGAATTTTTCTCGCTATTTTTAAGTATATGCTTATTTTTTTATAAATTATCTACTAAGGATAATTTACCTACTCAACTGTAATTGCATTAACTGGGCACTGTTCTTCTGCGTCTTTAGCACTGTTTAATAATTTTGCTGAGATTTCACCTTTAGAGGCCTTTGCTTTTCCATCGTCGTCCATTGTAAAAATTTCCGGACATATTTCAGGGCATAAACCACATCCTATACATGTATCCTTATCAACAATTGCTTCCATTAAAATCACTCCTTAAGTAAAATTTTATTTAGACAACTACTATATATATATTTCCACAATAATATAGTAATATACCACTTTTAAAAGTAAGTAACGTTAGCTACCAACATTTTGCAGTCTTAACTTGTCAGCCACCATTGCTATAAATTCTGAATTTGCTGGCTTACCCTTTTTATAGTTAATAGTATATCCAAAGATTTTATTAATATTGGGGGACTGCTTTGTGCTCCAGGTAACATCTATTGCATAATTCATTGCTCTTTCAACTCTACCTGCAGTGGTATTAAATTTTTTACCCACTAATGGATATAACTCCTTTGTAACTGATGATGAAAGTTCAATATCATTTACTACCATGTTTATTGCTTCTTTTAAATACATATACCCTTTTATATTAGCTGGCACACCAATTTCATTAATAATATTAGTAATTTGAGTAGTAATATTATTTTTTTGATCTTTACTAATTTTACTTATATTATTATTTTTTACATTATCAATTTTAGTGATTGTTTTTTTTAGGTCTTTATTATATGTGGTGCCATTTACCATTTTTCTTACTTTTTTAATAAATAATTTCATGTCAAAAGGTTTTACAATATAATAATCTGCTCCAAGCGACATAGCTCTTTTCCTTGTGATTTCACTCCCAACTGCTGATAAAACTATTATATGAGGTTTGGGATTTAAATTCATTGTATTTAGCCTCTCTAATACTCCCAAGCCATCAATAAAAGGCATTATTATATCAATTATTACCAAATCAGGTTTCTTTTCTTCAATTAATTTTATCGCCTGTACCCCATCCTTTGCGATTCCAGTAACAACAATACCTTTCTGATAAAATAGGTATTCATTAAGGATATCACAAAAGTCATCATTATCATCTGTAATGATTACTTTTATGTTTGATTTTTCCATATTTGTATTCTCCTTTACATACTAATTGCATACCAATATTATATATATTCTACAAAACAATGTAAAATCCTTTTATTTTCTAAAAACGTTGTCGAAATAAATAATATTAAATTGTTATTTTGTCATTTTTATAGTATTTTTAAACTATTTTGAATTTGAAACTAATTATCAATGTCGAATATCGATATAAATAATCCTCTATGATTTTTGTATATGTTTAAGAATATTATTAAAATTTTATGATATAATGTTTAAAATACATTTATAGAATTTAGGTGTAAAGAAATAGTCTTAACTATTACTATACTATATTTTTTCGGAGGTATCACCATGAGAATAGCTGTAATAGATGCACAAGGAGCAGGTCTTGGCAAAACAATCATAAAAAAAATTCATAAAGAAATTAATCTTAATATTTGTATTATTGCACTTGGTACAAATACATATGCTACTTCGAATATGATGAAGGCCGGTGCAAATTTTGGTATAAGTGGAGAAGATGAAATTTGCTCATTTTGCAGCGCAAATAAAATTGATAGTATTATCGGACCGATTGGCATGATATGTAGTGGTGGTATAAAAGGAGAAATCACCCCTAAGATTGCATCTACAATATATAATATGGATTGTACTAAATATATTATTCCATTACAAAAACATGGTATCTATATTCCTGGAACACGAAATCTTCAAATCAAAGATATAATTGAAGATATTATCCTTGATATAAAAAGTAATGTAGACCTATAGCTTACTACACATTATCATTAAAATTCATATAAGGATGTGACAATTTGAATGATTTTAAAAATAAACTAATAGTATCTTGTCAAGCTTTATCCGATGAACCATTACATTCTCCATTTATAATGGGACGAATGGCATTAGCAGCTAAAGAAGGTGGTGCTTCAGGAATAAGGGCTAATACAAAAGAGGATATACTAGAAATTAAACGAAATGTTGACTTAACTATTATAGGTATAGTAAAAAGAGATTATATTGACAGCCAAGTTTATATTACTACAACTATGACTGAAGTTGACGAGTTAGTAAAAGCAAAAGCTGATATTATAGCTATTGATGCTACAGGTTCTATAAGGCCTAATAATATACATCTAACTGAATTTTTCTCACAAATTAAGCATAAGTATCCTAATATACTATTAATGGCTGATTGCTCAAATTATGAAGAGGCAATCCATGCTGATGAATTGGGCTTTGATTTTATTGGAACTACCTTAGTCGGATATACAAATCAAAGTAAAGGTATAAAAATAGAGGAAAATGATTTTGAATTAATAAGAAATATATTAGCTAAAGTTACAAAACCTGTAATAGCTGAGGGAAACATAGATACACCTGAAAAAGCACGACGTGTTTTAGAACTCGGATGTTATAGTGTTGTAGTCGGTTCAATCATTACTAGGCCACAAATAATCACAAAAAAATTTGTGAATGAAATAAATAAGCTAGGGATATAGTTATATAAATATTGATTTAATCCATAACATGATATAAACTATAATTAAATCAGCTCTAATGGAGCTGCAATATTATAATTATGAGTAACTAAAGTATAGATTACCTTAGTTTAAAAGAGAAGTTAGGTGTAAATCCTGCGCGGTCCCGCCGCTGTAAAAGATGAGTCCTTATAAAAAAATGCCACTGGGAAACCGGGAAGGTACAATGGGGGCAATGATGCTTAAGCCAGAATACCTTTTCATAATTACACACGATAGCTCTACGAGAGATAGAGAAGTGCTAGCAATATCTTTTTTAGTTGCGATGATTTTAAGTCTCTTAACTCAATAGTTAAGGGACTTTTGACGTTTAAAACAAAATTAATAGAAACGAAATCCACGGAGGTATTATATGCAAGTAATAAAAAGAGATTCAAGAACAAAGGAATTTAAACCAGAAAGAATATCAACAGCAGCTGGAAAGGCTTTTATAGAAGTTTATGGCAAGGAAAATAAAGAATTTAATAACCTTGTTTTAACTAAGGTACTAGAAACTCTTAAACAAAAGGGAGAAACTTTAGTTCCAATAGAAGAAATACAAGATATTATTGTTGATCAAATTAAATTATTAGATAAGGATGTTGCTTTAGCTTACATAAGTTATAGACAAGAAAGAACTTTTGAAAGAGATAAAAAAGGAGATTTAGATAAAGAAATAGATAATATAATTAACGCCGTTTCAGAGCAAACTAATTCCAACGGAAATCTTGATGGAAGTAAAATTCAAACAATAAGAGCATTAATTTCAAATGTTGTTGGAAGCAATTATAGTCAAAGACATAAAATACCTAAAAAATATTTGAAGAAACATAAAAAAACCATATATATACATGATGAGACTTATTTTGGCTTACCCCTTTTTAATTGTTGCCTTGTTGACTGGATCAATATGTTTGAGAATGGATTTGAATTAGGTACAACCCTTATAGGTACACCCAATTCAATTGAAACCGCAATCAATGTATTGTCTCAAGTTGCAAGTCATATATCTAGTAATACATATGGGGGAACCACCTTCCCAACTTTAATAACAGGACTTACTCCTTATGCCGTTAAAAGCTTAAACAAACATAGAGCTGTAGGTAGAAAATGGATTGAAGATACCCTTAAAGTAGAATCTTATGCCTGGGATCGATTAGGCAAAGAAATAGAAGATAGTATGCAATCACTTGAATATGAAGTTCAAACACTAATGACGAGTAGAGCTGAGACACCCTTTTTAACACTTGGTATAAATAACGTAGATTTGAACGCTAGTGATGAAGATCAAAAAATTCAAAAGATGATAACCGAGGCTATATTAAACCAAAGAATTAAAGGATTAACAGGTGGTGTTACCCCTGTATTTCCTAAGCTAGTATATCAAAATACAAAAGGAAACAACCTTAATCCGGGAGATAAATACTACGACTTATTCAAATTAGCGGTTGTATGCAGTGCTCATCGTCAATACCCAGATTATATCAATACTGATAAAGCAATTGAAGTTACTGGTGATTATAAGGAATGTATGGGTTGTAGATCATTCCTCGGAAGTTATTTAGACGAAGCAGGTAATTACAAGACTGCTGGAAGATTTAACTTTGGGGTAATATCGATAAATCTTGTAAGACTTGCAATTGAAGCAGATAGAAATGAGGATTCGTTTTTCAAATCTCTACATGATGCACTAAACGATTGCAAAGATTTATTAATGATAAGATATGACATACTAAAAAATGTTAAAGCAAAACAAGCCCCTATATTATACATGAGTGGAGCAATTTCTAAATTAAATGCAGAAGATACAATAGAGCCATTACTCAATAATGGGTATGCTTCAGCATCAATTGGGTATGTTGGATTACATAATTGCTTAACTGCGCTTTACGGCAAAGGCCTTGATGATAGAACAGACGTTACATCTAAAAGAGCATCTAAGATCATGCAATACCTCAGAGATTATTGTGACGATCAAAAGGATAAAACAAAAATAGGATTTAGTTTATATGGATCTCCAGCTGAGACCCTTGCAACAAAGTTTTGCATTGAGGATGTAAAAGATTTTGGTGTTCTAGATGGCGTAAATGACAATGGCTATTATGAAAATTCATTTCACTATCCTTCAAATGAATTAATATCGCCTTTTGATAAATTAGATTTAGAATCAGAATCATCTTCCTTATCCTCAGGTGGCGCAATATCATTTGTAGAACTAGGCGATATGACTAAAAATTTAGTGGCACTTGAAGATATTATAAGGTACTCATATGACAAAACACATTTCCTTGGAATATCTTCAATAAGTGATAAATGTTTAAAATGTGGCTATACAGGCGAAATGTTTACAAAAGAAAATAGTGATACAGAGTTTGAATGTCCTGTATGCAAAAATGATGATAAAATGTTATTAAGTATAATTAGAAAGCTTTGCGGATATCTTGGAAGTATATTCGAAAGACCTGTAGTTAATGGAAAAATGAAGGAGATTAAGAACAGAAAGAATAATAAAGGATGTAATTAAATGAATTATGCGAGTATTTTCTTTGATGATACTGTAAACGGCATAGGCTTTAGAACATCATTGTTTGTTAGCGGGTGCAGTAAAAATCCACCTTGCAAAGGATGCTGGAGCCCTCAGGCAAGACAATTTAATTACGGCCAGGCTTTTACTAAAGAAAATAAAAACTCAATTATAGAAAGCCTTCAAAAGCCATATGTAAAAGGATTATCAATTCTCGGAGGGGAACCCATGGATAATCTACGTGATGGGACTTTACTGGATTTAGTAAAAGCAATAAGATCCATGTTTCCACAAAAAACTATATTTTGTTGGAGTGGGTATACATTTGAAAACCTTATTAAAGATCCTATAAGATTAGAATTTCTTCAGTATATAGATATGTTAAGAGATGGCGAATTCATAGAAGATCTTAAAGATATTACTCAATATTTAAGTGGTTCAACAAACCAAAGAATGATTGCAGTTGGTGAAAGTTTGAAACAAAATAAAATTATAAAATACAGTTTCTTAGATAATTAAAATAACTTTAAAATCCACAAGATAAATTTTACATTAATCTTGTGGATTTTTTATCTATTTTATATATTTAGCTACATTTTTAATGTGCTGCGCATATGTTTTAGCAAATACATGTTCATTAGTTTTACTATTTAGTACGTAAAAAATATAGTTTGTTTTTGCAGGATGCACTGCAGCATTTATTGACTTAGTTCCAGGATTACATATTGGCGATGGAGGCAATCCTTTATTTAAGTATGTATTATAAGGTGATTTTACTGCTAAGTCCTTATTGTATAGCTTTTTTTTATCTCCAATTATATATATAATTGTGGCATCTATTTGAAGTGGCATCTTTATCGCAAGCCTATTTTGAATAACACTTGCTATCTTCGCTCTGTCTATATCCTTTGCAGCTTCTTTCTCAACTAGAGAGGCTTCTATTACAACATTTCTTATATTAAGTTTGTTTTTAGTTATGTAATCTTTATTAGATTTCATATTAAACTCAAAAGTTTCAAGCATTTTACTTATAATTACTTTACTTGTTGCATCTTTTTGAAAAGAATATGTAGCAGGAAATAGGAACCCGTCTAACTTATGTTTATCATTTGGCACGCCTTTTAAAAACCAATAATTATTATCTGACCAGTTTTCAACTTCATTTATAAAATCCTTTTGTGTAACTAATCCTGCGTTTTGAAGCGACTTTCCTACTTCTTCATAAGTGTATCCTTCTGGCACCGTAACTTTTACTACATTCGCTTTTTTGTATAAAGTATTACATACGTTTAATACTCCAAATGCTGCTATAATAAAAACAATCAGTACTAAAATTTTCATTCTAAATTTCATAATTTTAAGGTTCATACTCACCTTAACTAGTTAAGTTGATAAAACCCAATTTCAACTCCTTTTTCTTGTTAAATGTATATTAACAAACTCTTTTTTCTTTAATTTATTCTCATAAAATTGTATAATAAAGTAAAAATTTACAAAACATATAAACTTTATAGATAAAATAAAGGAATAAATTTTAGTTACTTTAAATTATTATACCATTTTAGGGCAACATAAACTAAATAAAAATAACAATAATATAAAACCTAGTATAAATATAGTAGCTTTCATTCTAAATTCCTCTATAATAGAATAATTTATTTAATTTTATAATAAATCGCAAGACAAATTAGAATACAAAGTTATGTTTAATGAAAATTAAGTAAATGCTATTAATATAAATCTTAACGAATCGAGTAGGTAAAAGTCGGTAATAAATTTCCGACTTCTTTCCTCTCACAGAACCGTACGTGCGGACCTCGCATACGGCTCCTGGCAAAACTAAAAATTATTTATTCATA